>JAISSY010000035.1 GCA_031272995.1 Azoarcus sp.
GGTTGGGTGGTCGAATACCTCGCCAACGGCGGCACGCTCGACCAGCTCGCCGTATAAAACGCGGTTGCTCCGTATTGCACTAGCCCGGTTGAAACCGGGCTTTTTGTTGTGTCACTCCAACTCTATAACCGCTGCAAAAACAATTCACATTTCCAGAATCCGGACATAGCTCCGAACGCACATTTCTTCCCTAACGTCCGTTTTCGGGATGTGGTTTGTGCGATTGCCCGTCGTGCGCGGCCATTGCACAATGCGCCTCCATGACTTCGACTGCCGACGCCCTCCTCGTTCTCACCACGCTGCCCGATGCCGCCAGCGCCCGCGCGCTGGCGACGACGCTCGTCGCCGAACGGCTGGCGGCCTGCGTCAACGTGCTGACGCCGTGCGAGTCGGTGTATCGCTGGCGGGATGAAGTCGAAAACGCCACCGAGACGCCGCTGCTCATCAAAACGACGCGGTCGCGCTACGCGGCGCTGGAAGCCGCCGTGCAGGCGGCGCATCCGTATGAATTGCCTGAATTGATCGCCGTCCCGGTGGCGTGCGGGCTGGCGGGCTATCTCGATTGGGTGGCGGACTCGACCGCTCCCATCGCACCGGACGCAAAGTAACCATGCCGATAGCCGCGTTTTTCCGTTTGCCGTTCCTGCTGCTGGCGCTGGCGCTCTCGTTCGCCGCGACGACGGCGCGCGCCGGCGACCCGCTTGACCCCGAACAGGCGTTCGCGGTCAGCGCCCGCGCCCTTGGCCCGGACAGCGTGGAGGTTACGTTCAATGTGGCGCGCGGCTATTACCTCTACGGCGAACGTTTCGGTTTCGCGACCAAAACGCCGGGGGTGACGCTCGGCGAGGCGCAGCGCCCGCCCGGCGAGCGCCACATGGACCAATTCTTCGGCGAGGTGGAAACCTATCGCGGTCAGTTGCGCGTGCTGTTGCCGGTGACGGCGACCGAGGGCACGAAGCGGTTCACGCTCGAAGTGACGGGCCAGGGGTGTTGGGACGGCGGCGTGTGCTATCCGCCGCTCAAGCAGGAATTCGACATCGACCTGACCGGAAGCGCGAGCGGCGGCGCGGGTTCCAGCCTGCTCGCCGGGGCGCTGAATCGGTCGCCGGACGCGGGTTCCGCCGTCGCCGCCGACGCCGCGCCGGGCGATTCCGGCGACGAAAGCGGACGGTTGGCGCGGCTGCTGGCCGACGCCGATTTGGCGCTGGTGCTGGCGAGCTTTTTCGGGTTGGGGCTGTTGCTGGCGTTTACGCCGTGCACCCTGCCGATGATTCCGATTCTGTCGGGCATCGTCGTCGGCGCCGGGCATCGCGCTTCGCGCGCACGGGCGGCGGCGCTGTCGCTCGCCTACGTGTTGGGGATGGCGACGACTTACGCGCTCGCCGGGGTGGCGGCGGGGCTGACCGGCACGCTGCTCGCCGCCGCGTTGCAGAACGTCTGGGTGCTGTCGGCGTTCGCGCTGGTGTTCGTGGTGTTGGCGCTGTCGATGTTCGGGCTGTACGAGTTGCAGTTGCCGGCGGCGCTGCAAAGTCGGCTCTCCGCCGTCGCCAACCGGGAGAAAGGCGGCCACTTGGGCGGCGTGGCGGCGATGGGGGCGGTGTCGGCGCTCATCGTCGGGCCGTGCGTCACCGCGCCGCTCGCCGGGGCGCTGCTTTACATCGCCAAGACCGGCGACGCGGTGTTGGGCGGCGTGGCGCTGTTCGTGCTGGCGCTCGGCATGGGCGTGCCGCTGATTGCGCTGGCGCTGACCGCCCATTCGGTGCTGCCGAAGGCGGGGCCGTGGATGGAATGGGTAAAGCGCGCCGCCGGCGTGCTGTTGCTGGCGGCGGCGGTATGGATAATTTCGCCGCTGTTGCCGAGCTTTTCCGGCGTGGCGACGCATCCGCCCTTCACCCGCGTCGCCACGGTGGAAGAACTCGACGCCAAACTGGCCGAGACCGGCGGACGCGCAGCGATGCTCGATTTCTATGCCGATTGGTGCGTCACCTGCAAGGAGATGGAGCGCGACACGTTCAGCGACCCGGAAGTCGCCGCGCGCATGGCGCGCATGTTGCTGTTGCAGGTCGACGTGACCGATTACACCGAGGCGCACAAGGCGCTGCTGCAACGATTCGGCCTCGTCGGGCCGCCCGGAATCGTGTTCTTCGACGCATCGGGGCGGCGCATCGACGCCCTGCGCGTGGTGGGATTCATGAAGCCGCGCGAGTTCGCCGCGCTGCTCGACCGCGCGCAAACGGCGCTTTCGGAATAATATTCCGCCTTCCCGACTTCCAACTCTCCGGTATCCAATCATGTTTTCTGGCATCGTGGCCGCGGTGGGCCGCATCGAACGCACCGAACCGCTAGGCGACGGCTTGCGCCTGACCGTCGACGTCGGCGGACTCGACCTCTCCGACGTCGCCATCGGCGACAGCATCGCCAACAGCGGCGTGTGCCTGACGGTCATCGAACGCGACGGCGACAGGGTGAAGTTCGACGTGTCGCGCGAAACCCTCGACTGCTCGGTGGGACTGGAGCAGGTCGGTGGCGAAGTCAATCTGGAAAAGGCGTTGTCGCTCTCCGACCGTCTGGGCGGGCACCTCGTCACCGGCCACGTCGATGGCGTCGGCGAAGTGCTGAAGTTCGCGCCGCTGGCCGAATCTTACGAACTGGTGGTGCGGGCGCCGGACGCCATCGCCGGCTACATCGCGCGCAAAGGCTCGGTGACGGTCAACGGCGTCAGCCTGACCGTGAACGCCGTCGAAGGGCGCGATTTTTCCATCAACCTGATTCCCCACACCATCGAAGTCACCAACCTCAAACACCTCGAGGCCGGCAGCAAGGTCAATCTGGAAATCGACCTCATCGCCCGCTACGTCGAACGCATGATGGCGTGGCGCGACGGCGACGAAACGCCTGCCGCCTGACCTACAACACAAAAGAGACCCCCTCCATGAGCGCACAAATCCAACCCTTTCCGCTGACGCCGCCGGCGCCGCGCCACGACCGGCCGGCGCCGCTCGCGCCCACTTCCGAAATCATCGCCGAGATTCGCGCCGGGCGCATCGTCATCCTCGTCGACGAGGAAGACCGCGAGAACGAAGGCGATCTGCTGATGGCCGCCGAGTTCGTCACCCCGGAAGCGATCAACTTCATGGTCACGCACGGGCGCGGGCTGGTGTGCCTGACCCTCACCGACGAACGCTGCAAGCAACTGGGGCTGGAGCAAATGGTGAGCGACAACCGCGCCCCGCTCGGCACCGCGTTCACCGCTTCCATCGAGGCCGCCACCGGCGTCACTACCGGCATTTCGGCGCAAGACCGCGCCCGCACCGTGCAGGTGGCGGTGGCGCGGCACGCGCGCCCCGAAGACATCGTGATGCCCGGCCACGTCTTTCCGCTCACCGCAAAACCCGGCGGCGTGCTGATTCGCGCCGGCCACACCGAGGCGGGATGCGACCTCACCCAACTCGCCGGGCTGGAACCGGCGGCGGTCATCTGCGAGATTCTCAAGGAAGACGGCACCATGGCGCGGCTGCCGGATCTGATCGAATTCGCCGCCAAACACGGCCTGAAAATCGGCACCATCCGCGACCTGATCGAATACCGCGCCGCCACCGAACGGCTGGTGGAGAAAATCGCCGACAAGGAAATCGCCACGCCCTACGGGCATTTCCGCCTCGCCGCTTTCCGCGACACCACTTCCGGCGACGTGCATTTCGCCGTCTATCACGGCGACATCCGCCCCGAACGCGAAACCTTCGTGCGCGTGCACGAAGCGATTTCCTTCGTCGATTTCCTCGACGCCGCCCACACCGGCCACACCTTTCCGATTCATCAGGCGCTCGCCGGGCTGGCCGAGGCCGAGGCTGGCGTCGTCGTGCTGCTCTATCGCCCGCAAAGCGGGCAGGAACTGCTCGACCGCCTCACCGGCGAGGGCGCGCCGCCGACGCGTTGGGATGCGCGGCTCTCCGGCGTCGGCGCGCAAATCTTGCGCGGCCTCAACGTCGGCAAAATGCGCGTGCTCGCCAGCCCGCGCAAGATTCCGAGCATGGCCGGCTTCGGGCTGGAAATCACCGGCTTCCTCGCCCAACTCGACCAATCGCGCGGGGTGGAAATCATCCCCGACGATCAATGAGCGCGCATCAAAACCTTTCGTTTCCCCGACCTTTGACCATGCCCCACTACCAAGACATCACCGAATACGACATCAACCTCAACGGCAAGGGACTGCGCATCGCCGTGGTCGTCAGCCGCTTCAATCCTGAAATCGGCGAAGGGCTGCTCGCCGCCTGCGTCGAGGAACTGCGCCAACTCGGCGTCGTGCCCGACGCCATTCGCATCGCCTCGGTTCCCGGCGCGCTGGAAATTCCGCTGGTGCTGCAGCGGCTGGCGCGCAGCGGCAAGTTCGACGCGCTGGTGGCGCTCGGCGCCGTGATTCGCGGCGAGACTTACCACTTCGAGTTGGTTTCCAACGAAATGGCCGCCGGCATCAGCGCCGTCACCCTCGATCACGGCCTGCCGATCGCCAACGGCGTGCTCACCACCGAAAACGACGAACAGGCGCTGGCGCGCATGGCCGAAAAAGGCCGCGATTGCGCCCGCGCCGCCGTCGAAATGGCCAATCTGCAGAAGGCGCTGCCGTGAGTCGGGGCGAAATCGCCGCCCGCAGCCACGCGCGCGAACTGGCGCTGCAAGCGGTCTATCAATGGCTGCTGCACGCGGCGGACGCCGAGCGGCCCGCTCCCGCCTCGCTGGTCGAACTGCCGGCGCGCGAACAACTGTGGGCGTTGAAGGAACTCGCCACCACGCCGGACGACGACGAAAACGCGACGAAGAAACGCAAGCGCGCCCACCTGACGGTCGACGCCGATTTCTTCACCGCGCTGTTGCAGGGCACGGTCGGTGAAGCCGCTGAATTGCGCGCCCTGTTCGCGCCGCTCATCACCCGCGCGGTGGAGGAACTCTCGCCGGTCGAACACGCGGTGCTGCTGCTCGGCGCCTTCGAATTGCGTCACGGCGTCGAGACGCCCTACCGCGTCGTGATCAACGAAGCCATCGAATTGGCGAAGAAATACGGCGGCACCGACGGCCACAAATTCGTCAACGGCGTGCTCGACCGTCTGGCGGCGAGCCTGCGTCCGCAGGAAGTCGCCACCGCGCGCGCGAAAAAATAAAAAAGTTTTTTACCGGCAAATAAAAAACCGGCGGAAGTCGCCTTCCACCGGTTTATGAAGCTGTGAACCGCGTCGGTTTAGCGTTTGCCTTTGCCCGTGTTGACCGCGGACTTCAGCGTGGCGCCAGCGGAGAACTTCGGCACCTTCGATGCGGGAATCTTGATCGTGGCGCCGGTTTGCGGGTTGCGTCCGGTGCGAGCCGCACGCTTGGACACTTCAAACGAACCGAAACCGGTAAAGGCGACTTTTTCGCCTTTGACCAATTGCTGCGAAATGATCTCAAGCACGCCGCCAAGCGCGCGCTCGGCTTGAGCACGCGAAATATCCAGACGATCAGCCAGAGCTTCGACGAATTCACCTTTGTTCATGCTTTTCCTCGATTGGACAGGTTGTTGTTACAGAACCAGGTTGATACTGCGTGGGCGGATAACGCTACTTCAGCCGCGGGGATTCTAGCACTGTCATTGAAAATTACACCCATCTCCTTAAGAAAAAAAGTTGGATCATCAGAAAAAAGAAGCTGCAACCAAACAAAACCCTTTTCAGTTATGCAGTTCGAGCAATTCCATAAGATTACAATATTCGCCACTTCTTAAGCTTATGTGCATATATAGGCGTATTCTGCCGTCCTTGTTTCCAGCTAATCGTTTTTTCGTTTTCCTGAGTTACAAATAATTTTTTATTTGAAAATCATAGACATGAAATAAGCCCGACGCTTCGTTCCCCATCGGACGGCAGCTGGATGCTAGACTTCGCCCACTCCGGAACCCATTGCCATCATGAACCTGATCGACCGCATCGCTCGCCAGTTCGAAGACAGCGCCAAAGCCAAACTCGCCGCCGTGGAATGGCTGGCGCCTCCGGTGGCGGAAGCGGTCGAGGCGATGACCGGCTGTTTGCTCAACAACGGCAAGATTCTCGCCTGCGGCAACGGCGGCTCCGCCGCCGACGCGCAGCATTTCGCCGCCGAACTCATCAACCGTTTCGAGATGGAACGCCCGCCGCTCGCCGCCGTGGCGCTCACCACCGATTCCTCGGTGCTCACTTCCATCGGCAACGATTACGACTACGAACAGGTGTTCTCGAAACAGGTGCGCGCGCTGGGGCAAGTGGGCGACGTATTGCTGGCGATTTCGACCAGCGGCAATTCACCCAACGTGCTGGCCGCCATCGCCGCCGCGCATGAACGCGAAATGCGCGTCGTCGCCCTGACCGGTAAAAGTGGTGGCAAAATCACTGACATTCTGGTTCCGGGCGACATTCACCTTTGCGTACCCGCCGAACGAACCGCGCGCATTCAGGAAATCCACCTGCTCGTTTTGCACTGCCTGTGCGACGGCATTGATTGTTTACTACTGGGAGTAGAAGACCGATGAAAACCACTTTGTTCTCCACCCGCCGCGCCTTGCTCGCGGGCCTGTTCCTCGTGGCCAGCCTGCCAGTGTTGCAGGGTTGTTTCGCGCTCGTCGCCACCGGTGCGGCCAGCGGCGCGGCCATGATTGCCGATCGACGCAGTTCGGGCAGCTACGTCGACGACGAAAGCATCGAATGGAAGGTTCTCAACCTCAAGAGCAAGAACTTCGGCGATGCCAACCACGTCAACGTCACCTCCTACAACCGCAAGGTTCTGTTGACCGGCGAAGTGCAGAACGAACACGTGCGTACCGAAATGCAGCGGCTGGCGGCCAGTGTCGCCAACGTGCGTTCCGTCGCCAACGAATTGGTGGTCGGCCCGGCCTCGTCCCTCACGTCTCGCGCCAACGACACCGCCATCACCGCCAAAATCAAATCGCGTTTCGTGGCCAGCGGCAAGTTCCATGCCAATCACATCAAAATCGTCACCGAGGCGGGCAAGGTCTTCCTGCTCGGCATCGTCACTCGCGCCGAAGGCGAAGAAGCGGTCGAACTTGCCCGCAGCAGTACCGACGTTCAGGGCGTAGCCAAGGTTCTGGAAGTGGTCAGGGTGTTCGAATACATCACCGAAGCCCAAGCCAAGGCCGCCGACGCCGCCGGCGGAACAGTGGAAAGCACCCCGCCCGAAGCGCCCTGAGCCTTCGCCCTCAAACGGCGGCGAGCGCTTCCAGCAACTTTTGATGGACGCCGCCGAAGCCGCCGTTGCTCATCACCAAGACGTGGTCGCCGGGTCTCGCCTCGGCGGCCACGGCGGCGACCAGTTCGGTCAAATCCTCATGGCAGGACTGATGCTCGCCTAGCGGCGCCAGCACGGCGGCCGCGTCCCATCCCAGATTTTTTGCGTAGCAGAACACGCGGTCGGCTTGCCGCAGGCTGTCGGCAAGTTTGTCTTTCATCGTGCCCATCTTCATCGTGTTCGAGCGCGGCTCCAGCACGGCGATGATGCGCGCCGCCGGGCCGACCTTGCGGCGCAGGCCGTCGACCGTGGTGGCGATGGCGGTGGGGTGGTGGGCGAAATCGTCGTAGACGACGACGCCGCCCGCTTCGCCGCGCACTTCCAGACGGCGCTTGACGTTGTGGAACTCCGCCAGCGCCCGCAAGCCGTCTTCCAGCGCCACGCCGACGTGACGCGCCGCCAGCAGCGCGGCGCAGGCGTTGGCGCGGTTGTGCGCGCCGTTGAGGCTCCATTGCGTGCGACCGATTTCGCCGCTGTCGTCGTAGATAACGAGGCTGCCTTCGGCGTCGTCGCCATCGACGCCCCATCCGTCCTTGAAAGCGTTGAACCAGTCGACCGGCGTCCAGCAGCCGCGCGCCAACACGCGCTTCAGGCTTTCCTCGCGGGCGTTGGCGACGATGCGCCCGGTAGCGGGCAGCGTGCGCACGAGATGGTGGAATTGCGTCTCGATCGCCGCCAGATCGGCGAAGATGTCCGCATGGTCGAATTCGAGATTGTTGAGAATCACCGTGCGCGGACGGTAATGCACGAACTTGGAACGTTTGTCGCAGAAAGCGGTGTCGTATTCGTCGGCCTCAATCACGAACAGCGGCGTCTTGCCCAGTCGCGCCGAAACGCCGAAATCCAGCGGCACGCCGCCGATGAGAAAGCCCGGATTCAGCCCGGCCTTTTCCAGAATGAAGGCGAGCATCGCCGCCGTGGTGGTCTTGCCGTGCGTGCCGGCGACGCCGAGCACCCAACGCCCGCGCAGCACGTTTTCCGCCAGCCATTGCGGGCCGGAAACGTAGGGCAGGTTCTGGTCGAGAATCGCCTCCAGGAGCGGATTGCCGCGCGAGATGGCGTTGCCGATCACGAACACGTCGGGCTTGATCGCCGTCTGCCCGGCGTCGAACCCCTCGGTGAGCGCGATGCCCGCCGCTTGCAGTTGGTCGCTCATCGGCGGGTAGACGTTGGCGTCGCAGCCGGTGACGGTGTGCCCGGAGGCCGCCGCCAGTTGCGCCACGCCGCCCATGAAGGTGCCGCAGATGCCAAGAATGTGGATGTGCATATATGTAAACGAACGCGCCGTGTAGAATGCGCGGGATTCTACCCGAAGCCCGCAGGGCCTTCCGTCAAAAGCATGGCGCAACATGGTTTTCCCGCACGGGGCGCGCAACGTCGCCGTGAAATCGCGGCGCTGGCCGCACGGATGATGGCCGAGGACGGCGTCAGCGACTTCGGCTTCGCCAAACGCAAGGCGGCGCGACGACTCGGCATCGACGAGGACGAATCGCTCCCCGCCAACGCCGAAATCGAAGCCGAACTGCGCACTTGGCAAACCCTTTATCAAGGCGAGGAACAGGCGGCGCGACTTGCCGACATGCGCACCGCCGCCGTGGGGTTGATGCGGCGACTGGCGGCTTTCCGCCCCTATCTCACCGGCGGCGCGCTCGACGGCACCGCCGGACGTTACGCCGAAATCGAAATCGACCTCTTTCCGGAGAGCGCCAAGGATGTGGAAATCTTCCTGCTCGACGCCGGCATCGCCTTCGAACACCGCGAAGTGCGCAAAACCACGCCGGATGCGCCGGAGATGGTGTTCGCCCTCGATTGGGACGACGTGCCGGCGCGCCTGTCGCTCTACCCGGCGAGCGCCGAACGCGAACGTCGCCAGCCGCGCGCCCGGCTGGCGCAGGTGGAGGCGCTGTTGGCGCCGGAGAACGCGCGGTCTTGATTCGGGTTCGCGCGCTGTGACGCACTTCCCACACCGCCGTCGGGACGCGTAACACTCCTACTGGACAAATTGTCGAGAACTGCGCCAAACTCCGCGCATGAAGCGCCAAAAAAGCAGTAAAACTCCGCCGCCGCAACCGCGTATTCTCGCTTTGCATGGCCCCAATCTCAATCTGCTCGGCACACGGGAGCCGGATGTGTACGGCCGCACCACGCTGGCCGACATCCACGCCGCCATGGAGGCGCGCGCCCGCGTCGAGGGCGTGCTGGTCGAATCGTTCCAGAGCAATCACGAAGGCCAACTCATCGACCGCATTCAGGCCGCTTCGGCGGAGGGCGTCGACTTCATCATCATCAATCCCGCCGCTTACACCCATACCAGCGTCGCGTTGCGCGACGCGCTGGCTGCCGTGCGCATTCCCTTCGTGGAAGTGCACCTTTCCAACATCCACGCGCGCGACGACTTTCGCCATCGCTCGTTCTTCTCCGATCTCGCCGTCGGCGTGATCTGCGGACTCGGCGCGCACGGTTATCTGGCGGCGGTGGATTACGCCCTCGCCCGGCTGCGGGAGCGCGCGGGCTGACGCCGTAACGGCGACGCCCCTACTACTTTCCCCGGCCATTACCTATTTTTTCCCGGAGTATCGAAATGGATTTGCGTAAGTTGAAGAAACTCATCGACCTCGTGCAAGAATCGGGCGTCTCCGAACTCGAAGTC
>JAISSY010000055.1 GCA_031272995.1 Azoarcus sp.
GTCCCCATCGACCCCAACCCTCACCGCCTTCGGAAACCTCTCCCTCAACCGCCCCAGATCGCCGCCCGCGCCGCACCCCAAATCGAGCACTCGCTTCGGCGCGACGCGCATCACGTCGAGCCGCGCGTCCATGCGACGGGCGATTTCGCGGGCGAGGAAATCGTCGTCGTCCACCAGCGCCCTAAATCGACACCAGACCGAGGCGCTCGAACAGGCGCAAATCGTCGCCGGCTTCGGCGTTGTCGGCGGTGAGCAGGCGTTCGCCGTAGAAAATCGAATTGGCGCCGGCCATGAAACACAGCGCCTGCAACTCGTCGCTCATCTGCTCGCGCCCCGCCGACATGCGCACGAAGCTCTCCGGCATGGTGATGCGCGCCACCGCGATGGTGCGCACGAAATCGAACGGGTCGAGTTCGCCGCCGTCGGCCAGCGGCGTGCCGGGGAAGGGAATCAGCTTGTTGATCGACACCGATTCCGGCGGCGGCGTCAGGTTGGCCAGTTGCGCGATCAGACCGGCGCGTCCGGTCTGATCCTCGCCCATGCCGACGATGCCGCCGGAGCAGACGTTGATGCCCGCTTCGCGCACCTTCTCGATGGTGTCGAGGCGGTCTTGCAGCGTGTGGGTGGTGACGATTTCGGCGTAACGCTCCGGGGCGGTGTCGACGTTGTGGTTGTAGTAATCCAGCCCGGCGGCAGCGAGCAGCTTCGCCTGTTCGGCGTCCAACATGCCGAGGGTGACGCAGGTTTCCAGACCGAGCTTCTTCACTTCGCGCACCATCTCGATGACGGCGGCGAGGTCTTTTTCCTTCGGGCTGCGCCAGGCCGCGCCCATGCAGAAGCGCGTCGAGCCGTTGTCTTTGGCGGCGCGCGCGCGTTCCAGCACTTCTTCGAGCGGCATCAGACGTTCGCGTTCCAGCCCGGTGTGGTAGCGCGCCGATTGCGAACAGTAGCCGCAATCCTCGGAACAGCCGCCGGTCTTGATCGAGAGCAGCGTCGAGCGTTGCACTTCGCCGGCGGTGAAGTGGGCGCGATGCACTTCCTGAGCGCGGAACATCAGGTCGAGGAAGGGCAGGGCGAACAGCGCCTCGATTTCGGCCACGCTCCAGCGCGCGCCCTCGGCGGGCGCGGCGGCGGGATTGGGGCGGGCGGGTTTGGCGACGTACTGGAGGGGCGAGGCGGTTGTCATTGTCGGGATTCGGTCTCTATTACGGGGCGACGATTGTCGTCCAGCCGGTGAAAGCGAGTCAAATCGGGACTGACCCCAACCCCGCCGTTTTCACGGTTGCGTGGCGGTTCTGGCCTTGATTCTCGAAATGTAGTTCGGCGCCATGCGGTTGAGCAGGTAGTACACCTCGCCCGCGTTCATGTTGGCGGGGAAGATAATCGTCGTCTCCTTGTCGCCCGCTTCGACGGTCAGCGTGGTCTTGAAACGCTTCAAGACGTCCTCCAACTGCATCGCGGAAAGATCCAGCGTCGCGCCGTTTTTCAGCGTCAGCGAGCGCAGCGTCACGGATTCGCTGAGGATGAGCGTCGAGCCGCCGTAGAGGATGACCGAGAGTTTGGAAATGTCCGATGAAGCGTCGTGCAGCAGGTGTCCCAACTGCACGTAAACCGTGGCTTTGTCGACGATGGGGGCGGGGTCGTCGCCGCCATGATATTCGGCGCTGAAGTTCATCCCGAGATGCAGCGTCACCGGGCGACGCTCGATGTATTCGCGGAAGATTTTGACGTCCTCGGGTACGGCGCGGATTTGGGCGTAATCGAACACGTCGTCCGAATTGCCCTTGTAGTCGAGCGGCAGCGGACGGTTCAGCGACAGCGGGTCGGCGCTGGTGGCGCCGCCGTTGGAGAGCGTGCCGCGCAGCCGCACCGGCGTTTGCGTGTAGGGAACGTAGCCCCACGCGACGCCGTTGCTTTTGAGCGGGCGTTCCTGATTGAAATAGACGTGTGTCTCGGTGGGTTGTTCGACGACGTTGATGTGGCGCTGAAAAACGTTGCCCGCCTTGTAGGTGATCCACACGTCGCCGCTCGCCATGTAGTCGAGCAACTCCCACAGCACGTAATCCGACAACACCCACGACGGCGTGTTGGCGAAAACCTGTTTTTCCGCTTCGACTTCGATTTGAGCCTTCGCCGGCATCGTGCCTGCTGCCAGCGTACAGGCGGCGAGAAGGGTGATCAGCGTCTTGTTCATCATAAATCTCCGACGGGAAGATGTTTCATGTGTCATGATCGCTGTTCGGGACGATAAATTTCATGTTGACGATATTTTGATGGGCAATTTAGCAGAAAACGATTTACGTGAACGCTGGCGCGGGTTCGTATTTGCCACAATCGGCGGCGGCGATTGCTGCCTTTGCGGCCGGGCGCTCGCGGGCGAAAAACATCCGCTGTGCGCCGCCTGTGCCGAAGATTTGCCCCGCCACGACGATTCCGCTTGCCCGCGCTGCGCCTTGCCCACCGCCTGCGGCGAGGTCTGCGGCGACTGCCGACGCGAGCCGCCTGCCTTCGACGCCACCCGCGCCGCGTTCGACTACGCCTTTCCGCTCGACGTGCTGGTAAAACGGCTCAAATACGGCCACCGTCTGGCGATGGCGGATTTCTTCGCCGCCGCCCTCGGCGAAACGCCCGCCGTCGATCTGATTCTGCCGATGCCGCTGCACCCGCGCCGCCTGCGCGAGCGCGGCTTCAATCAGGCGGTGGAAATCGCCCGCCCGCTTGCGCGCGCCGCCGCGCTGCCGCTGGAACTCGCCGGCGTCGCCCGCGTCCGCGACACGCCGCCGCAAGCGCGCCTCGATCTCGAAGCCCGCCTCGCCAACCTGCGCGACGCTTTCGCCTGCCGTCGCCGCCTCGACGGTCTGCGCGTCGCCGTCGTCGACGACGTGATGACCACCGGCGCCTCCCTCGACGCGCTAGCGCGCTGTCTGAAAGAAAACGGGGCGAAGGAAGTGACGAACCTCGTGGTGGCGCGCACGCCGCGCTGAAAAACAAACTCGATACTGCGTCGGAATGCCGCGTCGGCGCTGGTCGGTATCGGCAATCTGCCGTACAATTTGCGACGGAGGATAACCGCCATGACTGCAACCGCAACCGCCCGGCTCGAAGCCCGCATCAGTCCCGAACTGCGCGCGATGATCAAACGCGCTGCCGAAGTGCAAGGACGCAGCATTACCGATTTCGTCACCGCCACCTTGCGTAGCGCCGCCGAACGCGCCATCGAGCGGGCTGAAATCATCCGTTTGTCGCTGGAAGATCAACGACGCTTCGCCGACGCCCTGTTGTCGCCGCCCGCGCCGACGCCCGCCATGCGCCGCGCGATGGATTCGCACGACGAATTGCTGCGCGAATGAGCGGCGCTGCGCTTTTCCGTATCGCGCCGCTCGATGCGACGCACGACCGCGCCGTGTTTTCCTGCGGCGCTCCCGCGCTGGATCGCTATTTGCGAGAACAGGCCACGCAGGACATCCGCCGCCGCGCCGCCTCATGTTTCGTGGCGCTTTCCCAAGAGACGCGCATCGCCGGTTATTACACCGTGTCCTCGGCGGGGGTGGCTCTGGTCGATCTGCCGGATGCGACACGCAAACGCCTGCCGCGCTACCCCGTCGTGCCCGCCGTCCGCATGGGGCGGCTGGCCGTCGACCAATCGTTTCAGGGACAGCGCCTCGGCGGAACCCTACTGGTCGACGCCATGCGTCGCGCCGCCCGTTCCGAAATCGCGGCGGCGGTGATGGTGGTGGACGCCAAGGACGCCCATGCGGCGGACTTTTACCGCCACCACGGGTTCATTCCGCTGCTCGCCAATGCTCTGACGCTTTATCTGCCGCTCGCAACGGTGGCGAGGTAAAGGTCGCTCAGCAATTCCCGTCGGCGCCGCGATCCGGTTCCGGGCCTTCGGCGGGCTTGTAGCCGGAGGAGAGCGCCGCGATGGCGGCGGCGAAGGCTTCCTTGACCTGCGCTTCGTCGCAGCCCATGAGCACGGCGTCTTCGAGCGCGTCTTGCGCGAGTTGGCTCAACTCGTCGATGTTTTCCTGCATCACCTTCAGCTTCTCGGTGCAGGAGATGATGCTGCCGTCGGGGCGACGCCACGGGTTTTGCGGCGAGCCGTATGGGGCGAGAAAGGAAGCGGTGTCGTTGCTCATGGCGGGCGATTCTAGCGCGCTTCCCCGTGGGCGTCAGCCGCAAAGCCGCGTCGCTGGCGGGGGATTAGGACAGCGGACTATAATGCCGCGCAGGACGCATCCGGACGGCAAAAACAACGGGAGGGAAACATCATGAGCTGGATTTCGCCGCGTTGGCAGTCGAAGTTCTGGCGTTTCCTGGTGTGGTGGGCGGTCATCGCCTACGCCGTTTTCCACCTCGCCGCCAAGGCGTTCTCGTGGGAAGTGCTCGACCACTTCATGTCGGAGAACATCCAGACCGACGTGTTCCTGTGGGCGGTGTTCCTGAGCGCGGTGGGCTTCTACGACGTGCTTCAGCGCCGTCACAGCATCCTGCGCAATTACCCGGTGATCGGCCACTTCCGTTACATCTTCGAGGCCGTGCGGCCGGAGATTCGCCAATATCTCATCGAATCCGACGAAGAATCGGTGCCGTTTTCGCGCGCGCAGCGCACGCTGGTCTATCAGCGCGCCAAAGGGGTGAGTTCCGACCGCCCCTTCGGCAGCATCCTCGACGTTTACGCGACCGGACACGAATTCATCAGCCATTCGCTGGTGCCGGTGGCGAAGAACGAACCCGAAAGCTTCCGCATCGTCATCGGCGGCGACGAATGCAAACAGCCGTATTCGGCGTCGATCTTCAACATCTCGGCGATGAGTTTCGGCAGCCTCAGCCCCAACGCCATCCGCGCCCTCAACGCCGGGGCGAAGAAAGGCAATTTCTATCAGGACACCGGCGAGGGCAGCATCAGCCCCTACCATCTCGAAGCGGGCGGCGATCTGGTGTGGGAATTGGGCAGCGGCTATTTCGGCTGCCGCGACGAGGCGGGCAATTTCGACTCCGCGAAGTTCGCGGAAAAATCGGCGCTGCCGGTGGTGAAGATGATCGAAATCAAGCTCTCGCAAGGCGCCAAGCCGGGACACGGCGGCATCCTGCCGAAAGAGAAAATCACCCCGCTGATTGCCGAAGTGCGCGGCATCCCGATGGATAAGGATTGCATCTCGCCCTCGGCGCACAACGCTTTCCACACGCCGCTGGAACTGATGGCGTTCATCGCTCGTCTGCGCGAGTTGTCGCAGGGCAAGCCGGTCGGCTTCAAGCTCTGCATCGGGCGGCGCACCGAGTTCATGGCCATCGTCAAGGCGATGCTGCAAACGGGGGTTTATCCCGATTACATCGTGGTCGACGGCGCCGAAGGCGGCACCGGCGCTTCTCCGGTGGAGTTCTCCGACCACATGGGAATGCCCTTGCGCGAAGGCTTGCTGTTCGCCCACAACACGCTGGTGGGCGCGGGCATTCGCGAGCGCATCAAAATCGGCGCTTCCGGCAAAATCGTCTCCGCCTTCGACATCGCCCGCACGCTGGCGCTCGGCGCCGATTGGGTGAATTCCGGGCGCGGTTTCCTGTTCGCCGTCGGCTGCATCCAGTCGCAAGCCTGTCACACCAACAAATGTCCGACCGGCGTGGCGACGCAGGACGAACTGCGCCAACAGGCGCTCAACGTCCCCGACAAAACCCTGCGCGTCTACCGCTTCCACCGCAACACGCTGGCGAGTCTGGCCGAGATGATCGCCGCCGCCGGCCTGCATCACCCCGCCGACATCCAGCCCGGCCACCTCGTCGTGCGCGTCAGCGAACAGGAAGTGCAAACCTACGCGCAACGCTACGAATTTCTCACCCCCGGCGAACTGGCCGAAGGCGCCTACG
>JAISSY010000098.1 GCA_031272995.1 Azoarcus sp.
ATGACTTCCGGCACGGTGCGCTTCGACGGCCAGCCGCTCGTCGCCGCCGACCGCGCCGCCGTGCGGGCGATGCGTCAGGCGGTGCAGATGGTGTTTCAGGACCCGTTCGCCTCGCTCAACCCGCGCCTGTGCATCGGCGAGATTCTCGAAGAAGGCATGGTGAGCTTAGGCGTCGGCGGCGACGCCGAATCCCGCCGCCGCGTCGTCGATGGCCTGTTGGATCGCATCGGACTCGCCCCCGCCATGCGCTGGCGTTATCCGCATGAATTCTCCGGCGGCCAGCGCCAACGCATCGCCATCGCCCGCGCGCTGGCCGTGTCGCCGCGCGTCATCGTCTGCGACGAGCCGACCAGCGCCCTCGACGTTTCGGTGCAGGCGCAGTTGCTCAACCTGATGTGCGAACTGCAACGCGAACGCGGCCTCGCTTACCTGTTCATCACCCACAATCTCGCCGTCGTGCGCTACATGGCCGACGACGTGGCGGTGATGTACCTTGGCCGCATCGTCGAACAAGGCCCGGCCTCCCGCGTGCTCGCCGCCCCCGCCCACCCCTACACCCGCGTGCTGCTCGCCGCCGTGCCGAGGGTGGACGCCCCCGAAGGCGATGTTCCCGTCGCGCCTCCAAACGTCGTCGCCGAACCCCCGTCGCCGCTCGCGCCTCCCGCCGGCTGCCATTTTCACCCGCGCTGCCCGCTCGCCGACGAGCGTTGTCGTGCGGAATATCCGTCGCCGATAGAGGGCGATGCGGGGCATGTCGTGAGGTGTTTCAAGGCGGGGGCGAGGTAAATCGGATAATGTGCGCAACATGAAAGGACTGACCGAAGAAGACGTAAAACTGCGCTTCATTACCCCCGCCATCGCGGCCAAGTGGGACAGCCACAGCCAAATCCGCATGGAGTACAGCTTCACCGACGGGCGCATCATCGTGCGCGGCAACGCCAAACCGGTGCGCGGCAAACGCAAGAAAGCCGATTACGTTCTCTACTACCGGCGCAACATTCCGCTCGCCATCGTCGAAGCCAAGGACGATTCACATTCCCTCGGCGCCGGGATGCAGCAGGGGCTGGAATACGCCGACATTCTCGACATCCCCTTCGTGTATAGCTCCAACGGCGACGGCTTTCTCGAACACGACCGCCGCACGGGCGTGGAGCGCGAAATCGCCCTCGACGAATTCCCCTCGCCGGACGAACTCTGGAGCCGCTACAAGCGCAACGAAGCCATCACCCCGGAGCAGGAAAAGCTCATCACCGAGCCGTATTACTTTCAGCCCGGCGACAAAACGCCGCGCTATTACCAGCGCGTCGCCATCAATCGCACCATCGCGGCGGTGGCGCGCGGCCAGAACCGCATCCTGCTGGTGATGGCGACCGGCACCGGCAAAACCTACACCGCCTTCCAGATAATTCATCGCCTGTGGAAATCGGGGCAGCGCCGCAAGATTCTTTACCTTGCCGACCGCAACATCCTCATCGACCAGACGATGCAGCAGGACTTCAAGCCGTTCGACAAAATCATGACCAAAATCGGCGCGAAGAAACTGGACAGTTCCTACGAGATATACATGTCGCTCTACCACCAACTCGCGGGCGAGGAGGGCGACGAACCGTTCCGGCAGTTTTCCCCCGACTTTTTCGATTTGATAATCGTCGACGAGTGCCATCGCGGCAGCGCCCGCGACGAATCGCGCTGGCGGCGCATCCTCGACTACTTCGGCGCCGCCACCCACGTCGGACTCACCGCCACGCCGAAGGAAACCCGCGAGGTTTCCAACATCGACTACTTCGGCGAGCCGGTCTACACCTACAGCCTCAAGCAGGGTATCGACGACGGTTTTCTCGCTCCCTACAAGGTGATACGGGTCGGACTCGACAAAGACCTCGAAGGCTGGCGACCGGAAGCCGGCCAGACCGACGTCGAAGGCGAGGAAATCGAGGACAGGGAATACAACGTCAAGGATTACGACCGCACCCTCGTCATCGACGAGCGCACGCAGGTGGTGGCCAAACGCGTTTCCGACTTCCTGAAATCCACCAACCGTTTCGACAAGACCATCGTGTTCTGCGTGGACATCGACCACGCCGAGCGTATGCGG
This sequence comes from Azoarcus sp., assembly GCA_031272995.1. Lineage (GTDB taxonomy): Bacteria > Pseudomonadota > Gammaproteobacteria > Burkholderiales > Rhodocyclaceae > WRNU01. The sequence goes on from JAISSY010000098.1 coordinate 2,096, forward strand.
CAGGCGCTGGTGAACGAGAACAGCGACCTCGTGGCGGAGAATTACAAATACGTCATGAGGATTACCGGCGACAACGCCGAGGGCAAGGCGCAACTCGACTACTTCATCGACCTCGACAGCCGCTATCCCACCATCGTCACCACTTCCAAGCTGATGACGACCGGCGTCGATTGCAAGACCTGCAAGCTCATCGTGCTCGACAACAACATCAATTCGATGACCGAGTTCAAGCAAATCATCGGTCGCGGCACGCGCCTGAACCCGGAGCGCGGCAAAGAGTTTTTTACCATCATGGATTTCCGCGAAGCCAGCCGCCTGTTCGCCGACCCGGATTTCGACGGCGACCCGATTTCGGTGCTCGACGAGAAACCCGACGACGAGCCGCCCCCACCGGAGGACGAAGCGGCGACGGCGACCGACGGCGAAGGTTTCGGCGTCGGCGAGGGCGACGATTTCGACGACGACGGCGACGAACTCTCCCCGCGCCGCAAAGTGCGGGTGCGCGGCGTCGAAGTGAAAATCCTCAACGAGCGCGTGCAGTATTACGACAAGGACGGCAAGCTCATCACCGAGAGCCTGACCGACTACACGAAGAAGAACATCCTCGGCGAATACTCGACCCTGAACGATTTTCTGCAAGCCTGGCGCGCCAGCGAGCGCAAGCAGGCCATCGTCGACGAATTGCGCGAGCGCGGCGTGCTGCTCGACGCGTTGCAGGAGGCGGCGGGCGGGCGCGACATCGACGACTTCGACCTCATCTGCCACGTCGCTTTCGACAAAAAGCCATTGACCAAGAAGGAGCGCGCCGAGGGCGTGCGCAAGCGCGATTACCTGAGCCGCTACGAGGGCGTCGCCCGCGAGGTGCTCTCGGCCTTGCTCGACAAATACGCCAGCGACGGCATTACCGACATCGACGACACCAAGGTGTTGCTGATTGCGCCGTTCAAGACCATCGGCGGCCTGCCCAAAATCTTCCGGGCTTTCGGCGGCAAGGAAAACTACCGCCGCGCCGTGCATGAGCTGGAAAACGAAATCTATTTATTGGCCGCGTAAGGCGCGGCGCGACGGGGAGAAAACGCGATGAGTCTGGGCACGTTCGTCAAGCGGGTGCGGGACATCATGTGGAAGGACGCCGGCATCAACGGCGACGCGCAGCGCATCGAGCAGATGGCGTGGATGTTGTTGCTCAAGGTCTACGACGCCAAGGAAGAGGAATGGGAAGCCATCGAACCCGACTACACCCCGTCCTTGCCGGAGAAATACCGTTGGCGTTCGTGGGCGGTAGACCGCCGCGACGGGCAGGCGCGCACCGGCGAAGCCCTGTTGATTTTCGTGAACAACTATCTGTTTCCCGAATTGAAGAATCTGGAAATCGACGAGACCTCGCCGATGAGCAAGGTGATGTTGCGCACCGCCTTCGAGGACTGCAACAACTACTCCAAGGACGGCGTGCTGTTGCGGCAGGTCATCAACGTCATCGACGAGCTTGAGTTCGAGGATTATTCCGACCGTCATGCCTTTGGCGAGATTTACGAGAACATTCTCAAGAGCCTGCAAAGCGCGGGCAGTTCCGGCGAGTTCTACACCCCGCGCGCCGTCACCGATTTCATGGCGCAAATCCTGTCGCCGAAGTTGGGCGAGCGCGTCGCCGATTTCGCCTGCGGCACCGGCGGCTTTCTCACGTCGGCCTTGAAGTTGCTCGACGCGCAGGTAAAGACGGTGGAGGACAAGGAGCAGTACAGCCGTTCGATTTACGGCATCGAGAAGAAGCCGCTGCCGTATCTGCTGTGCGTCACCAACATGTTCCTGCACGACATCGACGACCCGGCGGTGTTTCATGCCAACACGCTGGAGAAGAACGTGCGCGATTACAAGGAGGGCGACCGTTTCGACGTGGTGTTGATGAATCCCCCTTTCGGCGGCAACGAGAAGGAGGGCATCAAAATCAATTTCCCCGCCGACTTGCGGTCGAGCGAGACCTATGATTTGTTCATGACGGTCATCATGTATCGCCTGAAAAAAAGCGGGCGCGCGGCGGTCATCATTCCCGACGGTTTTCTGTTCGGCACCGACAATGCGAAGGTGGCGATAAAGAAGAAGCTGTTGGAGGAGTTCAATCTGCATACGGTGTTGCGGATGCCGCACAGCGTTTTTTCGCCCTACGCGAGCATCACGACGAACATTTTGTTTTTCGACCATGCGACGCCGACGGCGGAGACGTGGTTTTACCGTCTGGACATGCCGGAGGGGTACAAGCATTTTTCCAAGACCAAGCCGATTCGTCTGGAGCATTTCGCGCCGGCGCTGGAGTGGTGGGGCGAGCGCCGGGAAATCGCGGTCGATGGTTTCGACAAGGCGCGGCGCTATGCGGTCGGGGAGTTGGTGGAGCGCAATTACAACCTCGACCTTTGCGGTTTTCCGCACGAGGAGGAGGAGATTTTGCCGCCGCATGAGTTGATTCAGCAGTATCAGGAAAAGCGCGCGAGCCTGAATGCGGACATCGACCGGATTCTGGTTGAAATCGAGGCGAAGCTCGGCATCGGAGTCGAGGCATGAAGGCGTCGCAACTGAAAAGCGCCATTCTGCAACTGGCGGTGCAGGGCAAGCTGGTTCCGCAAGACCCGACTGACGAGCCGGCGGGGGTTTTGCTGGAGAGGATTCGCGCCGAGAAAGCTGCGCTGGTTGGGGCGGGGAAGGTTAAGAAGGATAAGAAGGAGGCGGT
>JAISSY010000105.1 GCA_031272995.1 Azoarcus sp.
CCGCCGATAATCAACACCCGCTTGTCGCCGTCGCGTATCCCCGGCAAATAGCGTTGCGCCATGATGGTGCGCGCGCCGTTGGCGGTGAGCGTCTCGACGATGACGTTGCGATTGGGGTCAGCGGCGGCGACGCGAAACACCTGCGAGCCGCCCATGCCGTCGAGCGGTTTCAGCACCGCGTCGCCCATCTCGTCGATGAAGGCGTGAATGCGCCCCGCCTCGCGCGCCACCAGCGTCGTCGGCGCAAACTGCGCAAATTCGAGTATCGCCAGCTTCTCGGGATGGTCGCGCACCGCGCGCGGCGCATTGAATACCCGCGCCCCCCCGGCGGCGGCGCGTTCCAGCAGCCACGTCGCCGCGACGTACTCGAAATCGAACGGCGGGTCCTGCCGCATCAGCACGGCGTCGAACGTCGCCAACGCCCGCGTCTGCGCTTCCCCCGCCGCGAACCAATCATGCTCGTCGTCACGCAAATCGAGCGCCACCGCCTTCGCCGCCACCTCCCCCTCGCGCCAGAACAGCTCCTCGCGCCGAATCGCCCAAACCGCGTGCCCACGCCCCACCGCAGCGCGCATCATCGCCACGCTGGAATCCTTGTAAGCCTTGAGTCCGTCCAGCGGGTCGAGGATGAAGGCGAGAGCGAGTTTTTTCATGGCCACCGCCGTCAACTCGCCGCGACGCGTTCAGGGTCGGTTTCTTCCAACTCTATCGTCGCCGCGAGCAGCGCCAGACGCGCGACCACGCCGTAGGCGTAGAAGCGGTTCGGCTCGGCGTCCGGGGCTTGCTGGCAATCGGGGGTGCAACAGGGCGTCTCGAAGGCAAGCGAGCGGAATTCCATGCCGGGCGCGTTGAGGTTTTCGTCGGTGCCGCGCGCGGTGTGCACGCGGTAGAAACCGCCGACGACGTAGTGGTCCATCGTGTAAATCACCGGCTCCGCCGCCGCGCCGTCGATGCTCTCGAAAGTGCGCACGCCTTCCTGCACGATGACCTCCTGCACCGCCAGCCCTTCCTTGACCACCGCCATTTTGTTGCGCTGGCGGCGGTTGAGTCCGACCACCTCGGAGGCGTCCTTCACCGTCATCACCCCCATGCCGTAGGTGCCGGCGTCGGCCTTGACCACGACGAACGGCTCGTCGGAGATGCCGTATTCGCGGTACTTGAGGCGAATCTCGCCCAACAGCGCGTCAACCTGCGCCGCGAGGCATTCCTCGCCGGCGCGCTCGTGGAAGTCGATGCCGCCGCAGACGCGAAACGCCGGCCCGATGCGCCACGGGTCGATGCCCGCCTCGATGGCGAACTCGCGCAACAGACGGTCGAAAACGGCGGCGTGGCGCGATTTGCGCCGCGTCTGCCAACCCGCGTGCAGCGGCGGAATCAGCCATTGCTCATCCAACCCCTTGAGAATGTCCGGCACGCCGCCGGAGAGGTCGTTGTTGAGCAGAATCGCGCACGGGTCGAACCCTTCCAGCCCCAAGCGATTGCCCTGTCGCACCAGCGGCTCCAGCATCAGGGTGGCGCCGTCGGCCAGCATCAACGGCGTCGGCGCGGTGACTTCCGGCAGCAGGCTGCCGAGCCGGACTTCCAGCCCGGTCAGGCGCAGCACCGCCGCCAGCCGCGCCACGTTTTGCAGGTAATACTGGTTGCGCGTGTGATTTTCGGGAATCAGCAGCAAGCGCGCCGCGTTCGAGCACAGCCGCTCGACGGCGGCCTGCGCCGCCTGCACGCACAGCGGCAGAAACACCGGATTGAGATTGTTGAACCCGCCCGGAAAAAGATTCATATCCACCGGCGCGAGCTTGTAGCCAGCGTTGCGCAGGTCGACCGAGCCGTAAAACGGCGGCATGTGCTCGCGCCAACGTTCGCGGAACCAGCGTTCGACGACGGTCGAGCGGTCGATGAAATGCCGCTCCAGTTCCAGCAACGGGCCGACGAGCGCGGCGGAAATGCGAAGGTCCATGGAATCTTTTCTCTGTTCGGGCAGGCGATGATATTACATCCGCGAGGATGCGTCCCCCATGACGGTTGGCGCGGCGGGCGGTTTTGCCGCCGTCGTCTGCCGCAGCAGCGCGGCGGCGGCGAGGCCGTTTACCAAGCCGAAAATCACTGCGGCGGCGGCGAAGATGGGGGTCAGGTAGAAAACGCCGTCGTGGGGGGCGAGCCAGAGGCGGACGACGATGAGTTGGGCGCCGATGTGGGCGAAGGCGGCGAAGATGCTTTGGCTGACCGGGCCGAACCAGCGGCGGGGAAGCCACATCGCGCCGCCGAGGGCGGCGAGGCTCGCCAGCGCGCCGGAGAGGCTGAGGAAGAAGCCGGGGGCGAGGAACTGGCCGAGCAGCAGACTGGCGGCGAACACGCGCAAGAGCGACACCCACGCCGCTTCGCGCCAGCCCCAACGCGCCAGCACGACGAGGGTGACGATGTTGCCAAGGCCCGGTTTGACGCCCGGCAGGGGCAAGGGAATGGCGGCTTCGGCCACGGTGAGCGCGATGGCCGCGGCGGCGTGGCGGGCGACGCGGCGGTCTTCGGCGCTGGGGACGAGTTCAATAACTGAGCGAGTCATACTCGCCTCCGCGTCCGGTGAGCGTCAGACTGACCTGATTGGGAGCGCAAATCGCCACCGCGCCGGCGCGCGCCAGCCAGCCTTGCCGCACGCAATACTGGCGCGGGCCGGGGTCAGAGGCGACGCGGGCGCGTCCGGGTTCGATTTCGATTTCCGTCATAC
>JAISSY010000016.1 GCA_031272995.1 Azoarcus sp.
GGCTGGCGTCGGGTTGTCGATGTAATAGACATATTTCGCGCATACGCGAGCCGCGACGACCGAACATCCCATGAAAGGAGAATTCGTCCGAATGAAGACCCGAACTCTTGCCGCCGCCACGCTGTTTGCGGCCGCTTTCGTTTCTGCCGCTGTCGCTGCCGAAGGGAAGGGCGCGGTGTACATCACCGTCAACGGCGTGGAAATTCCGCAGGCCACCGTCGACGCCATCGTCGCCGAGCAAAAGATGCGCGGCGCGCCGACCGACGATCCCGAATTTCAAAAGCAGGTGCGCGAGGAGATGATTGGCCTCGCCGTGATGGTGAGCGAAGCCAAAAAACTTGGTCTGGACAAGACTCCCGGCTACAAAACCCAGATGGAAATCGCTTCGCAGCAGATTCTCAGCCGTGGCGCGGTGAACGACTACGCCAGCAAGCACCCCGCCACCGACGCGGAAATTCGCGCCGAGTACGACCGGATTAACGCCGCGATGGGCAGCACTCAATACAAGCTACGGCACATCGAATACAAGACCGAGGACGCGGCCAAGGCGGCCATTGCCAAGTTCGGCAAGGGTGTCAAGTTCGACAAGCTCGTCGCCGAATCTTCCGATACGGAAGCGAAGAAGAGCGGCGGCGATTTTGGGTGGGGTTCCCTGAGTCAACTGCCGCAGCCCGTCGCCGAAGTCGTGAAGCAACTCAAGAAGGGCGAAGTCAACAAGACTCCCTACAAAGGGCAGGATAGCTGGCACATTTTCCTGCTGGAAAACACGCGTCCCTATACGCCGCCCAAATTCGAGGAAGTGAAGGATAGTCTCGCCGACGGCATCGTTCAGCAAAAAACGGCGAAGTACTTCGGCGAACTTCGCCAGCAGGCGACGATCAAGTAATCACGCCGTCAGAATTTCTCCGACGTCGGCCGCGATGAGCGGCAGACCGTGCACGGAGGCGGCGAGCGTTTTCAGGCGGCGGGCGAATTGCTCGCCGTCGTCCACCAGCTTCTGCAGCCGCGCGATTTCGATGCACAGCACGTCTTCCTTCGATTTGTCGGACAGTTCTTCCCAGCGCAAATACGTTTTGCCGCTTACCGGCAGGTTGGCGGGCAAGGCGATGCGGCGCGGGTGATCGTCGCCGTTTCTGTAGAAACCAATCAATTCGCGCAGCCCTTCGCAGTTCTGCAATACGTCGGCGACGGTGAAATCCGTGATGCCGTGCCGCTTCTCCATCGGCGCGGCGCTGCTGCCGGAGCAGAATCCTTCCAACCAGCCGGTCAAATGAAACTCATGCACCAGTATCAATCCGTCGACCAATAGATATTCGCCGCCGCATTTCTGACAATGTCCTTTGTATAGTTTTCGGTTATGACTTACCACGTTTCTTCTCCTGTTGGGTCTTTGCCTCTCGTTTCGGGCATGGAGCGAGATTAAGTGTCGGGAGCGGAACGGCCCATGAAAAATTACCCGCCACGGCAGTCGGATTTATGGCTAAGGCATTGAAATACATCAGGACTTTCCGCAGTGCAGGGCTGATTACACGTTATGCGCGAGCGGGCGTTAAAAAATGCCGTGCGGCGAAAAGAAAACCCGCGCTCTGCGGAGCGCGGGTTGAAGGATTAAAGCATGCAATTTCAAACGACCGAATTTAGACAGCGATGCGAAAAAAAGTTCCCGCGTGCTGCCTGAATTCGGTGGTGGGTCCAGCAGGATTTGAACCTGCAACCAACGGATTATGAGTCCGCTGAGACGTCATTGTGAATACTTGATTATCCTACATTTTTTTAATGTAAAACTTAAAATCAAACAGTTAGTAAAACGCGCACTTGTCAATGCTTGCTTGTCGTTGTACCGTTTTGGCCGTGCACTGCTTGCCCGGCGCTAGACAAGAAACCAGCGTCAAACATGGGTTACAAGGTTGTAGCTCATAGTGGTTGCTAGACCAGACGGCGATTTATGTAATCTCAGAGAGGTACGAAAATGAGGCAAAAGCTGACCAAGACCGGGATTCTCGGTATCAAGCTCCCACCGAAGGGAAAGAGGGTCAAGGTTTACGACACCGAAATTCCGAAACTGGCTGTCCAGATCACGTCGACCGGATCGAGGTCGTTCTACGTGATCAAAAGAATCGGCGCCACGACGGCGTGGCTTCGGCTGGGGGCGTTTCCTGAAATGACTGTCGAGCAGGCAAGGGAACAGGCGCAGGTGATTATGGGGAAATTTGCCGCCGGCGAAGATCCACAAGAAGAACGCCGGGGACTGCGGAAAGAACTGACGCTCGATGAACTGTTCAAGATCTACGGCGAGCGACACGGAAAGAAGAAGTCGTCGTGGTCGGACGACGTGCAGCGGTACTCGGACTATTGGAAGCCGACGTTGGGAAAGACGAAATTGAACGAAATCACCCGCACGATGATCGGCCAAGTCCTCGCGGCTGCTGAAAAGAAAGGTGTGCGGAAAACAAATGGCTCAAAGAAGCCAGGTGGTCTGAAACCGTCGACGGTGATGAAAATTCGTGCTCTGCTCCGACACATGTTACACATGGCTCAAAACTGGGGATTTGTTGAGTTCAATCAAGCTCAAGGGGTGACCGTCACGGGCGGGAGGAACAAGAGAACACGATTCCTTCGTCCGAACGAAGTCGAGAATTTCTTCGACTCGGTGATGCAGGAAGATCCGACCCACCGTGACTACTTATTGATGGCGCTGTTTACCGGCGCGCGGCGCGCGAATGTCTGCAAGATGCACTGGCGTGAGATTGATTTGCAAGCGCGAGAATGGCGGATTCCGAACACGAAAAACGGCACCTCGCAGATCGTGACCTTGTGCCCGGAAGCTGTAGCCATCCTCGAAGCGCGCCAGGCGGAAACATCTGGCAGCTACGTTTTCCCGCCCCGTCAGCGATCAAATTGCAAGTCCGAGCACCTCGTCGAACCGACCACGATCATGAAACGCGTCGTCGAGCGCGCCGGACTGATCTACGGGCGCGACAAGGAAGGTGGCATCGTCCTGCACGATCTGCGCCGCACGCTCGGCAGTTGGCAGGCGCGCACAGGTGCCTCGTTGCCGATCATCGGGAAGGCACTCAACCACAAGAGCATCCAGTCGACGGTGATTTACGCCCAGCTAGACACCGACCCGGTTCGCAAAAGCGTCGAGACAGCGACTTCGGCCATGCTGGTGGCAGCGGGCTTGAAGAAGGGGGGCGAGGTCGTGAAGTTCACGCGTCGAAAGTGAGCAGGCCGCTAGGGGGTGTGGGTCAGGGTGCCGCGCCGCCTGACCCACGTCTTCAGGTCATTGAGCGGGTAGCGTACTCGGCTGCCGACCTTGATGTAGGGAAGGGCGTAGCGACCTGTGCTGCGCCAGCGTTCGAGCGTGAATTTGCTCAAGCCCAGGTAGTTCGCGGCCTCGGCTGTATTGAGCAGCTTGTCGGTGGTGGTGGGGGTGTCCATCTTGTCGTCTCCTCTTGTCATGCCCTCAGCGCGGCGCCGGGGCATTTTCTTTCGATTCTGTTCTGTGGCTCGTAAACTTCGAGGCCGATCTGGCGCGCGACCATGAGTTCGCACCACGCGCCCGCGCTCTCGGCGTAGCCCGGCAGCAGTTGCACGGCATCGCATTCGAGCAGGCGTTTCAGGTCGGCCTTCATGCACTCGGCACGGTCGGTGGTGCCGACGTTGATTTCCGCCGGGTTCACGACCATGTAGCCGAGTTCACGCAGGCGGGCGGCTTCGTGGCGGAAGGCCACGACGTTTCGGTCGGGCTTGCCGGACATCGGGCCGGAAATGTAGATGCGCAGTCCCATCAGCGCCCCGCGAGGTAGTGTAGCGACGCGGGCAGCGGGCGCCAGCGGATGATGTTGCCCTCGATGGCGCGCCCGTGCTGGCGCATGAACCAGTCGAACATCTCGTCGGCGCTGGCGAAGCCGTCATGGAGCGCAAGGTCTTCGAGTTCGGCCTCGTTCAGCGGGCGCAGCAGAGTCAGGGCCGGGAATTCCGGTGCCGGCAGCTTGAGGGCGAAGTACCGGGTCGACGTCAGCATTTGAAACGGCGACACATCGGTGCAGACCGTGTGCCCGATGAGCTGGCAGCCTTTCGTGCGCTGGCCGGTGTAGAGCGCAAGCTTGTCGCCGGGACGAATCGTCCGCTTGCCGACGGCGCGCATCGTCTGGTTCTTTTCACCGCGCTCGATCAGCGGGACGAAGCGGCGCTGGAAGTTGAGGGCCGGCATGGCTGGTTCACGCCTCCCCTTCCAGCTCGTTTGACAGTGCGGCCAGAAAACGGCTCAGACGGCGCGCCTGATCTATCGAGAGCGAGCAGCAGTGGTAATCGCAGTCGTCTTCGGTTTCCTGTTTGATGACGATCATCCCCTGCTCGTCGACCGCAACCGTGGTTTCGAGCGTCATCGGCATGTGCAATGAATGCTTCATGGTTAGCGCCTCCCGATAATCGGATATTCGTCGTGGATCAGCCCGTCGAGCACGCGGCCTGCGGCCTTCTTTCCGACGCGATGCCAGGTTTCGGCTGCCGTGTTCCTGAGCTTGGCGCTGTCCGGCCAGCTCACACACTCGTCGTCGGGCAGCACCAGCGCCGGGTTTCCTTCCCACTGGGAACGCGGGAACCACTCCCCCCACTGCTTGAACAGGAACGGGATTTCGATCTGGAGTTCGGTCTGGGCGCATTGGTCGCGGATTGATCGCACCCACTCCGGGTTCATTGGTCGCGCCTTCGGGCCGCTTTCGCCGCCGACGATCACCCAGTCAAGTGCGCGCCGGTGTTCGTAGCTGATGTCGATGTAGCCGAGCAGCGGCTCGAACGAAACGAAGTGGCAGCCGGCGAGCGTGTCGATCAGCGGGGGGATGCGTCGGTCGGCGGTGTCCTGATCCTCGACCGAGACGCCGAGCCAGACGTTTTCCAGCGCGGGGACAATGCTTCCGACGAGCCGGTTCATTCTTTCAGGCCGTTTCGTGAGCGTGATGAAGGTGTGTTGCGGCGCGCGCGCCATCACCTCGAACACCCGCTCGATGAAGTCGATCGGCACGGCTTCGTGAAACAGGTCGCTCATCGAATTCACGAAAATCCAGCGCGGGCGCTGCCAGAGCAGCGGCTGATCGAGCAAGTCCTCGTGACAGCGCACGTCGGAGAAGGTGCGCCTGTAGTAGCGCGTCGTGCTGTTCGCCGACAGCCGCTTCCAGTCGCGCTCGGCATAGCAAAACTTGCAGCCGTCGCTGATTTTCGTGCAGCCGGTGACCGGGTTCCACGTCGCATCGCACCACTCGATTCCGGTCTTGTCACCCATGACGCGCCTCCTTCTGCAGCAGGTGCGGACGCCATCGCTGTACGATGGCATTGAATTCCGTCTCAAAGCCAAGCGCGTCGGGATAGCAGCGTTTGCAGCGGATCGTGGAGATCACCATCATCATATCGACGGCGATTTCCGCGTCGACCGCCCACAAGTCGGTGAGATCGAAGCCACCGCATTCGTCGGCGTTCCACCACGCCAGCAGGAAGTCGGCGACGATCTGAGCCTGCCCGGTGCCGCGCTGCGCGACCTCGCACAGGCGCGCGATGGCCGATTCGGCCTTGGTGGCGTAGGTCATGCCCACTCCTCCACCTCAAGAATCGCGGCGTCGCCGTAGTAGCACGACTTCGCGGGGGTGACGGAAAGGACTTCGAGCATGGCCACGGGCAGGTTCTGGCACGGGGCGGCGTCCTGCGGCTCGGCTTGAACGATGTACACCTTCGATTGTGCGGGGATTTCCTGCAGCGAGGCGATGAGTTCGGCGGCGGTCATGATTGCGCCCCCGGAATTTCAGCCGCGAAATGCTCCGACTTGATTCGCCGGCCTTCCTGCGGCATCGGCACCACCTCGGCGCGCTGGCTCTCGCCGCCGTTGAGCCAATGGACGTGCGCGGCGGCGTCGTCCTTGTTGTCATGCTCGCTCTCGGTGACCCACTTACCACTGGGGTCGTAGAAGCCCACCGACCACCACGAATTGCGGTAGTCATACTGGTAAACGAAGCTGTTCGGCATGATTTCCTCCTCTCGAATTCATTGCCTTGCCTTGAAAACCCAGCAGCGGATGCTGGATGGTTTGGGGGCGGCGTTGCTGCTGCGCTCGGTGTTGTATCGGGCGTTGATTGCGGACGACACCACCACGTTCGAGCCGACGAACTTGCGCTGGCGCGAGGTGTGCAGATACTTCTTGAGGTCGTACAGGTCGGGGATGGGCTGGTTGTGTTCGCGGGCGATTTCCGCGAAGTGGTTCAGATTGACGGCGATCAGCCCGGCGTCGCGCGAGTGATTGAGCTTCGGCAGGTAGATGTCGCTGTTGCCGTCGTCGTCTTCCGGCACCCCGTTCAAATAATCGTAGATTTCCCAGAAACGCTCGACGATGATGTGGTCACGCATCAGCTCGCGCTCGCGCGCCAGCGCCAGCGTGCGCAGCAGCGACAACGCCTCGGCGCGCTGTTCGCGGGTGATCGGCGTCACCAGTTCGAGGCAGCTCACCAGAATCATGATCTGCGCGTAGTTCTTCTGGATGCGCTGATTGACGCATCCCGCCGCTTCGAGCGTCTTTTCGTACTCGCGCGCGTGCTCCTCGATGAGCGAGAGCACCTTTTCTTCCTTCATCGCGGCGCGCAGGAGGAAGTTCGACACCTCGCTCGCCGCCATCCGCCCCAGTTCGAGCGCGGCGTCGCGCCCGACCTCGGTCTGGTGGCTCTTGTCGAATGACAGTTGCACGATCCGTTCCATGATCGGCATCGAGGCGCTCACCGGCGCGTTCTGGCTGATGACGAGCGCGGCGCGGAACTGCGGGTCGTAGGTGTCGTTTCCCGCCGACTTGACGCCGGTGGTGCGCAGCGAGCCGCCGTTGTAGAGGCTTTTCAAGCTATCCCAATGGAACAGCGTCGGCGCGCGCCCGCGCACGGCGTCGCCGTCGCTGTCGCGGTCGGATTCGATCAGCACCACCGGCAGGTTCGAGACCTGCGCCATCGAGCGCAGGAATCCGACGTGGCTCGCCTTCATCGGGTCGAACCCTTCGTAGCTGTTGCGACCGAGCAGCTTCCAGAGCGTTTCCAGCAGCGTCGTCTTGCCGGCGCCGGGTTCGCCGACGATTTCCAAAAAGGGGTATGACTCGAAACGGTCGCGGATTTGTTCGGCGAACAGGGTGCCGAACCAGTAGGCCAGCGCGACGATGCCCTTGACGCCGAAGGCATCGACGAAGCGGTCGAACCACACCTTGCTCGTCGACTTGAGGTCGGTCGAGATGTCCATCTTCTCGATGCGCGACAGGCTCTTGATCGACAACTTGCCGATCTGAAAAAAGTCGTCCTCGTTCGCCTCGATGATGTGGCCGTGATGGACGGCGACCGAATTGAATATGTAGGCGGCGTGTTTCAGCGAATAGCCAATATAGTCGATGGTCTCGACCGTCTTGATCCCGTATATCCAGCGTTTCAGGAGCGAATCGAGCTGCCCGGAATTGCCCGCCCAGATCGCCCCGGCGCCGACGTGCAGCAGCCGCTTCTTGAACTCCTGGACTGACGAGAGCTGGCTGGCGGTGAAGGTGTTCTTCACGTCCTGCCCGTCGTGCGGGAAGCTGACGCGGAAGTAGTACCACGCCTCGTCGGTGGTGTCGTTTTTGATGTAGTACAACGGGTAGGGCAGGCAGTTGCAGATTTCATTGATGGCGACCGAATGTTCGAGCGTCTTCGCCTGCGCTTCCTCGTTGCCGGCGGCCTCGTCCTTCGCCTTGGCGTATTTCTCCTGGTCGAGCTTGAACCAGAAGATGCGGTTGTCGAAGTCGAAATAGAACGTCGAGCGCAGGTCGTGCTTGTACATCAGCAGCGCCTTCTGCATCGGCGTGCGCGCCATGAACAGCTCGCCCTGATACCGATAGTATTTGAGGTTTCCGTCTTCGAGCCGACCGAGCTGGTGCGCCTCGTTCCAGTCTATTTTCTTCCCGTGGTATGACGGGATGAGCGCCACCGACACCTGCCAGCCGTCGCGCTCGGCGCGCTCGGTGTGCTTCTTCATCGCCTCGTGGCCGGCGGGGTCGTCGTCGAAGGCCCACACCAGCCGGGGGCGCTCGACGCCCGCCGCCGCGCACTGTTCGGCGAGCGCCGCCAGCGGCAGCGACGGGTAGTTCGTGCTGGCCAGCGTCGCCACGGCGTCGATGTCGTGGTGCATCAGCGCCAACGCGTCGAAGATGCCCTCCACGATCCAGATTTCCTTCGGCGTGCCGAAGTTCGGCGCGCACCACCACTTGCCGCCGTAATTGCCGCGAAAGTGCGCCTTGTGGCGTCCGAAGCGGTGCGGTCGGTCGATGATCCGTTCCCACGTCGCATCGCCGCTCACCGGGAAGCGCACCGTCGCGCTGCCCTGATTTGTCGGCTTGTCCCAGTAGTTCTCCTGCGCGTACTGGATGCCCCACTGCTTGAGTTTCGCAAGGTCGAAACCGCGCCCGTCGCGCAGGTAGGCGTCGGCGGCGGCGTTGGGGTTGGATTCGGTCGCCGGGAACAGTTTCGACCAGTCATTGAACAAGTCGGGATACAGGTCTTTGACGTGAAACTCCGCGCCGCACTTGTTCAACCGGGGGCAGCGCAGCACCCACGGGTGCGCGCGCGAGGTGTACAGCTCTTTCTTGCCGCACGCCGGGCATTTCCCGCCCCGTAACCAGTCGCCGTGTGCCTTGAAGCCATAATCGCGGGTCAATGCGGGCAGGATGCGGTCAAGAATCATCGTGGCACCGTCGGGGGGTGACGTCACAGCAGCGTCTGCTGCTGATCGTCCTTGTCTTTGGAATGGTTGCCGGCGGCGCGCGTCGAATTCGGCACGAATACGTCCGGGTTCGGGTGCAGCGAGGGCTGGATGGTCGCGGTGGCGCTGACGATGACTTTCCAGGAGTGGAAGCATTCGGGGTTTTCGCACTGCAGGTAGGCTTCGCGCGTGAGGGGGGTGATGTCGCGCGAGGTGCGAATCTTGGCGCGTTGACCGCAATGTGGGCAGTTGATCTTCATGGCTGCGCCACCCTGCGGTCGAGTTCGACGGCGGCGACGTGAAGGACGTGTACGCGCTCGTGGATTCGGGTGGTGCCTTCGCCTCGACAAACGACGCCTGCGCGCTCGTTGATGTTCGCCCAGGCGATGCGCTGCTCGACGCTCATGATCGAGTGCGCGTGCGCGATGATCAGGTGCGCCAGACCCAGTTCATAAAACAGCGCCTCGTCGAACTTCTTGACCTGCATCGACACGTCTCCGCACGCTGGCCGATTCAGGCGGCCTGTCTTTTTTCCATGGCTGCCTCGATTTCGGCGCGATTGCGGCGCAGCCGGATTTGACCGGGCCACAACTGGTCGATGGTGGTTTCCAGACGGTCTGCGATGGCTCTCTGGATGGGGTAACTTTTTGCCTTTCCAGCCACTACGAGTGACACCGTAGAACTGGCCTTACCCAACTCGTCGGCGATTGCCGCCAACGTGATTCCCTTACACCGCAGCCGTTCTTTTATCTGGTTTTCGGGGTTCATTTCCGCTACTTTTACGGAATGTTTTATATTAAGTACGATAGGGTAAAAAAATACCCATGTCAACACTAGAAAGGGAAATAAATTACCCCATTGGGGTACGCATAAAGGACGAGCGCGAGCGTCTTGGATTGTCGCAATCTGATTTTGGAAAAATTGTCGGCGCGACGAAAAAGACGGTGTTTTCTTGGGAAAACGGTCGCACTGCGCCCGATGCGTTCCAACTCTGCCGCCTCGCCGAGGTCGGACTCGACCTTTGCTACGTGTTGACCGGAAAACGTGACAATTCGCGGCTCGCCGCCGAGGAAGCGGAGTTGCTCGCCAACTATCGACAAGCCCTAGAACCCGCACGGCGCGCGATTCGTGGCGCGGCGTCGGCGAGCGCAGAACCTTATAAAGACGGGGGAATGTTCGCGCGGTAATTTGCGCGGCAAAAAAATAAAACAATTCGTGAAAAAAATCACGAATTACAGGGGGGAGGATGAAATGAACCCCGCAGCAGAGATGGTACCTATTTCGGTCATTCTATTGATCGTCATAGCCCTTTTGATAATCGCGGCAGCATTGCGATTCGTTTATCTCGGCATAAAGCGGCTGCTCTCGTATTC
Source organism: Azoarcus sp. (assembly GCA_031272995.1). Lineage (GTDB taxonomy): Bacteria > Pseudomonadota > Gammaproteobacteria > Burkholderiales > Rhodocyclaceae > WRNU01. Next base: position 10,122 of record JAISSY010000016.1, read on the forward strand.
AAATAAAAAGCCCGCGCCGAATTCGCGCCCCATCGAGCGCCGTGAAGATGTGGTGGCGGAAATGGAAGGCAGCGCCGCCGCCGAAGCCCGCGCTGCCGAAAAGCTCCGCGCTGCCCGCGCGCGCCTCGATTCACCACCCCGCGCCGCCGCGCGCCGGGGCGGCGGCTTCGCCACCGTCGAATTCGACTATGAGGACGCCAACGGCGTCGCCTCGCACCGCACCGTCGACGTCGTGGCCGTCGACGGGCGCTACATCGAGGGCTGGTGCCACTATGCCGGGGCGTTGCGCACCTTCGTCATCGGGCGCATTCAGGGCGCGATCACCGAGGCGGGCGGCGAGCAGTTCCACCCGATTGCGTGGGCGCGGAAGGCCATCGCCAGCGCCGGCAACACCCACAAGGCTCGATCCCGCCGCCAGTCGCCGCCCCCGCGTCGCGCCCCGATGTCCACCGGCCCGGAGATTCTTTTCACCGGCTTCGCCACCGCCGATCGCGCCCGGCTCGAAGCCCGCGCCAGCGCCGCCGGCCTGCGGGTGCGGAAAAACGTGACCATCGGCCTGCAGTTCGTCTGCGCCGGCCCGAATGCCGGCCCGACAAAACTCGCGCAGGCGCGCGAGCGCCACGCCACGGTGCTCGACGAGCGGCAGTTCGAGGCGTTGCTGGAAACGGGGGAGATTCCGGTGGAGGAAGTGGAGGGCGTGTAATTCCGCACGTTCCGCCTGTTGTTCGTTTGACAACTCTGTAGAGTGTTGTATAATGAACAACATGAAAGCAACGCTCATCACCGACTCCCGCATTGGTTACGCCGACGGCTCCTTTTCCAAGGTCACCGTCTGGCAAGTGCCGCAGCCGGTCGTCGGCAGCCTGCACAGCTACAAGTACAGCCTTGCCTACGAGAATGACATCAAGAGGTGGAAAAATGAAAACCATCGTGTTTGAAGTGGCAACCCCGGAGGAAGTCTTCGCACGTTTGAAAGCCGCAGCGGTGGCCGGCATACCGGACGCGGAAGCGCACATGAGCTTTCCTTCCCCCGCCGACATGGCGCGTGTGATGACGCCGACCCGCTGGGGCATCGTCGCCGCGATGACCGGCGCCGGGCCGCTGGGGGTGCGCGAGCTGGCGCGTCGCGTCGGGCGCGACGTGAAGGGCGTGCACACCGATGCGCAGGCGCTGGCCAGCGCCGGGGTGATCGACCGCACCGACGACAGCAAATACTTGTTCCCCTACGACGCCGTGCGGGTGAGCTTCGAGCTGCGCGCGGCGGCCTGAAACACCGGCCTCATGAAAACGAAACCCCGCCACGGCGGGGTTTTTTGTTGCCGGCGTTTCGTTTGTCTGAGCGTGACGAAATGCCTGCATTTCCCCTTGCAATACACTCTTTAACGTGTATAATACAAGCATACGGTAAGCGATGAGGCTGACCGGAACTCAGAAGGAGATGAAAAATGATCACGATCAAAGACTGGTTCCTTTCCAAGAAACTCCGCGAAATGACCGAAGGCGAAGCCTATGCGGTGCGCCTCGCGGTGGCCGGTCAAGAACTCTCGATCAAGAAGGAAACCGAAAAGGCGGTGCTCATCCGTGCCGCCAGCGACTTCGGCGCCGTCACCTTCTGGTGCCCGAAGTCCTGTATCGTTGCTTAACAATCAAGACGGCCCGCCCCGGCGGGCCGGAACTCACAAGGAGATGAAGATGACAACCATCACGATGTATCAGGTCACCGACGACTATGAGCCGGTCGGCTGGCCGCACGACACGCTCACCGAGGCGGTGCTTGAGGCCGCAGGAGAAGACGGGTACGGCGCGCGCTTCCTTCGCATGGACGACGACGGCAACATCGCGCCGGAGAACCCGATGCGCCTGTTCAGCGGGCGGCACCACATCGGAAACAACCCCTATATCCCGCAGCCGGCTGATGCGTTCGCGCCGGAGAGCACGCTCGAAGACGACTTCGCGGCGATGGCCGAAGTGGCGCAGAAGGTCTATGCGGGCGGCGTCCTGCACAGCAAGTACGCCCCAGAGATCAGAGAACTCACCTATACGGACGGCGTGCTGACGCATGTCGATGGCGTCACGCTGGAGCAGATGGCGGAAGACCTCGACACCACCGTCGATGACATTCGTGACTACTGGGACAGAAAATGACAAACACCGAACTGGAGGTGGCGCGCCGCCTACTTTTTTTCTCACAAGCGGAAGCCGCCGCGATGGTCGGCGGCGTCTCCGAGCAAGCGTGGCGGCGCTGGGAAGCGGGGCGGAAACCCGTGCCCGATGACGTGGAAGTGCGGCTGCGCTTCCTGCTCGATTACCGCTCGCGCGCGCTCTTGGCGGGCCGCGCCGTCATTGAACAAGCGCCGGCTGACGCCGAACTCACGGTCATCTGGTACGGCAGCCTCGACGGGTGGGCATCGCTGGAAGGCCGGGAGCCGGTGGAATGGCGCGCGCAGCAGTCGGCGGTGGCGGCGCTGGCGGCGGAATACCCCGACCGCGTAGTGTTCGTGCCGTTCGACGTTCGCGCCTACCACGCGTGGCTGGCCGGCCGCCCCGACGGCGAGGACATGCGGGCGCGATGGGCGGCGGAAGTCGCGGGCAGGGAGGGCGAGCAATGAGCGAGCTGCCCCGGCTCACCGCCGACCAGTTCGACGCGCTCGCCGAATTGCTACGCCTGCGCGAGTCGTCCAGCCGCGAAGCGGCGCGGCTGGTGCTGGTGGAAGGCATGAGCCGCGCCGATGCGCAGCGCGCGACCGGCATGACCGGGCTGCAAGGCGTCTCGAACGTGCTCACCCGCTGCCGGCGCGGCATCGAGCTGGCGCGCCGGGTCGTCGCTTAAAACAGCCCCCCGAAAACCTCCGGCGTGTAGTTGGTGATGACCAGCTCCCGGCGGTCGACGGCGCGGGCTGATGCGCAAAGGGAGTTGGAGTAGGTGACGCCGATTTCGTGAAAGGTGTGGCCGGCGAAGGCGGCGCGGATGTCGGGGTGGTCATTGAGGCTCACCATGACCTTGCCCGCGCAGGTGCGCATTGCGGCGGACAGCGCCTCGTATTGCTCGAAGGGGAAGTCCACGCCGTAACCTTCGGCGCCCCAGTAGGGTGGGTCGGCGTAGAAGAACGTGTAGTCACGGTCGTAGCGCGCGAGGCACTTCTCCCACGGTTCGCGCTCGATGGCTGCGCTGGCAAGACGCCTGTGGGCGGCGGTGAGCGTTTCCTGAATCTGGAGCCAGTCCGGCCCATTCCGTGAGGTCGTCGCGTAGCCGAAAGCCCGGCGTTCCGCATCCATGCCGCCGAATGCGTGCTGGCGCAGGAAAAAGAAGCGCGCGGCGCGCTGGATGTCGGTCAGCGTTTCCGGGCGCGTGCTTTTCCAATAATCGTAGGTCTCGCGGCTGGACAACGACCACTCGAACTGGCGGGCGAACTCCTGCGGGTGGTTCTGCACAACGCGGTAGAGGTTGATGAGGTCGCCGTTGACGTCGTTCAACACCTCCATCTCGGCTGGCGTCGGGCGCAGGAAGAACAGGGCGGCGCCCCCGGCGAACAACTCGACGTAGCACTGATGCGGCGGAAACAGGGGCAGCAGTCGGTCGGCGAGCTTTCGTTTACCGCCAAGCCACGGAATTATAGGTTTTACGACATTGGAATGGCGGGGGGGGGGTAGGCTTACCGCTTCCATCATTTCCCCGCCTCTTTCGCCGGGAAAATTTCCACGCGCTCGAAGCGCATGACCTCCTCGCCAATCCACTCGTTCACATCGCGGAAGCGCGACTGCAGCGGGGTGATTTCGTTCGCCCAAAACACGGCGGCGGCCTTTTCGGCGTCGCCGAAGCCGCCGACGTTCGCCGGGATGACGCCCATCAACTGCGGCGGCACGCGATGGGCGGCGAGCTGGTCGTCGCGGGTGGTGTTTTTGATGTTGAGGAAGTCGTCCTTCGCGGCGACTTCCGAAATCGGAATCAACTGCAGGCCGTCTTTCTTGCCATTCGGCGCGTACATGAACAGGTTGCGGAAGTTGCCGGGGCCTTTCGAGTCTTTCAGCGCCTGCCGCAAGCCCTCGATGTCTTCCTGATTGTGGGCGGCGTCGGTCATATACAGGATGAATCCGGCGTGGCTGCCGTTGTTGAAGTAGCGGCGGCGGAACAGGGTGGCGGATTCGTTGAGGAACGCCGAATTGAGCGCCGCGATGTATTGCGGCAGGCCGTAGACCTCTTGGTGCAAGTCCGGCTCGATGAGATGAAAAATCATCCCGCGCTTGAATTCGTGCTCGGTCTTGTAGGCCGGCACGAAAAAGTAGTGTTCGAGGTCGAGCGCGCGGCGCATGTACTTCGCCAGCGGGCATTCGAGGCTGAGAGGCTTGCCGAGGCGGTTGTCGCGGCGCTCCAGATAGGCGTTGCCGAAAACGATGTACTCCCACGCGAATCGCTCGAAAGTGGCGCGGGACAAGAGCTTGTGCGGCACGAACGATGACGTGAGCACGTTCCGTTTCACAATCATGGCGCTGGCGTGATAGACCGAAGCGCCGACGGCGCGCGCGAGGCCATCGAGGCTTATCGGCGGCTCGTACCACTTGTAGAGGCGCGCGCACTCGATGTAATCGAGGATGCCGCGACCGGAGATGACGGGTTCCGGGTCGCCGAAGGTGAATTGTTCAATCGCTCCCATCGGGGGCCTCCGCAGGGTCAGGGGTTTCGGGTTCCTCGCGCTCGGACGGCTCGGCACGCATTTCGAGTTCGAGGTCGGTGGTGAGGCCGGAAGTGGTCAAGTGGTGCGTCACCTTGGCGACGCGCCAGCCGGCGCCGTCGATGGCCGGTTTCCAGCCCGACACGCGCACCGGCAATTCGGGCACGATGTCGGGGCGACCGAGCGCCAGCGTCAGGCTGAAAGTGGCGACGCCGCGCTGCGAGCGGTCGAGCGCCGACTTCGCCGCGCGCGCGGCGCTGGCGCGGCAGGAATAGACGTGGCGCAGGGTGCGGGTGGCGTCGCCGGACGCGGCCACCTTGTCTTTGCCCGCTTCCTTCTCCGCCTTGATCGTCACCGTCTTTTTTCGCCCCGCCTTGACATCGTAATAGCTCGCGCACACGCACTGGCAGCCTTCGCGGTCGGCGACGCTGAAGCGGTGGCGGTCGCCGCTGGCGCGGGTGAGCACGACCTCGGCGAAGGTCTGCCCGGAGGCGGACTTGCCGCGCGCGACCTTGAAGAACAGCAGCTGGTCGGCCTTGACCGTGCAGATGGCGTCGAACATCTCCGCCAGCCGTGAGAGGAAGTTCGCGTCGGATTCGGACTGCTGATCCTGATGCGCGATTTCCGCCCCCGCCAGCTCGTCCGAGATGACCGGCTCCAGTTCGTGTTCGTCGGCGATTTTGCGCACCACGGCGCCCACCGTGGTGGCGTGCCACGAGCGTTCCTTCGTCTGCGTGATGCCCTCGCGCAGATCGGCGGAACGGGCGCGGATGGTGAGCTGGTCGGGCGTGCCGCTATGTTCGACCTCGTCGACGGTGTAGTAGCCCTTGTCGATGAGTCCGCTGTCCGACCAGCCGAGCGCGAGGTGGATTTTGACGCCGCGCGCCGGAATGTCGAGCCGCTGGTCGGCGTCCGAGAGCGTGATGTCGAGCTGGTCGGCTTCCAGCCCCCGGTCGTCGGTGAGCGCGAGCTGCATGAGGCGCGGCGCGAGGTTGGCGGTGATGTCCTTGCCTTCCAGCGTCAGCTTCCAGAGCGGCTGCGGGTATTCGGTGCTCATACGCCGACGCCCTCGTTGTCGTAATCCGGGTCGTCGCCGCCGATTTCCACCCCGTCATCGTCGACGCGCTTCAGCGCCAGCGAGAACTCGACCTTGCGCGGCGTGCCGTCGGCGAAGAACTCGGTCATCGTCTGGTCGATGGATTCGATGACATAGAGGCCGTACATGATGCCGTTGCCGTCCATCAGCACGAACGCCTTGCCGGAGTCGGCCATCGTGCGCAGGGCGGCGATGTTGGCCTTACCGCCGGTCAGGGGCGGCAGCAGCACGCCGGAGAGGGTGATGGATTCGTCGTCGGGGCCGACGAACTGGCGCGCCGGGCGCAGGCCCACGCGCGCGTTCGACGGGTGCCGCCAGCCCGTCTGCTGTTGCAGGCTCTGGAATGGGGCGCTTTTCAGCTCGAAAACGAACAATCCCAAGCACATCATGCCCATGACGTCACCTCAACGGGATTCGCATCGTCACCGCGCCGGAAGTCGGGCCTTCGCGCAGCGCGGCGGTGAGTTCGACCGCCATCGAGCTGCCGTCGACATCGAGGGCGACCTTCACCGGGCGCAGGCGCGGTTCCCATTTGACGACGGCGGTGGCGGTGGCCGCCAGCACCTGCAGGCGCGTGTGTTCGTTGATTGGCGCGTCGATCAGGTCGGGGAGCACCGAGCCGAAGTTGCGCCGCATGACGCGCGTGCCGATGGGGGTGGTGAGAATCTTGTGGATCGACTGGCGCACATGGTCGACGTCGAGAATCGCCTTGCCGCTGTCGTCGTTCATGCCGCGCCACATGTCATCGCCCCTTGTCATTTCGGCTTGTCGGTGTCGCTGCCGCCGGTCTGGATGCCGCCGTGGACGTGTTGTTGCAGCGAGATCGTGCCCGCCACCACATCCTCGGTGGTGTGAATCGAGCCTTTGAAGGTGGCGTCGCCGCCGCCGGCGCCGCCAGCGCCGTTGACCGCCAGCGTGCCGTTGATGGCGACGTTGCCGATGAAGGTGCTGATCGGCGCGGTCACCTCGACCACCTGCGTGGCGAGCGTCGCCTTGCCGTTTTCCAGCACCAGCGTCGTCGAGCCGATGTGCAGCGTGATCTTGCCGCCGACGGGCACGTCGAGCAGGTATTCGTGCGCGCCGTGGTCATATTCGAGCCGCGCGGCGTCTTTCCACAGCCGCAGCGTCTTGTTGGGGTCGTTCGACGGTGCCGGATGCGCGTCGCAGTTGATGCCGGTGAGAATGATGCCGGCGGCGGTCTCGCCCGACGGCGAGAGCAGCAGGCACTGCTCGCCGACGGTGGGCGGGTCCCAGTCGCGGGTATCGCCCGCGCGCGCCTCGCGCCACGGCAGCCAGTCGGTGAGAATGTCGCCGGATTTGACCCGCGCAGCGGGCCTCGCATGGTCGACGGCGTTGATGACGCCGATCCTGACGACGGACTCGATGCGGCGATTCTGGTCAGTGGCGCGCTCGGTCATTTGCGCGGCTCCGGTTGCGGTTGCGGCTCCGGGGTGACGGGGCCGTCGAAGGGCGGCACGTTGTACTCGCGCAGCTTGTCGTCGCCGAGCCACAGCGACCAGCGCTCGACGTAGCGCAGCGGGTCGACCGGCGGTTCCTGCATGTGGCGCACGGTGGCGATGGTTCCGGGGCCGGAGAGACCTTCCGGGATCGGGATGCGCACCGGCGCTTCGCCGTCGCCCGTACCCGGCGCGTCGGGGGTGGATTCGCCCGCGCCATCGTCCGGCGCTGGCGTCGTGGCCAGCGCCAGCGACACCACGACGCGCTCGGTGAGCTTCGCCAGCCGGATTTCGATGTCGGTTTTCGCGGCGTCGATGACGTCGACCTCGAAGGTGAAGTCGCTCATACGGTCACGATTGAGCAGCATGTCGGGCTGCGCGGTGCCGAGCCACGCGACGATGGCCAGAAAGAGCAGGTCGGCGGGGTCGGTGTAGTCCTGAACGAATACCACGATGTCGAACTGATACTCGAACGACAGCCCGCCGTGCGCGGTGGCGTGGATTTCGCCGCGCTCGACGGTCACATGCAGGCACTGCGGGTTCTGGCGCAGGTAGGGCGAGGCGGCGGTGAGCGCGGCGCGCAGGCTTTCGGCCTTGATCATGGCTCTGCCATCCACTTGTCGAGTTTGACGCGAAAGTCGCGCCACCACAGGACGATTCGCACCACCAGCGCGGCCACGAACAAGCGCAGATTGAGAAAGAACTGCTTCATGGCGGCGTCTCCTCCGTCATCAATCGGGCGCGGCACGAGTTGTAGGCCGCGCTCAGAAGCTCGACTTCGCCTACTGCATCTGCAAGGCGTCGAGAATTTTCGTTTGGTAATACCCCGATGGTCTCGGCGGCGTCTTGCGCACGATTTCCGGCACCGGCGGCGGCGTCACCTGCGGGGCTTGCACCACCACTCCGACCGGGGGCGGGTGCGGGGACGACGCGCACGAGCACAGGACGAGCGCGCAGCTCGCGGTTGAGACGAACGATTTCAGCTTGCGCGTCGGCATCTTCCTTCTCCTGAATCTTCGCGGCGCGTTCGAGCGCGGCCTGCTTGGCGTCGCGTTCTTTTGTGAGCCGTTCGAGCGTTTCGCCCGCCTTCCGGTTCTGTTCTTCAATGGCGTTATTCTGAATTTCGAGTTTCGCAGCAGCCCCAAGGTAGGCGCTGCGGTAGCCCCACGCCGCGATGGCGAGCGCGACGGCGAGCAGCCACGGAACGAAGGGGAGGATGAGCTTCGTCATGCCGTTTTCACCTCGCCGCGCGTCGGGCAGGTGCTGTCGTCGAATTCGACCTCGCCGCACTTGAGCAGCCCGACGCGGCGCATGGCGCGGTTCAAAAGACCCGGCTCGAACACCAGCACGCCGTGCTTGCGCACCTTCGTCCACTGCTTGAACGCGGCGGCGAGACCGGCGCAGTCGCGGGCGCGCGCGGCGCGCAGGACGTTCGTGCCCTTGAGGCGTCCGTTGTTGTAGACGTGGTCGGCGATGCCGGCGTACCACATGAGCGGCAGGCACACGTCTCCCAAGAGCGAGATCATCACCGGATAGACGCGGGTCTCGTAATGATGCTCGATGTATTGTTCGCACTGCTCGCGGGTGGCGGTGTCGCCGCGCTGCACGCGCCGTCCGTCCGGGTAGATGGTGGTGCCATAACAGATCGTCCAGACGCCGCCGCTGTCGGGATAGGCCACGGTGCGAAAGTCGTCGGCGGACATGGCGAAGTCGAGAAAGGCGCGCTTGTAGCGGGCGCTCTGCTCGCCGGTGATGGCTGATTCAACCGGGCCGACTCCTTCTGCCGGGACGGTGAAATGCACCACCGCGCCGGTGCTGGCGAGTATCGTCAGCGCGGCGGCGGCGGTGTAGGTCTTGGCGCGCGTCGAAATGCTCATGATGGCGGCGGGTTGCTGAATTGGACTCGTTCGCCGATGCGGCGCCCATACATGGCCACGCGCAATTCCTCGATGTTGCGTTCGAGGCGGGTGAAATTGTCGCGTGTGGTGTTTTCACGCAGGGCGCGGTAGTTGGCGATGATTTCTTCGGCGGCCTTGAGGCGCGCTTCGTGCGCGGCCTGCGTGGCCGTGATGTCGGCGACGCAGACGCTGTTGGCCTGAATCGACGTGAAAATCCGCCGAAAGAACCAGCCGCCGACGCTGACCGCTATCGTCAAAACGCCGCCCAGAACGAATTCGACCAAGTCGGCGGTGGCGATTCCATCAAACATAAAAGCTCCTAGTCCCAGAGGTTGACGAGTTGGCGCGTCGGTTGCGGCGACGTTCCGGGCAGGAGCACGGCGCGGCCTTCGGCGAGGCGGTCGGTGAGGGCGATGCCGGGGTTCAGTTCGAGCGCTTCCTCGACCACGCCTGCGGTGCGGCGCATCGTGCGCCAGCACAGGTGATCGAGCGCTTCGCCCTGCACGGCATAAACGGTAATCGTCATAGCAGCTCCATCGTCGAGCGCGGCTCGCCTTTGAGGTCGCGCACGGCATAGAACGAGTTGCGGCGGTGGTTGTCGGCGGTCGCCTGCAACTCGTCGGCGGTGGCGGTGCCTTCGCCGGTGGCGTCATATCTGAGGTAGCGCTCGATCAGTTCGGCGTGCGCCCGTTCGCAGACCGCGCGCTGGTACAGATAGACGAGGCGCGACGGCGCCACCGGGGCTTCTTCGTCGACGATGGCGTCAAGACTGGGAACGCCGGCCTGTTCGAGTTGTTTGCGCCAGCATTTCAGGTCGGCATTGACCGAAACGATGGCCTCGGTCAGCACGAACACCAGACGGGCGTTGGTGACGTTGCCGTCGAGATCCATCAACTGGCGGCACTCGTCCGGCTCGATGGCGGGCCAGAACGGGTGACTGTTGATCGGCGGCAGGGGTTCGGCAGGGGCGGTGGCGACGAAGCTCATGATGGCGGCAACGGTGAGGGGAGGATTTGACCGGATGAGGAAACCGCTCGCCTCCTCCCCGCCGTTGGCGTGCGGAAACGCTCCGTCAGGTCGACTTGTCGCCGGCCTTGTTCCTGATCGCGCGCTCGATGCGCTCGATGTCCTTCTTCACGCCCACGGCGGCGTGCAGAGTCAGTGCGTTCCGCAGTCGTTCGACGGCGGCTTCGGGTTGTTCGGCTTCCAGCGTGAGGCCGATGGCTTTGTTCAACTTCGCCCGCACTTCGTCGGGCATGTCTTCGCCGGCGGTGAGCAGGTCGACGCGTTCGAGGGCTTCGAGCGCCGGTTCGCGCTTTTCGGCCAAGGCGCGCAGCGCCTGATCGGCGAATTCCTCAGCCAGCACGCAACCGAGGGTGCGGTTGTACTGGCCGGGCAGCTTCAGGTGGTGGCGCAGCGCGTAATCGGCGATCGCCAGCGCGCCGTCGTAGTCCTCGGTGTCGATGCGCCACACCAGCACCGTCATCACCACCTCGTCTTGCACGCCGCTGTCGCCGGCGAGCACGCCGTCGATCCAGCCGGCGTAGTCCGGCAGCAGCTCGCGTTTGACCTCGATCTTCTTCTTCACCGACTGCACGGCCTTGAGCCGGCGGCGGTCGGCGTCGAGCTTGGCGAGCATGAGTTCATAGGCGGTGGCGTGTTGCAGCGGCTTCACGCCGGAAGCCGCCTCGGCGCTGGCCCGTCGGGCAAGGACACGGTCACGGTGCGCGCGAGCAGGAGAACTCATGCGCCGCCGTCCTTGCCGGCGTCCTTGCGCGGACGGGCGGGAGAGCGCGCCGGGGCGGCAAACGTGGCGACGCGAACGCGCGCGGCGGCGTTCAGCTCGTGCAAGATGGCGTGGTACATCTTTGGGTCTGTCGTGGCCGCGCGCAGCACTTGCCGCACGTCGGCCTCGGATTTCGAGGCCTCGATGCGTGCGGCGTACTTGTTGTAGAGCGGAAGGTTCTGCACGTCCATGATCGCGGCTTACTTCTTCGCGGCGTCGGCAGCGGCCTTGTCGGCAGCGGCTTTCTTGGCGGCGGCTTCCTTCAGCTTGCGAGTGGTCGGCTCGTCGGTGGAAATGTTTTCGACCAGCGCCACCATGCCGTAATCCTCGACCACATAGGCGTCGTTCGAGGATTCGTAGTTTTCGATCTGGTCGCGCTTCGGGTTGTCGATGATGGTGCGGCGGCGTGCCCCCTCCTGGTAGTAGATCGAGAGGTTGTCGAGCCGGGTGACGAGCAGCGCGTTTTCCGGGAAGTACGGCGCGCGCACCGCCTGCAGCCCGCCGATGCGCTTCTGCGACACGATGAGGTCGCTGGCGATCTTTTCGGTCGGCTTGTCGGCCTGATTGATGAGGGGGAAGTATTTGTCGGCAAAGAGCGCACGACCGATGATGACGACCAGTTCGGTGTCTTCGCGGTACCACGGGTCGATGAGTTCATTGACCACGTCAAACACCAGCGCGTCGATGTTTTCATAATCGCCGCCGGCATGGACGTTCACCACGCCTGAGTCGGCCACAACTTCGGAGAGCACATGCTCGGCGGCGTTGGCGCGGATTTTCTGCAACCAGCCGATGTTCACGTCTTCGAGCAGCGGGTGCGCCTGTCGATCCGAGGTCGCGGCGCGCGTGGTGCCGTTGAAGCCGATGACGATGCGGTCAATCGCCTGACGTTCGACGATCTGGTCGCGGATTCTGGTCTGGAAGTCGGGGAACTTCGCCCAAGCATCGAGCTTCGCGTACTTGATCGAAGTGTCGAAGTTCGTCTGTTGGCAGATGTACACCTCGCCATCGAGCGAGGTCGGGTCGGTCGGCGTGCGCTCGCCCGCGTTCGTGTCCTTGGTGCTGGCGATGGTCGTGCCGATGCCCAGCCCCACCTTCTGCGCCGACTGTTCGGTGACGCCGTAGATGTTGATCTTGGAAAGGAAGTCGCTCGATTCCTGAATTTTGCTTTCCAGCGTCTGCTGCACAGACGGGTCGACGTTGAAGGCTTGGCTGCCGATGACGGCATGATTGAGTTCGGCCAGTCGATTCAGATAGGCGTTGAACTGTTGGCGGGTTTCGTTGCGCATGAGTGTCTCCAGTTGGCGATTTCTGTGCCGAGATCAGCAGTCGGTCTGGCCGGCTGCGACGGCGCCGGTGGCGGTCGGGCGCTTCGCTTCGTCCGGGGCGGCGGCGAGGGTATCGACGAGGCCGCTGTGCGCGCTGGCCAGATCGCCGAGTTGTTTCGTGATGGCCGCCAGCGTCTCTTTCGTGACCGCGAAGTCGTCGAGCAACTCGCGCTGCGAGGTGGCGATGGCGGTGATCGCTTCGTCGGCGGCGGCGAAGCGGGCGGCGGTGGTCTTGGAGGTGAGGCCGAGCAGTTCCTTCACGCGCGTCACGAGCGCGTCGCCCACCGAGGGCTTGTCGTCGTCCTGCCCCGGTTCCGGCTCGAACTCGATGTCGAATCCGTCCGGGAAGGCGTACTTTTCGGGCCGGCATTGCTCCGAGAAGGCGGAAAACTTCATGCTTTCCGTGCCGAGCGAGGCGGGCGAGTCGGTGAGCGCCAGTCCGGTCAGGTAGGTGATGCCCTTGCCGGCGAAGTTGGGGATGATTTCCATCGAGGCGAACGCCTTTTGGCCTTTTTTTTGCAGCTCGACCGCTTTCGGCAAAACTTCGGCGACGGCGGTCAGTTGCAGGCGTTTTTCGCCCAGAATTTCGGCTTCGCGGGTGCCGAGTTCGAGCACCTTGCCGTAAGCCGAAAACACGGTGTCGGGCGTAAACGCGATGTAGTGTTCGAGGTTGACGACGGCGGCATAGGTGGCCGGGTCATAATGTTTTGCCATATCCTCGATCTGCTGGCGGGTGATGACGCGACCGTCGACGGTCGGGCCTTCGGTGGCAATCGCAAAGGGCTTGGTGACAGGCATTTGACGCTCCTGCGGAAAAAGTGCCTTATCATTGCCTCGCGGCAATCCCCAAGCCATACCCGGATGTTGTATAAGCTGGCGTTACAACAAACACCCCCGCGCGCCCGTCGTGGTGCGGGAAAAATCGCCAGATGCCGAAAAGACTTCCCCCCAACGTCGTCGCCGGCCTGCCCAAAGAACCCGACCCGCGACAGTTCGCACGCACCCTGTTCTGGCTCGGATGGCGCATCAGCGCCATCGCCCGCTTGTTGAAAATCCCTCGCACCACCATCTACGGCTGGCACAGCCGCGACAAGTGGGCGGACGCGACGCCGCTCGACCGCGTCGACAGCGCCATCGAGGCGCGGCTGATGCAACTGACGATGAAGGAATGCAAGGAAGGGCGCGATTTCAAGGAGATCGACCTGCTCGGTCGCCAGCTCGAACGCACCGCGCGCATTCGCAAATACCGCGACGGCGGCGACGAATCCGACCTCAACCCGAAGCCGGCGCGCGAGAGAAAGAAGCCCACCCGCAACTTTTTCAGCGAAGAACAGGTCGACAAGCTCAAGAGCCTGTTCGACGGCGCGCTGTTCGATTATCAAAAGATGTGGCACGAGGCCGGGTTGGAACACCGTACCCGCAACATCTTGAAGTCGCGCCAGATCGGCGCGACGTGGTACTTCGCGCGCGAGGCGCTGCTCGATGCGCTGCTGACCGGGCGCAATCAGTTGTTCTTGTCCGCGTCGAAGGCGCAGGCGTTCGTATTTCGTGGCTACATCGTCGAGTTCGCCAAGGAAGTCGACGTCGAACTGACCGGCGCGCCGATCAAGCTCGCCAACGACGCCACGCTGCACTTCTTGCCGAGCAATCCGCGCACGGCGCAGAGCTACCACGGCAATCTGTACATCGACGAATACTTCTGGTTACAGTCGTTCTCGACCTTGAAGAAGGTCGCATCCGGCATGGCGATGCACTCTAAGTGGCGCAAGACCTACTTTTCGACGCCCTCGACCTTGAACCACGAGGCATATCCATTCTGGTCGGGCGACGAATTCAACCGCAGGCGAAAGAAGGACGAGCAGGCGCTGTTCGACGTTTCGCATGACGCCTTGAAAGGCGGGCTGGTCGGCCCCGACCGCCAGTGGCGCAACATCGTCACCGTCGAAGACGCCATCGCCGGGGGCTGCGAGTTGTTCGACCTCGATGAGTTGAAGCTGGAATACGGCCCGGAAGAATACGCGAACCTGCTGATGTGCCAGTTCGTCGACGACACCGCCAGCATCTTCCCGTTGAAGCTGCTGATGGGCGCGATGGTGGATAGCTGGGACGTGTGGGACGATTTCCGCCCCTTCGCGCTGCGCCCGTTCGGCGAGCGCGAGGTGTGGGTCGGTTATGACCCGTCGGCGAGCGGGGATTCCGCCGCGATGGTGGTGCTGGCGCCGCCAGCGGTGCCCGGCGGCAAGTTCCGCATTCTTGAGCGCGAGCAGTTTCACAACATGGACTTCGAGGCGCAGGCGAACGCCATCCGTAACGTCTGCCTACGCTACAACGTCACCTACATCGGCATCGACGCCACCGGACTGGGGCAGGGCGTGCTGCAACTGGTGCGCGTGTTCTTCCCCGCTGCCGAGGCGATCAACTACAACGTCGAGACCAAGGTGGGCATGGTGTTGAAGGGCCTCGACGTGTTCAACAAGGGGCGCATCGAGTTCGACGCCGGCTGGATCGACCTCATGCAGTCCTTCATGGCCATTCGCAAGACCTCGACCGATTCCGGGCGGCAGATGACGTTCAAAGCCGACCGCTCGGCGGCGGTATCGCACGCCGATCTGGCGTGGGCGACGCTGCACGCGCTGCACCACGAGCCGCTCGCCGGCAATACCGAGGTCGGAATGAGCTTTATGGAGATTTCATGATGAGCGTCGAAATCGAAGGCCTGGAGAAGGTCGAGCGCACCTTGCAGGGGCTGATGGCGGCGCTCTCGCCCGCCGCGCGGCGCAAGTTGGGGCTGCGGATCGGGCAGGCGGCGCGCCGCGCCAACACGATACGCATCGGGCGCAACGTCGCGCCCGACGGCACGCCGTTCGAGCGCCGGAAGCCGCAACCCGGTCGCCTGCGCCGCAAGCGCGGCAAGATGTTCCGCAAGCTGCGCACCATCCGCCACCTGCGCCTCGCGCGCACGCCGGACGAAATCACGCTGTCGTTCGAGGGCGCCGACGCCAAGATCGCCAGAGTGCATCATTTCGGCCTGCGCGACCGCGTGTCGGAAAAGAACAAGACGATGGTGAAGTACCCGGCGCGCCCGCTGCTCGGCCTGTCGCGGGAAGACCTGCAAGCCATCGAGGCGGTGGTGCTGGCGCACCTTGCCGATGGAATGAGGTAGCCCTTATTCGGCGTCGGTCAGACGCGAACGCCCGCGCGCTTCTTCTGCGAGGCGGATTTCTTTGATCTTCTGCGCCACCAGCGCGGCGAGGGCTTCTTCATTCATGCCCGGCGCCGCGTGCACGTTGATCGTGATCGCGCCGATGCTGCTGCCCGCCGAGGCCATCGCCCCGGCTCCCCCTTGCGCCATCGCGCCGGAAGCCATCGCCGGCCCGGTGCTGGCCAGCGTCAGGGCGCCTGCCGCCGCCATCGTGCCAGCGAAGTTGCGCATCAGCGCCAGCGGCCCGGCGGCGGCGGTGGAAAGACCTTCTTCCAGCCCGGCCATCGTGAAGCCGCCGATCTTCATGAACACCGTCGAGGGCGAGGAAATGCCGAGCTTGTCGCGCACCCAGTCCGGCATCATTTCGGCGAGGCCCTTGATCTTGTCCATCAGCCACTGCTTCGCCTTGTCGATGCCGGCGCCGATGCCCTCGATGATGCGCGCGCCGAAGCCGGTGAAGGTGGCGGGCAGCTCGACGCCGAACCAGCTCAGGACGCCCGCGAATGCTTTGTAGAAAATGCCAAGCGGCGACCAGTTGATGATCGTCTTGCCGAGCGCGAGGATGCCGTCGGTAAAGAACCACTTGATTCCTTCCCATGCGCGCCCGCACAGGTTTTTGATGTCTTCCCACAGAATCGCGGCGCCGCCCTTGATGTCCTCCCAGTTGTCGTAGAGGAGGTAGCCGGCGGCGACCAGCAGCCCGATGGCGGCGACGAGCAACCCGACCGGGTTCATCATCCCGACAATCGCCGATTTGAGTCCGACCGCTTGCACCATCAAAAACACCGTGCGCAGCTTCGTGATGATGGTGAACAGGGTCAGGAACGGCGAGATCAGCAGGGAAGCGCCGTATTTGACCGCCAGCAGGCCGACCTTGAAACTCAACAGCCCGACCGCGATCTTGAGCACCTGCCCGACGAGGTCTTTGTTCTCGTTAATCCACGCGCCCAGACCGCGCAGCAGGCCGGTGACGGACTGCACCACCTCGCGCAACGGGCCGTCGTTGGTTTCGGTGAGCGAGATCGACAGTTCTTCGTAGGCCGAAATCAGGGTCTTTATATCGCCCTCGATGTTGTCGGACATGATTTCGGCGGTTTTCCGCGCCGCGCCAGCGGAGTTCTTGACGACGTCGATGTACGGCTCGATCTTCTTGACGTCATTGAGCAGCGACATCATGCCCGGCGCGGCGCGCGCGCCGAAGATGTCGGTGGCCAGCCCGATCTTTTCCGCGCTCCCCATGCCCTGCATGGATCTGGACACGTCGGCGAGGATTTCAGGAACCGAGCGCAGATTGCCCTGCGCATCCTTGGTGGCGACGCCGAGTTTGGAGAGCGCCTTCGCGGCGGCTTTCGGCGGCGACGACAGCCGCGACAGGGTGCTGCGCAGCGCCGTGCCCGCCATGTCCGCCTGAATGCCGGCGTTGCCGAGCAGGCCGGCCATCGCGGCGGATTCTTCCAGCGACATGCCGGCGGCGGCGGCGACCGGCCCCATGTACTTCATCGTCTGCGACAGCATTTCCAGATCGACGTTCGAGGTGGTGAATGCCTTCGTCAACGTGTCGGAAATGCGCCCCATTTGCCCGGCATCCAGCCCGTAGGCGGTCTGGATGTTCGAGGCGATGTCGGCGGTGCGTTGCAGGTCGAGTCCGCTCGCTTTCGCCAGATCGAGCGTGCTCGGCATCGACTTGAGAATCTGCTCAGGCGTCAGACCCGCCATCGCCAGAAAACCCTGCGCCTGCCCTGCTTCCGAGGCGGTGAAGGATGTCGTCGCCCCCAGCTCGCGCGCCTGCGCCTGCAGCGCCTTCATCTGCGGGGAGTTCTTGTCGAGCCGGGTGAGGGCCTGAACTTTCGACATCGAGGCCTCGAATTCGATTCCGACCTGAATCGGGCGCGTGGCCAGATAGGCGATCGCCGCCGTCTCCATCATTTTCCCGCGCAGATCGGCGCGCTTGGCGGCGTTCGCCGCCTGTGCCGCCTGCGCCCGACCGAGGGCGGCGGTGCGCGCTTTCAGGCGCTCGATGACCTGCCCCTGCCGTTCATATTCGCGCGTCAAGTGGGCGACGTGGCTGATCGGGCCTTTATCGGCCATCACCTTCTGCAGCGTCTTGCCGAGGTCGCGCTGGCGGGCCTGCAGGTCGCGGGTGACTTTCGCCGCGCGCTGCATCGTTTTCTGCAGATTGCCGAAAACACCGAGCGCGGCGCCAGCGGCTGCCCCGATCTTGATCGAAAGCGAGAGCGTCTGCGACATTTCGCGGCCTGCGGCGGGTTTTCGGCTGCCTCTTGCCCGGTGTTACTGCGCCAGCGCGGCGGCGGCGCGGAACAGTTGATCGAGCTGCGCGGCGTCGAGGTGAAGCGCCGAGGCGATGGCGGCGACGAGCGGGCTGTCGCGGTAGACCGTGGCGGCATATTCCCACTCAATCTGCGCCACCTCGCCCTCGACGCCCGTCATGGCGGCGACGGCCTGATCGGCCTGCGTGAGTTGCCCGTCGGCGTGCAGCGCCAGCCGGAACTGCAAGAGCGACACGGCATCAGGCGGCGGCAGGTCTTCGAGCACCCAGTCGCTGCCGTTCCACACCGCGTGCTTGCCCGGCGTCGGCGCGGGCGGTTCCTTGTCTGTGGTATTCGGCGCGACCTCGCTGATCGGCCCGACCTCTTTCACCTCGACGAGCTGGCCGGTTTCGGTCGAATAGCGTTTGTCCTTGCGGTGATCCTCGACCAGTTCCCATTCGGCCTCATGATTCTCGACCGTCAGCCGGCCTTCGGCCTTCTTCACCCGCGCGACGAAGCCCGCCGGGACGGTGGGCGGCTCGTTGCCCACCGAATATGCCGGGAACAGGTACTGGACGTCCTTTTTCCTGACACTTTCAAGCGGGTCGATGAACGCTTCGGTGGGGCCGATGTAGAGTCCGGTCGTGGGGTCGAACGAATAGACGGTTGACATTTTCGCTCCCGAAATAAATTCTATCTTGCCCCCCGGATAATCGCTCGCCATGCGGTTTTGTTGTAAAGCCCCGCAATACAACAATTGCGGGCACGGCGGACACCCATCGCGCCCGCGCGCGCTCATTTCGCCGCCTTCCTCCGCCGCCGCCGTCGCCTGCGCAGCGACAAGTGCCGCCAGCGCCCTTCGGCGCGCGACAGCCCGCGATCATCGTGATAGAGCGCCGTCGTTGCAGGGCGCTTGTGACCCAAGAGCGTCTGGGTGTCGATGCCCTGCGAGCTGTAGAGCCGCTCAGACAACGACCGACATTCCGCCAGGCTCGGCGTCGTGTGCTCCGGGTGTCGCCAGCGTTTCACCGCCAGGGCGAACGCCGACGTGAAAGCCTTCGAGAGCATCCCCACCGACACCGGCGCGCCGGTGCTCTTTCTGAGCAGCGTCTCGCCGGGCGGCTCGTAGGCGCGGCAAAGCTCGATGACATCGCCCAACGTCATCTTGATCGCCCGCAGCTTGAGGTCGAGCGGCAGCGCGATCCGCGCCCCGGTCTTGACCTGCTCGACGTGCAGATACCCACCCCACACATCCGCGAAGCGCATCTTCACGAGGTCGCTGCGCCGCTGCCCGGTCACGAGCGCCAGCACCGCCAAGAGCCGCCGCCACTTCGCGCGCTCTCCAGCCAGCACCGCCTGCGTGCGCCGCCAGTGCCGAATCGACAGCCTAGCGCGGCGGACGTGGTAGGGGAGCGGCTTCACGTGCATCGCCGGGTTCTTGTCGAGCGCCCCGGCGCTCACGGCCTCCGCGAACATATCCCGCGCGACGACGAGCAGCCGCTGCGCCCGGCTCTGTTGTCCTGCTTCCCACACCGCGCGCATCGCCTGCGCCACATGCACCGGCCTCACCTTCCTCAGCCGCCGATCCGGCCCGATGGCCCTGCAAAGGTCTTTCGAGCATTTCGCCCGCTCGTCCAACGTCGCGGCGGCGAGGTTTCGCAGCCGGACGATTCGCATGTACTCGCGCCGCCACTTGCGCATCGTCATGTCCTTTTTGCTCATGATGCCCTCCTGTTAAAGAGAGGGCAGCGTGAGGCAAGCATGACTTGCGCGAGCGGTATCCACGGGTATCAGGGCCGAACCATTTATTCGGCACCGCCGAGTCGGATATGCTCGGCAGCCACACGCATACTGGATATGCAGATGCCGGATTTCAGGGGAAACCATCTGGCGACGCTGCGCTACGCTCGATCACGTACGGAACCACGCAGGTTCCTGCGACATTTGCAACTGGCGGCGCCGAGACGCGCCCGCTCACGACCGTCGAACTAGGCGTCGTCAAATTCTGACGGCACGACTTGCGCGAGCGGTATCCGAGGGCGGCAGGGCCGGGGCACCTATTCGGGGTGGCCGAGGGCGATGCGATTCGCAATATTCACGGCGATTTCAGCATGTACTTCTTAACTGGCGATTACGGCGAAGCCGAAAACAACGACACATCCCCCGTATACACCCTCCGCGCGACGGCGCGCGCAGCCATCACGCCCGACAGCGCGGGCGGGTTCCATCACAAAGCCAGATTCAATGCCGCTCGCCAGGTTCCGACCGCAGACGAGAACCGCCCCCTTTCCACTGTTGAACTCGGTGTCGTGAAGTTCTAGCATGACTTGCGGGGGCGGTTCCCGCGAGCCGCCGGGCCAGCGCATTTATTCGGCGCGGCAGAAGGTGACGCAATCCGAAACATCACCGCAAATCTCCACGGAGCGATGGTCTATGTGCGCGCCTCTGAGTCGGCGCCGGCCGCTGATGGCGCGTTCGTATTGAGCACGTATGGAGCAATTTCTCAAAACGGCGCGGGCGAAGCACACGGTTCGGGACTTGGTTTCGATGCAAGTCTCGTCGTTCCCGTTGCTGGCGAGAACCGCCCCGTGAGTACTGTTGAACTTGGAGTGGTGAAGTTCTAAAACTTTACGGTGCCGAGTTCGACGGTGGCGGGCGGGCGCGCTTCGTCGCCAGCATTAGAAATCGAATGTAATTCGTATGTGTTCCACTCCGGCTCTAAGTCTGAAATCAGCAATTTTTTGGGTGTACCTGTGCCCATCCCGACATTGAGCCATTTCACAACTATATCCGCCGATTTGTTTTGACTCGCTTCCGCTGCGCCGAATTGGTGGTTCGACCCGGCGGCGCGTAGGAACCGCTCGCGCAAGTCATGCTGTCAGAACTTCGCGGCACCAAAGAAAACCGTACTCAGTGGTCGATTCTCGTTTGCACTGCCTGCTGCAACTGGCCCGGACAGAGTCGAAACCCACGGATATGGCGGAGTCGGGTTGTAAGCTCCGATAACCCATTTGCCTGCATCTGTTCCGTCCTTAAAAGTGTTGGCGTCACACATGGTGGCGTCATGGAGGTGACTCTTAACCGCGTCGCTCTCGGCAACACCGAATAAATGCCCCGGCCCGGCGGCGCGTGGATAACGCTCGCGCAAGTCATACACGTCGAAAATGTCACCGCCATGATCCGCGACGAGGATTTCCCCCGCGACAAACAAATCCGGGGCCACAACACGGCCATGATGGAGCGCCCAATTCCACAGCGCGGCGTAAGTCGTCTTCGATAGCCCCGTCGCGCCGGTGGCGACGTAGCCCGCGCGTGGTACGGGTTGCGAATCGAGCATGAACTTCCCGACCAGCCGGCTCGCGTAGCCGTGATAATTCGCGCCGTTGGCCGAAAAATGCTGGAACGTCATCCAGTCGTTATAGTCAGGGTGCCAAATTGGCCCGACATCGTGGTCGGGCAGCTCGTCGCCGGATTTCAGGAAGATGGCGCGGTTGCTTTCGAGCGCTGTCAAGCGGTTGAGGATGATCGGGTGCGAATCCTCGCCAGCGTCGTGTCCGGCAATCGCTTGCGCGACGCTCTCTTGCGTGGCTACCACCACCGATGGGTCGACGATGAGATTGACGACCTCGGCGTTGCCGATCTGCACGATCATGCGAATCGCTAGGTCTTTCGCGACGCCTTCGGCAAGCACCGGCTTGTATGTTTCGGGGAAGTTGCCGACGGCGAGCAGCTTTTCGCCGGGATTCGTTGCCGTCTCGGCGTAGTTGTCGCTGTTTAGGCCGCCGATGAGGCCGATCTCGCGGATCGTCCATCCGCCGACGTTCGCCGGAATGACCGCCTCGACGACAAGCCAGTCTTCGTTGTCAGGGTCGCGGGCAATCGAGGAGATGCCCACTCGATAGACCTCGTGCACCAGTTCGGTCATCGCTTCGGTCGGCACCACCGGCGAGCCGCCGCCATCGCCGAAAACCATGTGCGTGAGCGGAACGGCGACGCCCCAGACCGGGCTGGCGACGGCATCGGCGGCGCCGAGGTGGGTGAGAAGGGTGTGGTAGTTATTGGCGGGCATGAGAGACCTCGTTTTTCGGGTAGACGGTGGTCACGCTCCACGCGTGAACGCCGATACCGACGTCGATGCCGGTGTCGGGCGCGTCGGCTTCTTCGATCTGATTCGGATAGACGGTGGCGGCCTCGCCGCAGAGCACCGCGAAGGCGGCGCGCGGGCGGCAGTAAGTTGCGCCGACCATGTGCATGGTGAAGTGGCTCCTCGCCGGCTTCACGGCGGCGATCTGGCGCTCGATGGCGAGCTGCGCGGCGAGGTCGATGCCACGGTCGTCGACCTCGACCTCGGCGACGAAGGTGTGCGGCACGCCGGGCGGGGTGGCCTGCCACCATTCGACTAGCCGTCCGGTGTGACCGAGGGCGACGAGCGCCTGCTTGACGGCGCCGACCGTGCCCTTTTTTCGGTGGATTTCGATGCTGGCGGCGATGACCTGCCGCTGCACCTGCTCGTCCCACGCCACGTCCCACTCGTCGACCGACAGCGCCCATCCGAGCCACGGCAGGTTCGGCGCCGGGCAGCCGAAGGGGTGCCAGAGCGCGGCGATGGCTTCAGGGGCGAGGCGCTCCATCGCCACCGCGTCGACAAGGGCGCGTTCGAGCGGGGTGCTGTTCGGCGGCAGGAGGCGGCTGGCGTCAGACATCGGGAGCGCCTGCGAGGGTGATGGTGATGCCGGTGCAGTGCGAAGCGGCGGTGGCGGGCACGACCAGATCGGTGGCCGGCGACGTGAGGGTGACGTTCTGCACGCCGGACTGGTGCAGCGCGGCGAACAGGCCGGAACGGGTCACGTCGTAGCCGATGCGGCGGGTGGCGGCAACGTAGGCGGTGACCGCTTCCTGCGCGGCGGTGAGGATGACTTCCGGCGACGGGCCGGGGAACAGGGTGAGCACCGCCTCGACGGCATAGGGTTCGAGCGTCGCGCCTTGCACCTGGACTTCGTCCGTGAGCGGGCGGATGGTTTCATCGTTGAGGTGCGCGGCGACGGCATCGAGCAGGGCCTGCGTCGGCGTGCCGTCGCCGGCATTGGCGAGGATGGTGACGACGACCAATCCCGGCGTCGGGCTGGTGACCGAGGCGTCGGCGACGCCGCCGTCGGCGGAAAGGGCGTGGAAGCGGTAGCTCTCGGACGGGCCGGCGGTGCTCATGCCCTCGATGGCGAGCTGCGCGCGTTCGCGCAGGCGCGCGTCGCTCTCCCAAGTGGGGGCGATGGGCGGGATGGCGTCGGGATTGCCGGGATCGACCACCAGCCGCACGACGCCGAACAGGGCGGCGAGCTGATCGAGGTTGCTGCCGGTGGCCGAAGCGAGCTGGCACTGGCGCGCGGCTTCGTTGATGCGCGCGCGCAGCAGCAGCTCCTGATACGCGGTGGCCTGCAGCAGGATGGCGATCGGCTCGGATTCGAGGTTGATGACCGCAGCCATCGCGGTGCGATCTTCTTCCGGGTAGAGGTCGAGAAAGCGCGCTTTCAGCTCGGCGAGGATGGTCTCGAAGTCGAGCGTCTCGATCACGTCCGGCGGGGGCAGGCGCGAGAGGTCGATGCCCGATGCGCGGGAGATTTCGAGATCGGTCGCGGGCATTTGTGCTCCCCTAGGTTTTCATTTCCATGCGCACGCGGGCGCGTTCGTGCCACTCCATCGTCTCCTGCAGGCCAAGGCGTTCAAGCTCCGACAGTGGCCAGTGGAACGAGATCGCCAGATCGGCCCACACATCCTCTATGCAGGCGGGGATGCGTCCTCTCGCGCCGACTTCGGCGACAAAAAATCCACCACCTTCGCCCCCAGTTGAAGCAGGTCGGCGGGGTGCAGGCTGGCGCGGATTTCCTGCTCGGTGAGCGCCGGCTCGGTGATGCGCGGCAGCGCGGTCGTGAGCGCGTTGGCGTCGAGCGAGGCGAGGTCGATGAGCTTCAATCCGCGCAGCCAGCCGGTGCCAGTCGGCTCCAGCAGGGTGACGGTGGTGATTTCCTGTTCGCCCCGCTTGAACGGGTGGTCGAGGGTGACGGTTTCCATGTGTTCTTACAGTCCGAGCGCCTTGCGCTGATCGGCGAGGCGATCGACGCCGCCGACGATGAAGATGAAGTTGACGGTGTCGATTTCGACTTCGGTCGTGCCGTTGACGATCAGCTTGTAGTAGGTGAGCTGCGAGGTCACCTTGAACTCGCTGAGATCGCCCGCCTTGGCGGTGCCGGCGTCGATTTCGCTGTGCCGACCGCGCACCACGATTTCGACCGCGTCTGTGTCGCCGGTGTCGTCGCGCTGGTAGGCTCCGGCGAAGCGCATCTGCACACCGTCGGCGGTGGGAATGCCGAACTCGCGGAAGGCTTCGCGCATCAGGCC
The DNA here is from genome assembly GCA_031272995.1 of Azoarcus sp. GTDB lineage: Bacteria > Pseudomonadota > Gammaproteobacteria > Burkholderiales > Rhodocyclaceae > WRNU01. The sequence goes on from JAISSY010000016.1 coordinate 34,219, forward strand.
GCCGTAGGTGTGTGTGATTTCCAGCTTCTCGATGCCGAGGTCGATGCTCGCCGGGCCGGGCATCCCGCCGCCGCGATATTCCTCCATCTTGGCGGTGAGCTTCGGCAGTTCGACCTCGCTGCATTGGCCGAGGTAGCTGGTGCCGTTGTAGAAAACGTTGAAGTTCTTGAGGGTGTTGGGCAGGGCCATGATCCGGTTCCTTTACGCCTTGATCTTCGCGGCGAAGTCGAGCAGGTAGCGGTCGGTGATGCGTTGCTGGAAGGTGAGGTCTTCCAGCGGCGGTACCGGCGTGTAGTCGTAGTCCAGCCAGAGCTTGCCGTCCTTGAGCGTCGCCGATTCGTTGATGTCCTCGTTGTACCAGGCGTTGCCGCCGACCAGATACCCCTGGGCAGTCAACTGGCGGAACTTGGCGTTAATGCCATCGAGGATGTCCTTGACCAGCGTCGGGGTGAGCGGCTTGTCGATGGCCCACATATGAGCCTCGGCGATGGTGTCGGCAAGGATTTGCGCCGTCCTGGTGTAGTTCTCGAAGCAGAACAGCGGGTCGTCCGAGCAGGTGCGGTTGCCCCAGAAGCGGAAGCCGTCGCGCTGGATGAGCGCGGTCACGTCATGCGAATTGAGCAGGCCGGCGTCGGTGTTCGGGTTCTGCAAGTCCCAATAAATATCGCGGGTGACGCCGGTGACGCTGTTGACCGCGATGTTGGAGAGCGTCTTGTGCCAGCCGATTTCCTCGTCGATCTTCGCGCGCAGGCCGAGCGCATTGGCCACGGCCCACGAGTCGGCGGTGGCGGCGGTGGCGGTGTCGAACTTGGTGAAGTCGCCGTGGATCAGCATCAGCTCGCGGGCGCCGAAGGTGCCGCGATAGGTGTTCGCCTGCGTCACCGTCTGCGCGTTGGTGCTGGCGTATGCGAAGGCGCGCAAGGCCTGCGCGATGCTCACCAGCTCGGCGGCCACGTCGGCGTTGTCCAGCCCCGGCGCGCCGATGATGCGCGGCTTGACCTTGAGCTTCACCTCGGCGGCGAGCAGCGCCTGCATTCCGGTGTAGCTGCCGTCGGGGAGTGTCGTGCCGATGACCTTCGCGGTCTGGTCGGCGGCGATCGCTTCCGGCGTGTCGCCCACGCCCTCGGCTACGCGCACGACGACGATGACCGGGCTGGATTGGTCGGCGATGGCATCGAGCGTGCGGCGCAGGGTGCCGAGTTCGCCGGTCTTGCCGATGGCGGTGCGGACGTTGGTGACGAGGGTGGGCTGATTGAGCGGGAAGGCGGCGTCGAGTACGGCCTGCAGCTCGGTGTTGGCGCTGCTTGAAGTGGCGACGAGGCCGATGATCGAGGTGGCGACGACGCGAATCGTGCGAACCCCCTCGTTTATTTCGACGACTCGAACGCCGTGGTGAAAATCTGCGGGCATGTGGCGCTCCTCTTTTCTGCGCAGGAATAGGCAAAAACGTTTCAGCGCAGGGGAGTGTCGTGCCAGTGGCGTCGGAACGGTATCGGCGGATGTTGTAATCGGAAGGGGTACAACAAAACCCCACCTTCTTTTTAGGGGTGGGGTCAAAAAAATAGTAACACGAGTAAATGGGGAGTCAAAAACGCCCCGGAAGCCTTGATTTTATTGGGGGTGCGGATGTTACAAAAAAAAGTAATCTGAAGTAACCGGCGAAGTAACACCGCGCCAATTCATTGAAAATTGGGGCAATGACAAATGAAAGATGTTACAGGCAAAAGAGTAACTTAGTTACTTCAATATTACTTAAATGTTACTTCTTCAATGAATGGCTGGAAGCATTGCCAGATAATGATTTCGGGGCGATTTCTTGAGGCGTGTTACTGATATTACTATTATTTTAGCCCCCCGGACTTTATCAAAGAGACTCGCCGCTGCCCGGCCACGGGGGTGCGTATCCGCGTTTTTCGCGTCGATGGCGTCGCCGCGCTACGAGGGGGGTGTATTGGCGGCGCTGGCCAGCGGACAAAACGAGTCGCGATCGGTCAAAAAAGGACGGATTTTGGAACGCAAAAGAGGCAAATGGCGCCACGACGGGCGCGGCGCTGCGACCGATAGGGGACTGCGTAAAAACAAATGCGCAAAATGGGCAGGCGTGGCGGGGAAACGACGGCGCGCGAGGGGGTCGCGCTGGAGGCGGCGAGCGACCAGAAAAAGATTCAGGGGTGGAAATAGATTTATTCGGCGAGCGGGGTGCTGATCGGGGGCTGGCTGCTAGTGGATCGCAGTTGGGACTTGCTGAGAGTCCGTAGGTCTACATGACAAACGCGATCTGGCGCTTGCATGTGCCATTAAAATTTCTTCGTGCAAATGTTAGACCCGCGCTAGACCATAAAAATTTTGTCATAGACAAAGGGCTACGATTGCTCGTAGCCCTTTGTTTTTTTGGTGGGTCCAGCAGGATTTGAACCTGCAACCAACGGATTATGAGTCCGCTGCTCTAACCGTTGAGCTATGGACCCGAGGTTACGCGTCGCTGTCGAGGAAGCTGCGCAGCTTCTCCGAGCGGCTCGGATGGCGCAGCTTGCGCAGGGCCTTGGCTTCTATCTGACGGATGCGCTCGCGGGTGACGTCGAACTGTTTGCCGACTTCTTCCAGCGTGTGGTCGGTGTTCATTTCGATGCCGAAGCGCATGCGCAGCACCTTGGCTTCGCGCGGGGTGAGGGAATCGAGCACCTCGGCGGTGGCGTCGCGCAGGCCGGCATAGGTGGCGGCGTCCGCCGGGGCGAGCGTCGCGGTGTCCTCGATGAAGTCGCCCAAGTGGGAGTCATCGTCGTCGCCGATTGGCGTCTCCATGGAGATCGGCTCCTTGGAGATTTTCATGATCTTGCGGATCTTCTCCTCGGGCATCTCCATCTTCTCGGCCAACGTGGCTGGATCCGGCTCTTGCCCGGTTTCCTGCAGGATTTGCCGGCTGATGCGGTTCATCTTGTTGATGGTTTCGATCATGTGCACCGGGATGCGGATGGTGCGCGCCTGATCGGCAATCGAGCGCGTGATGGCTTGGCGAATCCACCAGGTCGCGTAGGTGGAGAACTTGAAGCCGCGTCGGTATTCGAACTTGTCGACCGCCTTCATCAGGCCGATGTTGCCTTCCTGAATGAGATCGAGGAATTGCAGGCCGCGATTGGTGTACTTCTTGGCGATGGAAATCACCAGCCGCAGGTTGGCTTCGGTCATCTCGCGCTTGGCGCGGCGCATCTTGGCTTCGCCGGTCGACATCTGACGGTTGATGTCCTTCAATTCCTTGAGCGGAATGCCGACCGCGTCCTGCAACTCGATGAGCTTCTGTTGCTCCTCGTAGATGGCCGGGTGCGAGCGGCGCAACGCTTCGGCGTAGGGCTTGCCGGAGGCGATTTCGTCGTCGAGCCATTCGAGGTCGGTTTCATGGCCGGGGAAGGACTTGATGAAGTGCTGACGCGGCATGCCGGCGCGGTCGATGCACAGGTGCAGGATTTGACGCTCGTGCGAACGCACGCGGTCGACCATCTGGCGCACGGAGTCGCACAGGCGCTCGATGGCCTTGGCGGTGAAGCGGATGTTGAGCAACTCGTCGGAGATGGCGCGCTGGTGCTTGATGTAGGTGTTGTTTTGCGAGCCGCTCTTGGCCAGCACCTTCATCATCTTCTTGTACAACTCGGCGATGACTTGAAAGCGGGTGAGGGCGTCGGCCTTCAGTTGCGCGAGCGATGCGGCGGTGGCGGCGGCTTCGCCGTCCTCGTCGTCCTCGCCTTCTTCCACCTCGGTTTCGGCGCTGCCGTTGGTTTCGCCGCCGTTGCCTTCTTCGTCGGCTTCGGCCTCGTCGTCGGCAACTTCGGCGACGGCCTCGGTGGTGGTGGCCGCAGCTTCCTCGACGACTTCTTCGGCTTCGACGCTGACGGCGGCTTTTTCGGCTTCTTCCTCGGCCTCGTCGGTGGCGTTGGGGTCGAGCACCGCGTCGACGATTTCATCGACGCGCACTTCGTCGCGCGCCACCTTGGCGGCGATGTCGAGCATTTCGGCGATGGTGGTGGGGCAGGCGGATATTGCCTGCACCATGTGTTTCAGGCCGTCTTCGATGCGCTTGGCGATGCTGATTTCGCCTTCGCGGGTGAGCAGTTCCACCGTGCCCATCTCGCGCATGTACATGCGTACCGGGTCGGTGGTGCGACCGAATTCGGAATCGACGGTGGAGAGCGCCTGTTCGGCTTCTTCCTCGGCCACGTCCTCGTCGACCGGGACGGCGACGTTGTCGGTCAGGATGACGTCGTCGGCGGCGGGCGCTACGTCGTAGACCTGAATTCCGAGGCTGTTGAAGGTGGTGATGATGTCTTCGATCTGCTCGGCGTCGGCGACGTCGTCGGGCAGGTGGTCGCTGATTTCGGCGTAGGTAAGGTAGCCGCGCTCCTTGCCGAGCGTGATCAAGGTCTTCAACTGGGTTCGGCGCACTTCGGCGTCGATTTGCGCCACTTCCGGATTCTGGGTGACGCGGGCGGACTTGCTTTTGGTGTCCTTTTTGGTGCCGCGCCCCTTGGCGGCAGTGGTCTTGCGGGGTTCCTTGGCTTTTTCGCGTGCCATGGTACTCCTCGGTTGCTAGAGCATGTTAAACATTGAATTCTACTATGAATCCGAGGCTCTGATAAGGGCAGCAAGTGTGCTCTTTTCCCTCAGCAATTCATTGAGGTGGTTTTGGCCTGCTGCTGAGAGCGTACCGGTGCGCGCTTGTTCCATGAGTTCCGCGATTTCGTTGGCGATGGCGTCGGCCTGCAGTTTGCGCAGACCGTCCTCGAACAGACGCTCGACGGCGGCGGGGTCGAATTCGGCTTCGGCTTCGCCCTGTCCGGCGGCGAGACGGTCGAGCGCCTCGAAATGCGGCGTGTCGCGGAAGCGTTCGATGAGCGCGGCGGCGCTGCCGATGGCTTCGCCCAGTCCGGCGAGATCGACGATGGCGGCGAGGGCGCGTCCTTCGGCGGTATCAGAAGGAATCAGGTTCACCGGCAGGCGCGCGGCGAGCGCCGGGTGCTGGAGCACGAGGCGCAGCAGCGTTGCCACCGTCGATGGCGGCGGACGGCGCATGGCCGGCCGGCGCGCGCCGCCGCCGGGAACGTTGCCGGAGGTGGGAAAACTCACGCGCGGCGCGGGTTTGAGGCCGTACGCCTGTTCGACTTCGTTCTGCGCCAGCCGGCTCGTGGCCGCGACCGCTTTCACCAGTTGCAGACGCAAGATTACCGCCGCATCCGGAATGCGGGTGACGAGCGGTTTGGCTTCGTGCACCAGCCGGGCGCGACCCTCGGCGCTGGCGAGGTCGCAGTTCTGGCGCAGGTGATCGAGCAGGAATTCCGCCAGCGGCGTGGCGTGCGCGGCGGCGTCGCGGAAGGCGTCGGCGCCTTTTTCGCGCACGAAGGTGTCGGGGTCGTGTTCGGGCGGCAGAAAGAGGAAGGCGAGCGTCACGTCGTCGCGCAGGGCTTCGAGCGCGTTTTCCAGCGCTCTCCATGCGGCGCGGCGACCGGCTTCGTCGCCGTCGAAACAGAACACGACGCGGTCGGTCTGACGCAACAGCGTGTTGATGTGATGCGGCGTCGTCGCGGTGCCGAGCGCGGCGACGGCGTTCTCGATGCCGAACTGCGCCAGCGCCACCACGTCCATGTAGCCTTCGACCACGATGGCGAAACCGGCTTCGCGGATGGCTTTCTGGGCGAGGAAGAAGCCGTAGAGTTCGCGCCCCTTCTCGAACAGTGGCGTTTCCGGCGAATTCAGGTATTTCGGCTCGCCCGCGTCCAGCACCCGACCGCCGAAGGCGATGACGCGGCCGCGCCGGTCGTGGATGGGGAACATGATGCGGTTGCGAAAGCGGTCGTAGCGTTCGCCGGCGTCGTTGTCGATCACCATGCCCGCAGTGGCGAGCAGCTTGTCCCGATAGTCGTTGGGGAAAATCTGTTGCAGCGCGTGGCGTTCCGGGGCGTAGCCGATGCTGAAACGCTCGACCACCTCGCGCGACAGGCCGCGCCGTTGCAGATAGGCGGCGGCTTGCGGCGAACGCGCCAGCGCCTCGCAGTAGAACTTCGCCGCTGCGGTGACGATTTCGATCAGCCGCTCGTGGCCTTCGTCGGCGCGTCGGGCGCCGCGTCCGTCGTCGGGCACCTGCATTCCGGCGTCGCGCGCCAGTTCCTTGATCGCTTCGACGTAGGAAAGGCCGCTGTACTCCATCAGGAAGCCGATGGCGCTGCCGTGTGCGCCGCAGCCGAAGCAGTGATAGAACTGCTTCGACGGGCTGACCGAGAACGAGGCGGATTTTTCGCCGTGGAACGGGCAGCGCGCGAAGTAATTGGCGCCGCTTTTCTTCAGCGTCAGATGGCGTTCGATGACGTCGACGATGTCGACGCGGGCGAGCAAATCCTGAATGAAGGATTGAGGAATCATCGGCCGTCAATGACGAACGCCGGGCGAGAACCGCTTGGATTCTCGCCCGGCGCTGGATAATCGGTCACGACGGCGATGGCCGTCGCGGAAAATCGGGGGAGACCGCCTCTAGTTTAGTAGAGTTTCGGCGGCAGCATCTGGCTGCGCAGGCGCTTGTGATTGCGCTTGATCGCGGCCGCGAGCTTGCGCTTGCGTTCGGCGGTGGGCTTTTCATAGAACTCGCGCGCGCGCAGTTCGGTGAGGACGCCGGTCTTTTCGATCGTGCGCTTGAAGCGACGAATGGCGACCTCGAAAGGCTCGTTTTCTTTGACGCGGATACCCGGCATTGCTGTTCTTCCTGCTTACTTGAACGATGAAACGGTGAAATGTATTCGATTCCGCCGCCGCTGGCAAGTAGAATTCCCGCTTCTCGAAGGGTTTTGCGATGAAAGTGTTGGGAATCGAATCGTCTTGCGACGAAACCGGGGTGGCAATTTTCGATGCCGAGGCCGGGCTGCTCGCGCAGGCGTTGCACACGCAGGTCGATCTGCACGCGATCTACGGCGGCGTGGTGCCGGAACTCGCTTCGCGCGACCACATTCGCCTGTTGCCGGCGCTGATTCGCCAATGTCTGCGGCAGGCGGGGCTTGCCGTGGCGGCGCTCGACGCCGTCGCCTATACGGCGGGGCCGGGGCTGGCCGGGGCGCTGCTGGTGGGAGCGAGCGTCGCCGAATCGTTGGCGCTGGCCGCCGGCATTCCGGCGCTGCCGGTGCATCACCTCGAAGGTCACATGCTCTCGCCGCTGCTCTCCGACGACCCGCCCGCGTTCCCGTTCGTGGCGCTGCTGGTCTCCGGCGGCCACACCCAGTTGATGCGCGTCGCCGACGTGGGCGATTACCAGTTGCTCGGCGAGACGCTCGACGACGCGGCGGGCGAGGCTTTCGACAAGACGGCGAAGATACTTGGCCTCGGCTATCCGGGCGGGCCGCAACTGGCGGCGCTGGCGGCGCGGGGCAGGGCGGGGAGCTTCAAGCTGCCGCGCCCGCTGCTGCATTCGGGCGACCTCGATTTCAGTTTCAGCGGCCTGAAAACCGCCGTGCTCAACGTCGTCTCGTCGCCTCGATGGCGGATGGAGCGCGCCGCCGACCTCGCCGCCGATTTTCAGCAGGCGGTGGTGGACGTGCTCGTCGCCAAGTCGATGGCGGCGCTCGACGCCACCGCGATGAGCGCGCTGGTGGTGGCGGGCGGGGTGAGCGCCAATCTGGTGCTGCGCGCGGCGCTCGACGCGGCGGGGGCAGGGCGTGGGGCGCGGGTACATTATCCGGCGCAGGATTTGTGCGCCGACAACGGGGTGATGATTGCGTTCGCCGGCGCGCAACGCCTGTTGCGCGGCGAACGGCCCGCGGCGGGCGGCGTCATTCGGGTACGGCCACGCTGGCCGTTGAACGAATTGGCGAGGCCGCGGGCGAACCCCCACGAGACCCCTCCGTCGTAGGGGCGAATAATTATTCGCCCGTATCCGGGGGCGGGGATTTTTTCCCGCCGATTTTGCCTTCGGTGCCGGCGCGCAGGCGGCGGATGTTTTCGGCGTGACGCCAGACCAGAATCGCGCTCAACACCAGCACGATGGCGGCTGTCGCCACGCTGGCGGTGACCAAAACGGTGACGATGGGCGCCGCCACGGCGGCGGCGAGCGCGGCGGCGGAGGAATAGCGGGTGGCGACCGCCACCAGCAGCCACACCGCGAGGCAGGCGAG
>JAISSY010000076.1 GCA_031272995.1 Azoarcus sp.
ACCTCGCACGACGCCTGACTTTCCACCAACTGCACGATTTCCTCTATCCACATCAGGCGATGCGTGGTGACGGCGGTGACGGTGACGTGCGAACGCTGGTTGTGGGCGCCGTAGGCGGAGATTTCCTTCGAGCACGGGCACAGGCTCGTCGCCGGCACCACCACCTTGATGGTGAATTCGTATTGGCCGTCGTCGGAGAGCGTGCCGATGAAGGTGGTTTCGTAGTCCATCAGGCTGCGCACGCCGGAAACCGGGGCGGTTTTTTCGATGAAGTACGGGAAACACATCTCCAGATGGCCGCTTTTCGCTTCCAGACGCCTGACCATCTCGCGCAGCATCGGCTCGAAGGATTCCACCGAAATCTCGCCCTTGTCGCGGTTGAGGATTTCGACGAAACGCGACATGTGCGTGCCCTTGAAGTTGTGCGGCAGGCTGACGTACATGTTGAAGGTGGCGACGGTGTGCTGCGTGCCGGAGGATTTGTCGCGGATGCGGATGGGGTGGCGGATGTCCTTGATGCCCACCTTGTCGATGGCGATGTGGCGGCGGTCGAGGCTGCCTTGCACGTCGGGGATGGCGGAGGGATTGTTCACTTACTCTGTTCTCGCGGGGGTCGTTCGTTGTCGGGGTGCGCGGCGCGCACGGCGGCAATGATACCCGATGCGTCAAGCCCGACGGCGGCGAGCAACTGGCGCTGTTCGCCGTGCTCGATGAAGCGGTCGGGCAGGCCGAGCCGCAACAGGCGCGGACGCGTGGGCAAGGCGTCGAGCGCGCGCGCCACTTCTGCGCCGGCGCCGCCGATGACGGCGTTTTCCTCGATGCTGACGAGCAGCTCGTGTTCGCGCGCGAGTTCGGCGACGAGCGCGGCGTCGAGCGGCTTGACGAAGCGCATGTTGGCCACGGTCGCGTCCAGCGTTTCGGCGGCTTCGAGGGCGGGCGCGACCATGCTGCCGAAAGCGAGCAGCGCCGTCTTTTTGCCTTTGCGGCGGATTTCGCCCCTGCCGAGCGGCAGGGCGCGCAAAGCCTTTTCCGGCGCGACGCCCGGCCCGCGTCCGCGCGGGTAGCGCACGGCGGCGGGGCCGTCGTGTTCGAGCGCGGTGGTGAGCATTTGCCGACATTCGTTTTCGTCGGCGGGGGTCATCACCACCATGTTGGGGACGCAGGCAAGGAAGGAGAGGTCGAACGCGCCCTGATGGGTGGAGCCGTCGGCGCCGACCAGTCCGCCACGGTCGATGGCGAGCGTCACCGGCAGGTTTTGCAGCGCGATGTCGTGTATCAACTGGTCGTAGGCGCGTTGCAGGAAGGTGGAGTAAATCGCCACCACCGGGCGATAGCCCTCGCAGGCCAGCCCCGCCGCGAAGGTGAGCGCGTGCTGTTCGGCGATGCCGACATCGTGGTAACGGTCGGGGAATTCCCGCGCGAAGCGGGTCAGCCCGGAGCCTTCGCACATCGCCGGAGTGATGCCGACGACGCGCTCGTTCTGCGCCGCCACGTCGCACAGCCAATCGCCGAACACCTCGGTGTAGGTGGGTTTGCCGCCGGCGGACTCTTTCAGGCCCTCGCGGTGGTCGAACTGGCCGACGCCGTGATAGCGCACCGGGTCGGCTTCGGCGAGCTTGTAGCCGTGGCCCTTGCGGGTGACGACGTGAAGGAATTGCGGCCCTTCGTAGCGTTTCAGGTTTTGCAGCATCGGCACCAGCAGGTCGAGGTCGTGGCCGTCGACCGGGCCGTAATAGTGGAAGCCGAATTCCTCGAACAGCGTGCCGGGCGAGCCGGGAGCAATCATGCCTTTGGCGTATTCCTCCACCTTGCGCGCCAGTTCGGCCACCGGCGGGGCGACGCCGAGCACTTTCTTGCCGATGCGGCGCGCGGCGTCGTAGGGCGTCATCAGGCGGGCGAGGATGTTGGAGAGCGCCCCCACCGGCGGCGAAATCGACATTTCGTTGTCGTTGAGAATCACCAGCAGGTTGACGCCTTTCATGTCTCCGGCATTGTTGAGCGCCTCGAAGGCCATGCCCGCCGACATGGCCCCGTCGCCGATGACCGCGATGGCGGCGCGCTGTTCGCCACGGTCGCGCGCCGCCACCGCCATGCCGAGCGCCGCCGAAATCGAGGTCGACGAGTGGCCGGCGACGAAGGTGTCGTATTCGCTCTCGCTGCGTTTCGGAAAGCCGGAGATGCCGCCCAGACGGCGCAGCCCGGCCATCGCCTCGCGCCGTCCGGTGAGAATCTTGTGGCTGTAGGCTTGATGGCCGACATCCCAGACGATGCGGTCTTCCGGGGTGTTGAAGACGTAGTGCAGCGCGATGGTCAGTTCGACGGTGCCGAGGTTGGAGGACAGATGCCCGCCGGTCTTGGCCACCGATTCGATGAGGAAGGCGCGCAGTTCCTCGGCCAGTTTCGGCAACTCGGCGCGCTCCAGCGCGCGCAGGTCGGCGGGGGAATCGATGCGGTCGAGAAGCGGGGCGTCGGACATCGTGCGGGTCAGAAAGCGCGATGGGCGATGAAATCGGCCATCTCGCGCAAGCGGGCGCCGCGCTCGCCCAGAGGCGCCAGCGTGTCGTTGGCTTCGGCGAGCAATTCTTCCGCGAAGCGGCGCGCTTCCTGCAAGCCGAGGACGCTGACGTAGGTGGGTTTGTCCTGCGCCGCGTCCTTGCCGGCGGTTTTGCCGAGCGTGGCGGTGTCGGATTCGGCGTCGAGGATGTCGTCGACCACCTGATAGAGCAGGCCGACGCGCTTGGCGTACTGGTCGAGGCGGCGGCGGCGGTCTTCGCTGACGCCCTCGCCGGCGCGCGCGCCGATGAGCAGCGCGGCGCGGATGAGCGCCCCGGTTTTGCGCAGGTGCATGAATTCGAGTTCTTCGCGCGTCAGTTCCTTGCCGGCGGCGGCGACGTCGATGGCTTGCCCACCCGCCATGCCGCGCGAACCGGCGGCTTCGGCCAGCAGGCGTATCACCTCAATTTGCCCGGACGCGGTGGTGCTCACCGAATATTCGGCCAGCACTTGAAAAGCGAGGGTTTGCAGCGCGTCGCCCACCAAGAGCGCCGTGGCCTCGTCGTATTCGACGTGCACGGTGGGCTTGCCGCGCCGCAGCTTGTCGTCGTCCATGCACGGCAGGTCGTCGTGCACCAGCGAATAGGCGTGAATCAGTTCCACCGCGCAGGCGGCGCGGTCGAGTTGTTCGGGGCGGGCGTGGGTGAGGCTGCCGGCGGCGTGCGCGAGCAGGGCGCGCACGCGCTTGCCGCCACCGAGCGCGGCATAGCGCATCGCTTCGTGCAGGCGGTCGGGGGCGACGTTGGCGGCGGGCAGCACGGCGTCGAGCGCCGTTTCGGTGCGCTGCTGGATGTAGGTGAGCCAATCGGAAAATTTCATTTCGCTCCCGCCTCGCTCGCCGCGTCGCCGGCATCGTCCGCCGCGAACGGAACGGTGGCGTCGCCTTCGAGAATCCTGATTTGCTGCTCGGCGGCGCCGAGTTTGTCCTGACAGTGGCGCAGCAGCACGACGCCGCGCTGGTAGCGTTCGAGCGCCTGTTCGAGCGGCAGCTCGCCCGTCTCCATCTGCCGCACGATGGTTTCGAGTTCCGTCACGGCGGCATCGAAAGTCTTGGGAAGGGACGCGGCAGCCGGCTTGGTCATGTGAGCAAAGAACGCACCGAGAGGGAAAATGACGGGCAAAAAACGGCTCGCCTTCAAGTTGTGGGAAAATATCTCATTGCGCCGCTGGCGGTCAAACCATTGCGTCTTGACGAGCGCGCGATGTTCCGACTTCTTGTCGCATATATTCAATGGAGGTTCGCTGAATGTCCGACATAGCTACCACGAAACGGCTCGCGCCGGGAGCGTCACAATTCCCGGTGTCATGGTATTTCGACGAGAAAATCTTCGCTCTGGAGAAAAAACTTCTCTTCGATGCCGGGCCGGGCTATGTCGGCCACGAACTGATGGCGCCGCAGGTGGGCGACTATCGCACGCAGGAGTGGCTCGACCACGCCGGACTCATCTACCGCCACAGCGACGGGCTGTACCGCCTCGCCAACGTCTGCCGTCACCGTCAGGCGGTGATGCTGCAAGGCGCGGGCAAGCTCGCCAACGTCGTCTGCCCGGTGCATCGCTGGACTTACGACACCGAGGGCGCGCTCATCGGCGCGCCGCACTTCCCCGCCAATCCGTGCCTGAACCTGAAACGCGACAAGCTGGAAAGCTGGAACGGCTTGCTATTCGCCGGCCCGCGCTCGGCGGCGCGGGATTTGGCCGGGATGCAGGTCGCGCAACATCTGGATTTCTCCGGCTTCAAGCTCGACAAGGTGGAAATCCACCACTGCAACTACAACTGGAAAACCTTCATCGAAGTCTATCTGGAGGATTACCACGTCGTCCCCTTCCACCCCGGACTCGGCAATTTCGTGACCTGCGACGACCTCAGTTGGCAGTTCGGCGAGTGGTACTCGGTGCAGCAGGTGGGCATCACCTCGCTCGCCAAGTCCGGCTCGAAGGTCTACGAACGCTGGCAGAAAGCGGTGCTCGATTTCTACGGCGACGACAAGCCGCCGCGCGGCGCCATCTGGCTCACCTACTACCCGAACATCATGGTCGAGTGGTATCCGCACGTCCTGGTGGTGAGCACGCTGATTCCGACCGACGTGCACAAGACCATCAACGTCGTCGAGTTCTACTACCCGGAAGAAATCGCCGAATTCGAGCGCGATTTCGTCGAAGCCGAGCAAGCCGCGTACATGGAAACGGCCATCGAGGACGACGACATCGGCGAGCGCATGGACCGCGGTCGCTTGGCGCTGCTGCGCGAAGGGCGCGACGAAATCGGCCCCTACCAATCGCCGTTCGAGGACGGGATGCAGCATTTCCACGAGTTCTACCGCCGCATCGTGGAGCCGCACATCGAGCGGTAAGCGCGCAAAACAAAACCGGCAGGGTTTTCACGCCCTGCCGGCCATGCTGCCACACCACACACATCGTTTACTGCAAGACCGGGGCATTGTCCCGTTGCAGGGTCATCAGACACCGTTCCCACTCGATTTCGCGCAGCAGGCCGTTGATGCCGCTGCCTGTCCGGCGCTGCACGCGAAGCAACATCAGAAGCCCAAGCTCCACCGCTTCGCGTCGGGTTTTAAGACCCGTGGCCCCCAGCACTTCATCAATCAAGGTGTCATCAATCACTACTTTGACGCGCATTCCAATACCTGCCTCAAGTTTGGCGCGCATTCTCTTTATCTGCGCTCGTTGGGATTTGCGTTACCAACTATAGGGGGTGGCGTTCCCACGCGCCGTACGTGGTTTTACGAGAGCGGCGTGTCATGCGCCACGCTCGCCGGAGGTTTCGGGGGAACGGTGGGGAATTTGCACGGTCAGGGGCGGAACGTGCGCAGCGCGAGTCCTTCCACCACTCGATAGTGTTTGTCGTTGCCAGTCAGGATTTCCACCCCCAATTCCAGCGCGGTCGCGGCAATCAGGGCGTCGGCCAGTTGCAGGCCGTGGGAAAGGGCGTGCTGTTCAATCAGAAAACAGGCGCGCGCCGAAATCGCGGCGTCGATTTGCACGATGCGGGTTTCCCAATGCGCCAACGCTTGCCGGATGACCCGCAGTTCGCGCTTGTCGCGCATTCCTTGCGCCAGTTCCATGTAGCTGACGGCGGAGATGGAAAACCCCGGCATCGCGTCGAGCGTCGCGGCGGCTTTTTCGTTTCCCCGCAGGTTCCAGATGAGAACGTCGGTGTCGACCAGCGTCACGGCAGTTCTCGCGGTTGCCGCATCCGGCGGACTTCTTCTTCCACGTCGCCCTCGCGGTCGCGCCACAGGCCAAAGGCGGGGTTGCGTTCCTTGGCGACATCGCTGGCGCCGTTACCCAGCCAGCGCGAAAGAACGGCCCGCGCTTTGCCCCGGTAGGTAATCACCACCGGCGTTCCGCGGTCGGTGGCGGCCAACACTTCCGCCGTGTGCAAGCGCAAATCCCGCATCGTTGCTTCCATCTTCGACCTCCAAATGTTTCACAACGAAGTATACACTACCGTTCGGGATAATATGAAAGCACGCCTTGCGACGAGCGTGCTTTTTGCCGACGGGAGCGCATTGCCCTAGCCCTGCAACTCCTTCGGCAGCGGAAACGCTGTCTTTTCCGGCACGCCCGGCAGTTCAATCACCTTGCCGCCGGTCAGTTCGCGCAGATGCGCCACCACCTCGTCAATCAACACTTCCGGCGCGGAGGCTCCCGCCGTGACGCCGATTTTGCTTTTGCCCGCCAGCCAGTCGGGTTCGATGTCCTGCGCGTCGTCAATCAGGTGCGCGGGCACGCCGAGCAATTCCGCCACTTCGCGCAGGCGGTTGGAGTTGGAGCTGTTCTTCGAGCCGACGACGAGGACGATTTCCGCCGCCTCGGCGAGATGCTTCACGGCGTCCTGCCGGTTCTGGGTCGCGTAGCAGATGTCGTCCTTGCGCGGCCCGCTGATGGCGGGAAAGCGGGCGCGCAGGGCGTCAACGATGGCCGCCGCGTCGTCGACCGAGAGCGTCGTCTGGGTCACGAAGGACAGCGCCCCGGCGCTGGCGGTGGGCAGCGTCGCGGCGTCGGCGGGGCGTTCGACCAGATGGATGCCGTCGGCGACCTGCCCCATCGTGCCTTCGACTTCCGGGTGGCCGCGATGACCAATCATCACCACTTCGCGCCCCTGCGCCCGCATCCGCGCCACTTCGAGATGCACCTTGTGCACCAGCGGACAGGTAGCGTCGAACACGCGCAAACCGCGCCGCGCCGCCTCGTCCCTCACCGCGCGCGGCACGCCGTGGGCGCTGAAAATGAGCGTCGCGCCATCGGGCACGTCGGCCAAATCCTCGATGAAAACCGCCCCGCGCGCCCGCAAGCCCTCGACCACGTAACGGTTGTGCACGACTTCGTGCCGCACGTAAATCGGCGCGCCAAAGCGCGACAGCGCGTGGTCGACGATTTCGATGGCGCGCTCCACCCCGGCACAAAAGCCGCGCGGGTTGGCGAGGAGGATTTCGATGGCGCTCACCTTTTCACGCCACCCCGACGATTTCCACTTCCAGCCGTATCGGCTTGCCGGCGAGGGGGTGGTTGAAATCGACCAGCGCCGATTCGGCGTCGATTTCGCGCACGAGGCCGGAGTATTTCGAGCCGTCGGGGGCGACGAATTCCATGACGCTCAGGGGTTCGATTTCTTCGTCGGGCATGTGCTCGCGGCGCACGCGCTCGACGAG
>JAISSY010000157.1 GCA_031272995.1 Azoarcus sp.
AGACCGGCGTCGCCCAGCGAGAGCACGTCCGGCCTGAGCAAGCCGAAAATCAGGAACATCTCCGCCGTCCACCGCCCGATGCCCGGCAATTCCGTCAGGCGGGCAATGACTTCCTCGTCCGGCGCATGCCGCAGGGAATCGAGGTCGAGTCGCCCGTCGTCGACGCGTCGGGCGAGTTCATGGATGTAGCGCGCCTTGGCTGAGGACAAACCGGCCTGACGTAGCTCGTCCTCGGTGACGGCAAGGAACCCTGCCGGCGTGAAACCCGCGACGATGCCGCGAACCCGCTGCTTTATCGTGGCGGCGGCTTTGAGTGAGAGTTGCTGGCTGATGATTTGGCTCGCCAAGGTCTCGAAGGGACGAAACTCGCGTTCGGGCAGCGTGCACGAGCCATGCTGCTCGATCAGCCGCGCCATGACCGCGCACGACTGGCGCAGGTGCTGCTCGGCTGTCTGAACGTTCCAAGATGGTTGCAACGACGGCCTCCGAAATCATTATTGGCAAAACGAGGCTCCAGTTCTGCGTATAAGGCGGCAATTTTGGCGTAACTAAAACATTGACTTTGCTACATATTTGCACAAGAGCAGGTCACTTTGGCGGCTTTGTGCGAAATCGAAAAAAAGACCGAGAATCAATCGGGATCTGACCTCATTATTCTTCGCCGGGAACGACGGCATTGGGCGCGTGCGGCAGGGGGCGAAATTATTCGCCCAAGGGTTTTGCCGTCATGAGGGGATTACCGCAACCCGGCCTGATGCTGAATCAGGTTCTTCAGCCCGCCGCTGTCGAGGATGCGGATGTGCTTCTGCTGCACGGCGACCAGACCTTCGTCCTGAAAGCGCGAGAAGGCGCGGGAGACGGTTTCCAGTTTGAGGCCGAGGTAGGAGCCGATTTCCTCGCGGGTCATGCGCAGGTGGAACTCCGCCGCCGAAAAGCCGCGCGCGGTGAAGCGTTGCGACATGTTGAGCAGGAAGGCGGCCAGACGTTCCTCGGCGCGCATCGAGCCGAGGAGCATCATCACGCCGTGGTCGCGCACGATTTCGCGGCTCATCACTTTGTGGAATTGGTGCTGCAAACCTTCGACCAGACGCGAGAGTTCTTCCAGACGCGGGTAGGAGATGACGCACACCTCGCTGTCTTCCAGCGCGATGGCGTTGCATGAGTGCAGTTCGGTGCTGATGCCGTCGAGTCCGAGGATTTCGCCGGTCATCTGAAAGCCCGTCACTTGCTCGCGCCCGTCTTCGAGCAGCACGTCGGTTTTGAACGAGCCGGTGCGGATGGCGTAGATGGCCTCGAACAAATCGCCGGTACGGTAGAGCGGCTGCTGGCGCTTGATTTTGCGCCGCGCCGCCACCAGATCGTCGAGACGATGGAGATCCTGATCGGCCATCCCGAACGGCAGACACAGTTCGAGCAGGTTGCATTGAGAGCAGACTCGTTTGAGATCCGCTGCCGTGACCGGTACCGTAGACTTCATATTTGCCAGTAAACTCGCTTGCCGGGGTGGTTGCCGTTATGAGTGTTGATCGAAGTCAACCAGAAAATAACGGCTTTCTGCCATCGTAAAAACACCTAAAAAAGTAAATTTCATGACCAGCCAGCAAGAAAAACTGATTTTCGACCCGGATCTGATCCGGCGTTTCGACATCAACGGACCGCGCTATACCTCCTACCCGACGGCGGATCGTTTCGTCGAGGCGTTCGATGCGCAAACTTTCACTGATTGGCTTGGTAAACGGGCGGTCGGCGGGGTGAGTCGTCCGCTCTCATTATACTTTCACATCCCGTTCTGTAACACGATCTGCTACTACTGCGCCTGCAACAAGATAATCACCAAGGATCACGGGTTGTCGGCGCAGTATCTGGATTACATAGATCGCGAGATTCGCCTGCAAGTGGCGGCGCTCGGCGGCGCGCGGCAGGTGACGCAACTGCATTTGGGCGGCGGCACGCCGACCTTCCTCTCGCACGATGAACTGCGCCGCCTCATCGCCTCGGCGCGCGAGCATTTCGAGTTGATGCCCAACGGCGAGTATTCCATCGAGGTCGACCCGCGCAAGGTAGATTTCGACACCGTGGAGTTGCTCTCCGACCTCGGCTTCAACCGCATGAGCGTCGGGGTGCAGGATTTCGCCGAGGACGTGCAACTGGCGGTCAACCGCGAGCAGAGTTTCGAGGAAACCAAGCTGGTGATGGATTCGGCGCGCGGCGTCGGTTTTCACTCCATCAGCATGGATTTGATCTACGGTCTGCCGAAGCAGAATCTCGTCAGCTTCGGGCGCACGCTCGACCGCGTGCTGGAGTTGTCGCCGGATCGCATCTCGCTTTACAGCTACGCGCACCTGCCGGGGCTGTTCAAGCCGCAGCGCCGCATTCTGGAAATCGATCTGCCCACCGCCGACACCAAGCTCGGCATCCTGCAACTGGCCATCGACCGCCTGACCGGCGCGGGCTACGTCTATATCGGCATGGATCACTTCGCCAAGCCGGACGACGAACTTACCGTGGCGCAGCAGCAAGGCCGGCTGCACCGCAACTTTCAGGGCTATTCGACGCAGGCCGAGTGCGACATGCTCGGTTTCGGGGTGTCGTCCATCGCCAAGGTTGGGCCGGTTTACGCGCAAAACCACAAGACGCTCGACGAGTATTACGACGCGCTCGACCGCAACGAACTGCCGGTGCTGCGCGGCGTCGAACTGACCGCCGACGACTTGCTGCGGCGTTCGATCATTCAGGCGCTGATGTGCCACTTCGCGCTTTCCATCGAGTCGATTCAGATCGCGCATCTGATCGACTTCAAGGAATACTTCGCCGCCGAACTCGCCGACCTTCGCGAGATGGAAGGCGCCGGGCTGGTCAAGGTCGAGGACGACTGGATCACCGTGCTGCCCGCCGGGCGGCTGCTGGTGCGCGCCATCGCCATGGTGTTCGACCGCTACCTGCGCGCCGACCGCGAGCGTCGCCGTTACTCCCGCGTAATCTGAGGCATACGGGCTAGAATGCTCGAATCGCGCCCGCGGTGGGCGCGGCGTTCCCGGTCGTTTTTTCCATGCTCGAAACAGGTTATCTCGCCGTCTTCCTCGTCGGATTGCTCGGCGGCGTTCATTGCGTGTCGATGTGCGGCGGCATCGTCGGCGCGCTCTCGCTGCAAGTGGAGCAGCCCGCCGCGCCCGCGTCGACGCCATCCTGCGGGCGGCAATGGCCGCTGCACCTCGCCTACAGCGTCGGACGCATCGCTTCCTACACGCTGGCCGGAGCCATCGTCGGCTCCATCGGGCTGCTCTACCGCGATGTGCTGCCGGTGCAAATCGGCCTTTACGTGCTCGCCAATCTGATGCTGATTGCGCTGGGGCTTTATCTGACCGGCTTCACCCGGCTGCTTGCGCCGCTCGAACGCGGCGGGCAGGTGTTGTGGCGGCGCCTGCAACCGCTCACCCGGCGCTTCCTGCCCGTGCGCACGGTCGCGCAGGCGCTGCCGCTCGGCGCGCTGTGGGGTTTTCTGCCTTGCGGCATGGTCTATGGCGTGCTGTCCACGGCGCTGATGACCGGCTCCGCCGCGCGCGGCGCGGGTTTGATGCTCGCTTTCGGGCTTGGCACCTTGCCCAATCTGCTGCTCGCCGGGCTGGCGCTTGGGCGATTCCGCGATTTCACCCGCAACGGCACGGTGCGCCTCGTCGCCGGGTTGTTGGTGCTCGGCTTCGGCGTCTGGGGGCTGCTGCACGCGTCGACGCTGGGAGGCGAACTATGGAAAGGCGTGATTTGCGAGTGACGGAGCCGTCGCCGCGCGCACGGCTCGACCTCGCCATCTCCGGCATGACCTGCGCCGCCTGCTCGGCGCGGCTGGAAAAAGTGCTGAACCGCCTGCCCGGCGTCGAAGCGACGGTGAACCTCGCCAGCGAGCGCGCCACGTTGCGCTTCGCCCCCGGCGCGCTGACGCTGGACGACGCCTGCGCCGCGGTGGCGCGCGCCGGTTTTTCCGCCATGCCCGCCGCCGCCGACCGCGAGGAGGAGCGCGCCCGCAAGGCGAAGGAATGGCGCGCCGGACTCGTGCGCTTCTGGATTGCCGTCGTCTTCACCCTGCCGCTGGCGGCGCAGATGGCGGCGATGTTCGGCCTCGCGCCGGGTGCGGACGCGCATCACGAATGGCTGCCGCGCTGGCTGCAATGCCTGCTGGCGACGCCGGTGCAATTCTGGATTGGGGCGCGTTTCTATCGCGGCGCGTGGAATTCGCTGCGCGGCGGCGGCGCCAACATGGACGTGCTGGTGGCGCTCGGCACCAGCATGGCCTACGTCTACAGCCTCGTCGTGACCCTGCTCGGTCGCCACGATTTGCACGTCTATTTCGAGGCGTCGGCGATGGTGATTACGCTGGTGCTGCTCGGCAAGCTGCTGGAAGCGCGCGCCAAGGCCCGCACCTCCGCCGCGCTCGACGCCCTGCTGCGCCTGCGTCCGCAGCGGGCGCGCATCGAGCGCGACGGCGAGACGGTGGAAGTCGACATCGACGCCCTGCAACCGGGGATGGTTTTCGTGCTGCGTCCGGGCGACGCCGCGCCGGTCGACGGCGTCGTGCTCGAAGGCGAATCCGCGCTCGACGAGGCGATGCTCACCGGCGAAAGTATGCCGGTGGACAAGAAGCCGGGCGACGCGGTGTATGCCGCCACCGTCAACGGTCAGGCGCTGCTGCGCTGCCGTGCTACCGGGGTCGGGGCCGACACTTTGCTGGCGGGCATCATCCGTTTGGTGGAGGACGCGCAAGGCTCGAAAGCGCCGGTGCAACGCTTGGCCGACCGCATCGCCGCCGTGTTCGTGCCGACGGTGGCGGCGATTGCGCTCATGACTTTCGCGGTCTGGTGGGCGTTGGGCGATTTTCAGTCCGCGCTCATCGACGCCGTGGCGGTGCTGGTGATTGCCTGCCCGTGCGCTCTCGGTCTGGCGACGCCGACCGCAATCATGGTGGCGGTCGGGCAGGGCGCGCGCGCAGGATTGTTGATTCGCAACGCCGAGGCGCTGGAGCGCGCCGGGCATCTGAGCGCGCTCGCCGTCGACAAAACTGGCACGCTGACGGCGGGCGAACCGGCGGTGACGGACGTGTCGGCGGCGGCGCCGTGGACGGAGGTGACGCTCCTGCAAACGGCGGCGGCGCTGGAGCGGGCGAGTTCGCATCCGCTGGCGCAAGCCATCGTCGCCGCGGCGGGCGAGGGTGCGACGGCGGAAGTGGCGGACGCGCGCGCCGAGGGCGGGCGGGGGGTCGAAGGGCGTGTCGATGGCCGCGCCGTGCTGGTTGGCTCGCCCGATTTTCTCGCTGGACGCGACATCGAACTTCCATTGGCGACGACCGACGCGCTCGCCGCCCAAGGCAAAACGCTGGTGGCGGTCGCCGTCGACGACGCCTACGCCGGCGTAATCGCTCTCGCCGACCGCCTGCGCGACGACTCTGCCGCCGCGTTGACGCGCCTGCGCGCGGCGGGGGTGAAAGTCACCATGCTCACCGGCGACCATCCGCGCACCGCGGCGGCCATCGCCCGCGCCGTCGGCATCGACGACTGGCGCGCCGGGGTGCTGCCCGCCGACAAGGCGGCGGCGGTGGAGGAATTGAAAGCGGCGGCGGGCGCGGGCGCGTGCGTCGGCATGGCGGGCGACGGCATCAACGACGCCCCGGCGCTGGCTGCGGCGGACGTGTCGTTCGCCATCGGCGTCGGCGCCGACGCGGCGGTGGAAGCCGCCGACGTGACGCGGGTGCGCGCCAGCCTGCACGGCGTCGCCGACGCGGTGGAACTCTCCCGCGCCACGCTGAAGAAAATCCGTCAGAACCTCTTTTTCGCCTTTATCTACAATGTGCTCGGCATCCCGCTCGCCGCTCTCGGCATGCTCGACCCGGTGCTGGCCGGCGCGGCGATGGCGGCGAGTTCGGTGTCGGTGGTGAG
>JAISSY010000148.1 GCA_031272995.1 Azoarcus sp.
CCTTGGATTTTGCCGATACACATAGGGTGTGCGATGATTCGCCACCGTGGCAAATCCGGGGGGAATGCAAGTGTCGAGGCAATATCACGTCGCGTTGTCTTTTGCGGGCGAAGACCGACCCTATGTCGACGCCGTGGCGCATGCGCTGCAGGATGCGGGCGTGCGGGTGTTCTACGACCATTTCGAGCAGATCACGCTATGGGGCAAGGATTTATACGAGTATTTGGCGGACGTCTACACCAATAAAGCGAATTTCACGGTGATTTTCGTTTCCAGAGCCTATCTGGAAAGAAACTGGACGACGCACGAACGCAAAAACATACAGGCGCGGGCGTTCGTCGAGAATGGGGAATACATCTTGCCGGCCTTCTTCGAGGAAGGTCTGGAAGTGCCGGGGCTGACCAAGACGACCGGATACATCCTGCTCAAGGAGCGGTCGCCGGAGGAGTTCGCCAGACTCATCGTCGATAAATTGCGCCTCGCGGGCGTGATGGACGCGGTCGAGACGCCCGTCGCCACGACTGACAAGCCGAAGAAGCAGTCTCTCGCCGAGCGCACCGGCATCAAGGCCATTGTGCTAGGTTTTCTGGCGGATTACTTCAAGATGCGCATCCGGGGGTTGAAGGAAACCATTGCGGTGGCGATAACGGGCGCGATTGCCGGAGTCGTGGGAATGTGGTGGCCGGGCGCACAGGTCGACACGCCGCTAGATGCGGAGCAGGTCGTTCAGGTCGAGCCGCCGGCAGGGGGGCAGGGAACGTCGGGAGAAGGGGAGCAAAAGCCGGGAACGGCCGCGACCGAGCCGCCGGGAGAGGTGACGTCGTTCGAAACCGAAAATCCTCCCAGAACGCCCGGTGCGACGGACACGCCGACGGATTCGAGCGAACCGCCGAAAGAAATCGTCGAAAACGAGCCGCCCGCTACGGGCACACCGGCGGAACCTCCGGCGGCGGCGACTCGGAAAGAGCAAACCAACAGCATCGGCATGCAGTTCGTGGAAATCTTCGCCGGCACCTTCGAGATGGGCTGCATCGACGGCGACAACGAAGAATGCGACCGCGACGAGCGCCCGCGCCATCGCGTCACGCTGACCAAACCGTTTTATCTCGGCAAACACACCGTCACCCAAAAACAATGGGTGGCGGTCATGGACATCAACCCAAGCCTGTTCAGGGGCGCCGACCGCCCGGTCGACAACGTGTCGTGGGACGACGCGCAGGAGTTCATCCGGCGCTTGAACGAGAAAGAGGGCACGGAAAAGTACCGCTTGCCGACCGAGGCGGAATGGGAATACTCCGCCCGCGCCGGCACGCCGATGACTTGGCCGTGGTCGTGCGGCGAGAAGTTGTCGTGCGTGAAGAACATCGCGTGGATTACCGGCAATTCGCGGGACATGACGCATCCGGTCGGCCAGAAGCAGCCCAATCCGTGGGGGCTGTACGACATGAACGGCAATGTTTGGGAATGGGTGCAGGACTGGTACGGCGCCAAGTACTACGAGGAAGGCGGCGTCACCAGCGACCCGCCCGGCCCCGACTTGGGCACCGACCGTGTGCTGCGCGGCGGCGCATGGACCTCCCCGACCAAGCACGTGCGCACCGCCGAACGCCTGAAAGGCGTTCCCGACAGTCGCAACAACGCTTTCGGGTTTCGGGTGGCTTTCTTTCCCGGCGCGGTTCCTGAATAAGCCGGGCAGTCGCCGTTTCCGCGTCTGCGGCTCGCCGCGTCTCCCCTCGGTCGGGCGCGTGGGCGTGCAAAACCCCTTGCAATCCCCCGTAGCCCCTGTCTATAATCCGCGCCTTTCGGGGGCACCCCGCTCAAGGGCGTGCCCGTTTTAATCCACCGTCCGCCAATCGAAGCGGGCGATGAGGAGAACAACATGAGTCTAGGCCTTGTGGGACGCAAGGTCGGCATGACTCGCATCTTCAACGAGGATGGGGTTTCCATCCCGGTGACGGTGCTTGACGTGTCCGACAACCGCGTGTCCCAGATCAAGACGATCGAAACCGACGGCTACGCCTCGGTTCAGGTCGCGGTCGGCAAGCGCCGCGCCAGCCGTATCGGCAAGGCGCTGGCGGGGCATCTTGCCAAGGCGGGGGTCGAACCCTGCCGCGTCCTGCGCGAATTCCGCGTCGAAGCCGACAAGCTCGCCGAGTTGAAGGCGGGCGACGCCATCGGGGTCGACATCTTTGCCGTCGGGCAAAAGGTGGACGTCACCGGCACTTCCATCGGCAAGGGCTACGCCGGCGCGCAAAAGCGCCATAACTTCGGTTCGCAACGCGCCTCTCACGGCAACTCGGTGTCGCACAACGCGCCGGGTTCCATCGGCATGGCGCAAGACCCCGGTCGCGTGTTTCCGGGCACGCGCATGTCCGGCCAACTCGGCAACGTGCAACGCACGACGCAGGGGCTGGAAGTGGTGCGCGTCGACGTCGAACGCCAACTGCTGCTCGTCAAGGGCGCGGTGCCGGGCGCCAAGGGCGGCGACGTGACCATCCGCCCGGCGGTCAAGGCATAAGGGGGCGGACATGGAACTCAAACTTTTGAACGCCGAAGGTCAGGCCGCTTCCACGCTGCAAGCCTCCGACGTGTTGTTTGGCCGCGATTACAACGAGGCGCTCGTCCATCAGGTCGTCACCGCCTATCTGGCCAACGCCCGCTCCGGCAACCGCGCCCAGAAGACGCGCGCCGAAGTGTCGCATTCGACGAAGAAGCCTTTCCGCCAGAAGGGCACGGGCAACGCCCGCGCCGGTATGCGCGCCAGCCCGTTGTGGCGCGGAGGCGGCAGGATTTTCCCGAACAAGCCGGACGAAAATTTCTCGCAAAAGGTCAACCGCAAGATGTATCGCGCCGGGGTGGCTTCCATCCTGTCGCAACTGGCGCGCGAAGACCGTCTTGCCGTGGTCGAGGATTTCCGCGTCGATGCGCCGAAAACCCGTCTGCTGGTGCAGAAGTTGAAGTCGCTCGGTCTGGAGTCGGCGCTGGTCATCACCGATAGCGTGGACGAGAACCTGTATCTGTCCTCCCGCAACCTGTACGACGTGCTCGTGCTCGACGTCGAGAAGACCGATCCGGTGTCGCTGGTGCGCTTCCCGAAGGTGCTGGTCACCAAGGGCGCGCTGGCCAAGATGGAGGAGGCGTGGCAATGAGCGCGTTTAATCAGGAACGTCTGTTGCAGGTGCTGCTCGCCCCGCAGATTTCGGAAAAGGCGACCTGGGTCGCCGACAAGAACGAGCAGGTCATCTTCCGCGTGGCGCCCGACGCCACCAAGCCGGAAGTGAAAGCGGCGGTCGAAGCCTTGTTCAAGGTGGAGGTCGAGTCCGTGCAAGTCCTGAACGTCAAGGGCAAGGAAAAGCGTCGTGGCCGCGTCGTCGGTCAGCGCAAGGGCTGGAAGAAGGCTTTCGTCAGCCTCAAGCCCGGTCAGGAAATCAACTTTGTGGCCGGGGAGTAAGCGATCATGGCATTGGTAAAAGTCAAGCCCACTTCCGCCGGCCGTCGCGGCATGGTCAAGGTGGTCAATTCTTCGCTGCACAAGGGTCGTCCGGTGGACGGTCTGACCGAGAAGAAGTCCAGCAAGGCCGGGCGCAACAACAGCGGTCGCATCACGGTTCGCCATCAGGGCGGCGGCCACAAGGCCCACTACCGGGTAATCGATTTCCGTCGCAACAAGGACGGCGTGCCGGCCAAGGTCGAGCGCATCGAGTACGACCCGAACCGCTCCGCCAACATCGCGCTGCTGATTTACGCCGATGGCGAGCGCCGCTACATCATCGCGCCGCGCGGCGTCGAAGTCGGTCAGACGCTGGTCTCCGGCTCGGAAGCGCCGATCAAGCCGGGCAACGCGCTGCCGATTCGCAACATTCCGGTCGGCTCCACGGTGCATTGCGTCGAACTGCTGCCCGGCAAGGGCGCGCAACTGGCGCGCGCGGCGGGCACGTCGGCGCAACTGCTGGCGCGCGAAGGCGTCTATGCCCAGTTGCGGCTGCGTTCCGGCGAAATCCGCCGCGTGCACGTCGAGTGCCGCGCCACCATCGGTGAAGTCGGCAACGAAGAACACGGTCTGCGCAAAATCGGCAAGGCCGGCGCCAACCGCTGGCGTGGCATCCGCCCGACGGTGCGCGGCGTGGTCATGAACCCGATCGACCACCCGCACGGCGGCGGCGAAGGCCGCACCGGCGAAGGCCGCGTGCCGGTCAGTCCGTGGGGTCAGCCGACCAAGGGGTATCGGACGCGCAACAACAAGCGCACCGATACGATGATCGTGCAGCGTCGTCACAAGCGTTAAGGGGTAAGCACAAATGGCACGTTCCATCAAGAAAGGCCCGTTTGTCGACGCGCATCTTCTCAAGAAGGTCGACGCCGCGCGGGCGAGCAACGACAAGCGCCCAATCAAAACCTGGTCGCGTCGTTCCACCGTCCTGCCCGATTTCGTGGGGCTGACGATCGCCGTCCATAACGGACGCCAGCACATCCCGGTCTATGTTTCTGAAAACATGGTCGGTCACAAGCTCGGTGAATTCGCGCTGACGCGCACCTTCAAGGGGCACGCCGCCGCCAAGAAGGCCACCGTGCCCGGCAAGAAATAAGGAATGACGATGGAAACCAAAGCTAGTTTGCGCGGTGTTCGTCTTTCGGCACAGAAAGGCCGTCTGGTGGCCGATCTGGTGCGCGGCAAGCCGGTCGAGCAGGCGCTCAACATCCTGACCTTTTCGCCCAAGAAGGGCGCGAAGATCATCCGCAAGGTGGTCGAATCGGCCATCGCCAACGCCGAGCACAACGACGGCGCCGACATCGACCTGCTCAAGGTCAAGACCATCCACGTGGAAGAAGGGCTCGTGCTGAAGCGTTTCACGGCGCGCGCCAAAGGTCGCGGCAATCGCATTTCCAAGCCGACTAGCCACATTTACGTGACTGTTGGCGAGTAAGGGGCACACATGGGTCAGAAAATCAATCCCACTGGATTCCGGCTCGCTGTCACGCGTGACTGGGGTTCGCGCTGGTATGCGTCGAGTCAGGATTTCTCCAAGAAACTCGGCGAGGATCTCAAAGTCCGCGACTACCTGAAGAAGCGCCTCGCGCACGCATCGCTGTCGCGCGTGGTCATCGAGCGTCCGGCCAAGAACGCTCGCATCACTCTGTTCTCGGCGCGTCCGGGCGTGGTGATCGGCAAGAAAGGCGAGGACATCGAGGCGCTCAAACAGGATTTGCAGAAGATCATCGGCGTGCCCGTCCACGTCAATATCGAAGAAGTCCGCAAGCCCGAAATCGACGCCAAGCTCATCGCCGACTCCATCGCGCAACAGCTCGAGAAGCGCATCATGTTCCGCCGCGCCATGAAGCGCGCGATGCAGAACGCCATGCGTCTGGGCGCGCAGGGCATCAAAATCATGAGTTCGGGTCGCCTGAACGGCGCCGAAATCGCCCGCACCGAGTGGTACCGCGAAGGCCGCGTGCCGCTGCACACGCTGCGTGCCAACATCGACTACGGCATCTCGGAAGCCCGCACCACCTACGGCATCATCGGCATCAAGGTGTGGGTGTACAAGGGCGAGCAACTGGGTCGCAACGAGCAGCCCGCCGCCGAGCCGGAAACCGAAAACCGTCGCGGCCGTCGCTCGCCGCGCGGCGAACGCGGCGACGGTGAAGGCCGTCCGGCCCGCCGTTCCGCCCGCCGGCAAGAAGAAAGCAGGAGTGAATGATGCTACAGCCGACGAGAAGGAAATACCGCAAGGAACAAAAGGGCCGCAACACCGGCTTGGCCACGCGCGGCGCGAAGGTCAGCTTCGGTGAATACGGCTTGAAGGCCACCGGCCGCGGTCGTCTGACCGCCCGCCAAATCGAGGCGGCGCGGCGCGCGATGACCCGTCACATCAAGCGCGGTGGCCGTATCTGGATCCGCATCTTCCCGGACAAACCGATCTCCAGAAAACCCGCCGAAGTCCGTATGGGCAACGGCAAGGGCAATCCCGAATACTGGGTCGCCGAGATTCAGCCGGGCAAGGTGCTCTACGAAATGGACGGCGTCGACGAGGCGCTGGCGCGCGAAGCCTTCCGGCTTGCCGCCGCCAAGCTGCCGATCGAAACCGTGTTCGTCACGCGCCAGGTGGGATAAGCATGAAAGCGAAATCGAAAGAACTCCACGCCAAGAGCGCGGATGAACTGAACACGGAGTTGCTGGACTTGTTGAAAGCGCATTTTTCCCTGCGCATGCAACACGCCACGCAACAGTTGAACAACACGAGCCAGTTGGGCAAGGTGCGCCGCGACATCGCGCGCGTTCGCACCGTCATTCGTGAAAAGGCGGGTGCGCAATGAGCGACGAAAAGCAGGAAGCGAAGAAGGTTCGCCGCACGCTCATCGGGCGTGTCGTCAGCGACAAGATGGACAAGACCGTCACCGTGCTGGTCGAGCGCCGCGTCAAGCATCCGCTCTACAGCAAGATCGTGACCAAGTCGGCCAAGTACCACGCCCACGTCGACAACGGCGTGGCGGCGCAGGGCGACCTCGTCGAAATCGAGGAATCCCGCCCGATCTCCCGCACCAAGAAGTGGCGGGTGACGCAGGTGGTGGAAAAGGCGCGTGTGATTTAAGACAGCGGCGCGAAAAAGCGGCTTGGCACATCGAAGTCGGGCTGCTACAATCCGCCGCTTTCCGTCTTGGCGTTCGCCGGGACGTGAGTTGTAACCCGCACGGGTTCCAAGACTGACCGCCGCGAGGCGGGAGAAGTTGGAGATAAATTCATGATTCAAATGCAGTCCAGGCTCGACGTGGCCGACAACACCGGCGCGCGCTCGGTGATGTGCATCAAGGTGTTGGGCGGCTCGAAGCGCCGCTACGCCACCGTGGGCGACATCATCAAGGTCACGGTGAAGGACGCGGCCCCGCGCGGTCGGGTCAAGAAAGGCGACATCTACAACGCCGTCGTGGTGCGTACCGCCAAGGGCGTGCGCCGTCCCGACGGGTCGCTCATCAAGTTCGACGGCAACGCCGCCGTGCTGCTCAACAACAAGCTCGAGCCGATCGGCACGCGCATCTTTGGGCCGGTGACGCGCGAACTGCGCACGGAACGGTTCATGAAGATCGTTTCGCTGGCGCCGGAAGTGCTCTGAGGGGTCGGAAACAATGAACAAGATCCGCAAGGGTGATGTGGTCGTGGTGCTCGCGGGCAAGGATCGCGGTCGTCAGGGCACGGTGCTGCGCCGCGTCGGCGACGAGCGTCTGCTGGTCGAGGGCGTCAATCGGGTGAAGAAGCACACGCGCCCGAATCCGATGAAGGGCGAAGTCGGCGGCATCGTCGAAAAAGAAGCGCCGATTCATGTTTCCAACGTCGCGCTGTTGAACCCGTCGTCGAAGAAAGGCGATCGCGTCGGGTTCAGAACGCTTGAAGACGGGCGCAAGGTGCGCTTCTTCAAGTCGAACGGCGAACTGGTCGACGCGTAAGGAGTGGCAATGGCTCGCTTGCAAGACTTTTACAAGAACACCGTGGCTCCCGACCTGCTCAAGCAGTTCGGCTACAAGTCGGTCATGGAAGTGCCGCGCATCACCAAGATCACGCTGAACATGGGCGTGGGCGAGGCGGTCGGCGACAAGAAGATCCTCGAATTCGCCGTCGGCGACATGACGAAAATCGCCGGGCAGAAGCCGGTAATCACCAAGGCGAAGAAATCCATCGCGGGCTTCAAGATCCGCGACGGTTATCCGATTGGCTGCATGGTGACTCTGCGCGGCCCAAGGATGTACGAATTCCTCGACCGTCTGGTGACGGTCGCCCTGCCGCGTGTGCGCGACTTTCGCGGCATCGGCGCCAAGGGGTTCGACGGGCGCGGCAACTACAACCTCGGGGTGAAGGAGCAAATCATTTTCCCCGAGATCGAGTACGACAAGATCGACGCCCTGCGCGGGATGAACATCAGCATCACCACGACGGCGAAGACCGACAAGGAAGCGAAGGCGCTCCTTGGCGCGTTCAAATTCCCGTTCAGAAATTGAGGTCGACATGGCGAAACTCTCTCTAATCAACCGCGAGGACAAGCGCCGCAAGCTGGTGGCGAAGTACGCCGGCAAGCGCGCCGAATTGATCGCCAAGATCAAGGATACGAAGCTGTCCGACGAAGAACGCATGGCCGCGCGCCTTGCCTTGCAACTGTTGCCGAGGAATTCCTCGCCGGTGCGCACGCGCAACCGTTGCAGTCTCACCGGACGCCCGCGCGGCGTGTTCCGCAAGTTCGGCCTGTGCCGCAACAAGCTGCGCGACATCGCGTTCCGCGGCGAAGTGCCCGGCATGACCAAGGCGAGCTGGTAAGGAGAATATGAAGATGAGTATGTCCGATCCCATCGCCGACATGCTGACGCGGATTCGCAATGGGCAACAGGCCCAGAAAGCGAACGTGCGCATGCCTTCATCGAAACTGAAGGTGGCGATCGCCAAGGTATTGCAGGACGAAGGCTATATCGACGGTTTCGCGGTGCGCGAAGCCTCCGGCAAGTCCGAACTCGATTTGGCGCTCAAGTATTACGCCGGCCGTCCGGTCATCGAGCGCATCGAGCGCATCAGCCGTCCGGGTCTGCGTGTTTACAAGGGCAGCGACGATCTGCCGAAGGTCATGAACGGCCTCGGCGTCGCCATCGTGTCGACCCCGAAGGGCGTGATGACCGACCGTGCCGCGCGCGCAAGCCGCGTCGGCGGCGAAGTCATCTGCCTGGTGGCTTGAGGAGGATTCCATGTCTCGTGTAGCGAAGAATCCTGTCGCCATCCCGGGCGGCGTCGAAGTGAAAATCGCCGCCGGCGAGTTGTCCGTCAAGGGGCCGCTCGGCACGGTGAGCCACAAGGTGCATCCGTCGGTCGCGGTCGAACGCGAAGGCGACACCCTCGTGTTCAAGCAGGTCGAGGGCGCGGTCAATGCCAACGCTCTCTCCGGCACCACGCGCGCGCTGGTCAACAACATCGTCACCGGCGTCAGCAAGGGTTTCGAGAAGAAGCTCACGCTGGTCGGCGTCGGTTATCGCGCTCAGGTGCAGGGCGACAAGCTCAACCTCTCGCTCGGTTACTCGCATCCGGTCGTGTACCAGTTGCCCAAGGGCGTGAAGGCTGAAACCCCGTCGCAGACCGAAATCGTCATCAAGGGGATCGACAAGCAGCAAGTCGGTCAGGTCGCGGCTGAAGTGCGGGCTTTCCGCGCTCCCGAACCCTACAAGGGCAAGGGCGTCCGTTACGCGGACGAACAGGTCGTGATCAAGGAAACCAAGAAGAAGTAAGGCGCCTCCATGAACAAGAAAGAATCCCGTCTTCGCCGAGCGCGTAAAACCCGCGCCAAACTCGCGGAGCTGAAAGCGGTGCGTCTCACCGTGTTCCGGTCCAACGCCCACATCTACGCCCAGATCATCTCCGGCTGCGGCTGCAAGGTGCTGGCCTCGGCCTCGACGGTCGAAGCCGCCGTGCGCGCGCAGACGCCCAACGGCGGCAACAAGGCCGCCGCCGCGGTGGTCGGCAAACTGATCGCCGAGCGCGCCAAGGCCGCCGGCATCGAGACGGTGGCGTTCGACCGCGCCGGCTTCCTCTATCACGGCCGTGTGAAGACTCTGGCCGATGCCGCCCGCGAAGGCGGCCTCAAGTTCTAAGAGAGGTCTCAAATGGCCAAGCAACAGAATCAGCGCAAGCAGCAAGCCTCCGAGGAGCGCGACGACGGCCTGCGCGAAAAGATGGTCTCGATCAACCGCGTCACCAAGGTCGTCAAGGGCGGCCGCATTCTCGGTTTCGCGGCGCTCACCGTGGTCGGCGACGGCGACGGCGGCATCGGGATGGGCAAGGGCAAGTCGCGCGAAGTGCCGGTGGCGGTGCAGAAGGCGATGGACGAAGCCCGCCGCAAGATGAAAAAGGTGTCGCTCAAGAACGGCACCCTGCACCACACCGTGATCGGCAAGCACGGCGCCGCCTCGGTGCTGATGCAGCCCGCGCCCGCCGGTACCGGCATCATCGCCGGCGGCCCGATGCGCGCGGTGTTCGAAGTCATGGGCGTGACCGACATCATTTGCAAGTGCATCGGTTCGACCAACCCTTACAACGTCGTGCGCGCGACGCTCAACGGCCTGCTGGCGGTGAACACCCCGGCGGAAATCGCGGCCAAGCGCGGCAAGACCGTCGAAGAAATTCTGGGGTAAGCGATGTCCGACAAGAAGATCAAGGTCACGCTGGTCAAGAGCGTGATCGGAACCAAACAATCTCACCGCGCCACCGTGCGCGGCTTGGGGCTTCGTCGTCTCAATCACACCGTCGAGTTGATCGACACGCCGGAAGTGCGCGGCATGATCAACAAGGTGTCTTATCTGTTGAAGAGCGAGGGTTGATATGCGCCTGAACACCATCCAACCGGGCGCCGGCTCGAAATCCTCGCGCAAGCGCGTTGGCCGTGGCATCGGCAGCGGTCTGGGCAAGACCGCCGGGCGTGGCCACAAGGGTCAGAAATCCCGCGCCGGCGGTTTTCACAAGGTCGGTTTCGAAGGCGGTCAAATGCCGCTGCAACGTCGTTTGCCGAAGCGCGGCTTCGTCTCGCTGGTCAAGGGTCGCAACGTCGAAGTGCGTCTGTCCGAAATCGCCGCGTTGCCGGTCGATGAAATCGACTTGCTCACGCTGGTGCAGGCGGGCGTCGTTCCGGCGAACGCGCTGTCCGCGAAGGTGATTCTCTCCGGCAAGATCGACAAGAAGGTCGTGTTGAAGGGCGTCGGCGCCACCAAGGGCGCGCGCGCCGCGATCGAAGCCGCCGGCGGCACGGTGGAAGTCCCCGCCGCGGTCGAGGCCGAAGCGGAAGCGAAGCCGGCGAAGAAATCCGCCAAGTCGAAGAAGTAAGGAAAAAGAATCGTGGCCAAGTCTCCTGCCTCGGTCGGCTCCACCGGTAAGTTCGGTGATCTGAAACGGCGTCTGCTGTTTCTGATCGGGGCGCTGATCGTCTATCGCCTCGGCGCGCACCTGCCGGTGTCGGGCATCGATCAGGAGGCGCTGAAGGCGTTTTTCGAGTCGAACAGCAACGGCTTGCTCGGCATGTTCAACCTGTTCTCCGGGGGGGCGCTGTCGCGCTTCACCATTTTCACCCTCGGGATCATGCCGTACATCTCGGCCTCCATCATCATGCAGTTGCTGGCGGTGGCGGTGCCGTCGCTGGAAGCGATCAAGAAGGAAGGCGAGGCCGGGCGTCGCAAGATTACGCAATACACGCGTTACGGCACCGTGGCGCTCGCCTTCGCGCAAGCGTTGGGCGTAGCCATAGGGCTGGAGAGCCAGATCGTCAACGGCCGTAGTCTGGTGATCGACCCCGGTCTGGTGTTCCGTTTCGTCACCGTGGCGACGCTGGTCACCGGCACGATGTTCCTGATGTGGCTTGGCGAGCAGATCACCGAGCGCGGCGTCGGCAACGGCATCTCCATCATCATCTTCGCCGGTATCGTCGCCGGCTTGCCGAACGCCGTCAGCGGCCTGTCGTCGCTGGTGAGCACTGGCGCCATGCACCCGCTGGCCGCCTTGTTCGTCTGCCTGCTGGTGGTGCTGGTGACCGCTTTCGTCGTCTTCGTCGAACGCGGCCAACGCAAGATTCTGGTCAATTACGCCAAGCGACAGGTGGGCAACCGCGTCTATGGCGGGCAAAGCTCGCACTTGCCGCTCAAGCTCAACATGTCCGGGGTGATTCCGCCGATCTTCGCCTCGTCGATCATCATGTTTACCGGCACGCTCGGACAGTGGTTCGGCTCGTCGGAGAAAATGACCTGGCTGCGCGACATTTTCTCGCTGCTCTCGCCCGGTCAGCCGGTGTACGTGATCCTGTACGCGCTGGCGATCATTTTCTTCTGCTTCTTCTATACCGCGTTGGTGTTCAATCCGCGCGACACGGCGGACAACCTGAAAAAGAGCGGCGCTTTCGTGCCGGGCATCCGTCCGGGCGAGCAAACCGCGCGCTACGTCGACCGCGTGCTGATGCGGCTGACGCTGGTCGGTGCCGCCTACATCACGCTGGTCTGCCTGTTGCCGGAGTTCCTCATTCTCAAGTGGAACGTGCCGTTCTACTTCGGCGGCACCTCGCTGTTGATCGTCGTGGTGGTGGCGCTGGACTTCAAGGATCAGGTGCAGAACTACGTGCTGTCCCACCAGTACGAAAGTTTGTTGAAGAAAGCGAATTTCAAGGGGGCGGGTCTTCCGATCCGCTAACGAGATGTCAAAGGAAGACGTAATCGAGATGCAGGGGGAGGTGACGGAAAACCTTCCCAACGCCACGTTCCGGGTCAAGCTCGAAAACGGCCACATGGTGCTTGGCCACATCTCCGGCAAGATGCGTATGCACTACATCCGCATCCTGCCCGGCGACAAGGTGACGGTGCAACTGACGCCGTACGACCTTACCAAGGGCCGGATCGTCTTCCGAACCAAGTAACCGAACAGAAACAGGACTCAAGCAAGAGGAGCGAATCATGAGAGTGCAGGCTTCCGTCAAGCGGCTCTGCCGCCACTGCAAGATCATCCGCCGCAAGGGCATCGTCAGGATCATCTGCAAGGATCCTCGCCACAAACAGCGTCAGGGTTGATTCAGAACCCCTCGCGGTTTATAATTTAACGTTTCGCATTTCGCGGATTCACGAGGTATACACGAATGGCCCGTATTGCCGGGGTGAACATTCCCAATCACAAGCACGCCGAGATCGCGCTCACCGCCATCTACGGGATCGGTCGCACGCGCGCGCAGAAGATTTGCGACGCCGCCAAGGTTGCGCGCTCGGCCAAGATCAAGGATCTCACCGAGACGGACATGGAGCGCCTGCGCGAAGAGGTGAGCCGTTTCGCGGTCGAGGGCGACCTGCGCCGCGAAGTGACGATGAGCATCAAGCGCCTGATGGATCTCGGCTGCTATCGCGGCGTCCGTCATCGCCGTGGCCTGCCGGTTCGCGGCCAACGCACCCGCACCAACGCCCGCACCCGCAAGGGACCCGCGAAGGCGATTGCCGGCAAGAAGTAACAGGAAGCGAACATGGCAAAGACTGCAACCAAGGTCCGTAAAAAGATCAAAAAGAACGTCGCTGAAGGCATCGCGCACGTTCACGCCAGTTTCAACAACACCATCATCACCATCACCGACCGTCAGGGCAACGCGCTGTCGTGGGCCACGTCGGGCGGCGCCGGTTTCAAGGGTTCGCGCAAGAGCACCCCGTTCGCCGCGCAGGTGGCCGCCGAAGCGGCGGGCAAGGTGGCGCAGGAATGTGGCATCAAGAACCTCGAAGTGCGCGTCAAGGGGCCGGGTCCCGGCCGCGAATCCGCCATCCGGGCGCTGAACGCCCTCGGCATTCGCATCGCCAGCATCACCGACATCACCCCCATCCCGCACAACGGCTGCCGTCCGCCGAAGAAGCGGCGCATCTGACAAGGAGTTCTTAACGTGGCTCGTAATCTCGACCCGAAATGCCGTCAGTGCCGCCGTGAAGGCGAAAAGCTGTTCCTGAAGGCAGAAAAATGTTTCACCGACAAGTGCGCCATCGAGCGCCGTTCCTACGCGCCCGGCCAGCACGGCCAGCGTTCCGGCCAGCGTCTGTCGGGCTATGGCGAACAACTGCGTGAAAAGCAGAAAATCCGCCGCCTCTACGGCGTGCTGGAGCGTCAGTTCCGTCGCGTCTACGCCGAAGCGGCTCGCCGTCGCGGCCAGACCGGCGAAAACCTGCTGCAACTGCTCGAAGGCCGTCTGGATTCCGTCGCCTATCGCATGGGCTTCGGCGGCTCGCGCGCCGAAGCGCGCCAGATCGTTCGCCACAACGGCGTGCTGGTCAACGGCAAGCGCGTGAACATTCCGTCTTATCTGGTGCGTCCCGGCGACGTCGTGCAACTCACCGACGGCGTGCGCGGCACGTTGCGGGTGAGGGCTTCGCTCGAAGCCAACGAAGCGCGCGGTTTCTCGCCGTGGGTCGAAGTCGACGCCAAGGCCGGCAAGGGCACTTTCAAAGCCTATCCGACGCGCGACGAACTGCCGCCCACGATCAACGAAGGTCTGGTCGTGGAACTGTACTCCCGCTAATGCGGGGCGTAAGACATCCGGTCTCGGGGAAAAGCCGATGCAAAGCAATGAACTGTTGAAACCGCGCATCATCGACGTGCAAGCCATCTCGCGGGTGCAAGCTCGCGTCACGATGGAGCCGTTCGAGCGCGGGTTCGGATACACCCTTGGCAACGCGCTGCGTCGCATCCTGCTGTCGTCGCTTCCGGGCCACGCCGCCACGGAAGTGACCATCGAGGGCGTGCTGCACGAATACTCGACCCTCGACGGCATGCGCGAGGACATCGTCGATCTGCTGCTCAACCTGAAGGGCGTCGTATTCAAGCTCCACAGCCGTGGCGAAGTCACTCTGCGTCTGGCCAAGAGCGGCGAAGGCCCGGTGACCGCCGCCGACATCGAAACCGACCACGGCGTCGACGTCATCAATCCCGATCACGTCATCGCCCACCTTGCCCCCGGCGGCAAGCTCGACATGCAGATCAAGGTCGAGGAAGGCCGTGGCTACGTCCCCGGCAACACCCGTCCGGTGAGCGCCGAGAGCAAATCCATCGGCCACATCGTGCTGGACGCGTCGTTCAGCCCGGTGCGCCGCGTCAGCTACACGGTGGAGAGCGCCCGCGTCGAACAACGCACCGACCTCGACCGTCTGGTGATCGACATCGAAACCAACGGCGCCGTCGACCCTGAGGAAGCCATCCGCTACGCCGCCCGCGTGCTCATGGATCAACTCGCCGTCTTCGCCGACCTGCAAGACACGCGCGTCGACGTTCCGGTCAAGACCGACGTGGTGGTCGACCCTGTGCTGCTGCGCCCGGTCGACGATCTGGAACTCACGGTGCGCTCGGCCAACTGCCTCAAGGCCGAGAACATCTACTACATCGGCGACCTGATCCAGCGCACCGAAACCGAGCTTCTCAAGACGCCGAATCTGGGTCGCAAGTCGCTCAACGAGATCAAGGAAGTGTTGGCCTCCCGCGGGCTGACGCTTGGAATGAAACTGGAGAACTGGCCGCCCGCCGGTCTCGATAAGCTCGGCTGATTGCCGGACAAGAGAGGATACGAAGATGCGTCACCGTAATGGTCTTCGCAAACTGAACCGCACCAGCAGCCACCGTCTGGCCATGTTCCGCAACATGGCGGCCTCGCTGCTGCGCCACGAAGTCATCCGCACGACCTTGCCGAAGGCCAAGGAACTGCGCCGCGTGGTCGAACCGCTGATCACCCTCGGCAAAACTCCGACCCTGTCCAACCACCGTCTGGCGTTCGACCGTCTGCGCGACCGCGAAATCGTGGTGAAGATTTTCAACGAACTCGGTCCGCGCTACGCCAACCGCAACGGCGGCTACCTGCGCATCCTCAAGTGCGGCTTCCGCGACGGCGACAACGCTCCGCTCGCCTACGTCGAACTGCTGGATCGCCCGGACGAATCCGCCGCGCCCGCCGTCGAGCCGGAAAAGAAGGCCGCGGCTCCCGTCGCCGCCCCGGAAGCGAAAGCGCCAGAAGCCGCTCCCGCCGCCGAATAAGGCGCGTCAGGCACAAGGAAAAAGCCGGGCTTGTCCCGGCTTTTTTGTCGTCCGTCGCTTTCTTTTCGTGCGCGAGTCGGTTCTGTCGCGCAGGCGCGCGCCGCTATACTTCCCCGATTGCGACAAGCGACAACAAGGACGACCCCATGCCCACCATCCTCGTCACCGGCGGCGCCGGCTACATCGGTTCGCACACCTGTCTCGCCCTGCTGCGCGGCGGGTATGAGGTGGCGGTCGTCGACGACTATTCCAACTCGTCGCCGGTGGCGCTTGAACGGGTGGAACGGCTCGCCGGGCGCAAGTTCTGCGCCGTGCTGGAGGCCGACGTGGGCGACGCGGCGGCGCTGGACGGGTTGCTTGCGCGCTGCAAAATCGACGCCGCGATTCACTTCGCCGCCAAGAAGGCGGTGGGCGAATCGGTGCGGCTGCCGCTCGCCTATTACCGCAACAACCTCGGCGGCTTGTTCAACCTGCTCGAACGGATGGGCGAGCATGGCGTGAAACGGCTGGTGTTCAGTTCCTCGGCCACCGTTTACGGCGACCCGGCGAGCGTGCCGATACGCGAGGATTTTCCGCTCTCGGTCACCAACCCCTACGGGCGCACCAAGCTGATGAGCGAAGAAATCCTGCGCGACGTGGCCGCCGCCGACCCGGCGTGGAAAGTGGTGCTGCTGCGCTATTTCAACCCGGTGGGCGCCGACGCCAGCGGCCAAATCGGCGAAGACCCGCGCGACGTTCCCAACAACCTGATGCCCTACGTCTCGCAGGTGGCGGTGGGCAAACTCGCGGAGCTACAGGTGTTCGGCGACGATTATCCGACCCCGGACGGCACCGGCGTGCGCGACTACATCCACGTCTCCGACCTCGCCGCCGGCCACGTCAAGGCGCTGGAAAAGCTGGAGAGCCTGCCGACGGTGAGCGCCATCAACCTCGGCGCCGGGCGCGGCTACAGCGTGCTCGAAGTCGTGCGCGCCTTCGAGGCCGCCAGCGGTCGGCGCGTGCCGTATCGCATCGTGGCGCGCCGCGCCGGCGACGTCGCCGCCTGTTGGGCCGACCCGTCGTTGGCGGCGCGCGTGCTCGATTGGCGCGCCGAACACGGCATCGAGGCGATGTGCCGCGACGCCTGGCGCTGGCAGGCGGCCAATCCCGACGGCTATCGCGGCTGACGAGCGTCGCCGCCCGCGCCCGAAACGGCTATAGTGCGGCGGTCGACCATTTTTCCTCGCGGCCATGCAACTCATCCTGATTAGCGGCCTCTCCGGTTCGGGCAAAAGTATCGCCCTCAAGGTGCTCGAAGACGCGGGCTACTTCGTCGTCGACAACCTGCCCGCCACGCTGCTGCCGCAACTGATGACCACCCTGCGCGACGCCGGCTACCGCCGCACCGCCGTGGCCGTCGACGTGCGCTCCGGCGAGAGCATCGCCGCGCTGCCGCGCGTGCTGGATTCCCTGCGCGAAGTCGCCGACGACCTGCGCTGCTTTTTCCTCGAAGCGCGCGACGACACCCTCATCGCCCGCTTTTCCGAAACGCGCCGCCGTCATCCGCTGGCGCGCGAAGGCGTCTCGCTCGAAGAAGCCATCCACCGCGAACGCGAATTGCTCGACGACATCGCCATGCTCGGCCACCGCATCGACACCAGCGACATGCACCCCAACACGCTGCGCACGCGGGTGCTCGATTTCGTCGATGTGGCGGCGGGCGAGGGCTTGACGCTGGTGTTCCAATCCTTCGGCTTCAAATACGGCATTCCGCTCGACGCCGATTTCGTTTTCGACGTGCGCTGTCTGCCGAACCCCTATTACGACCCCGGCCTGCGCGGACTCACCGGACGCGACCTGCCGGTCATCGAGTATTTCGACGCCCTGCCCGAAGTCGCGCGCATGGTCGAGGACATCCGCGCCTTTGTCGCCGCGTGGCTGCCCGGTTTCGTGCGCGACAACCGCAACTACCTCACCGTCGCCATCGGCTGCACCGGCGGCCAGCACCGCTCGATATATATCGCCGAGCGGCTGGCCGAAGCCTTCCGCGCCACCATCCACGTCCTCGTCCGACACCGCACAGCGGTGCGGCGGGCGGGCGACCGCGCGGCGGATTTCTGATGCCCGAACGCGGCGCGTGGCGCGGTCTGCTGTTGCCCGGCGATTGCGTCGTGGTTGCGGCGGGCGTGCTGTTCTGTCTCTACGCCGGCTGGCATTTGTGGCGCGGCGGCGCTCCCGACGGACTCATCGTGCGCGCCGGCGGTCAGGTCGTCGGAAAATACGACCTTTCCCACTCGCAGCGCATCCACGTACCGGGGCCACTGGGTATGACGGAAATCGAAATCGAACCCGGACGCGCCCGCGTCGCCTCTGACCCCGGCCCGCGCCAGTATTGCGTGCGGCAAGGCTGGCTGGCGCGCGCCGGCGCGGTGGCGATTTGCGCCCCCAATCAGGTCAGTCTGACGCTCACCGGACGCGGAGGCGAGTATGACTCGCTCAGTTATTGAACTCGTCCCCAGCGCCGAAGACCGCCGCGTCGCCCGCCACGCTGCCGCGGCCATCGCGCTCACCGTCGCCGAAGCCGCCATTCCCTTGCCCCTGCCGGGCGTCAAGCCGGGCTTGGGCAACATCGTCACCCTCGTCGTGCTGGCGCGTTGGGGCTGGCGCGAAGCGGCGTGGGTGTCGCTCTTGCGCGTCTTCGCCGCCAGTTTGCTGCTCGGCCAATTCCTCGCCCCCGGTTTCTTCCTCAGCCTCTCCGGCGCGCTGGCGAGCCTCGCCGCCCTCGGCGGCGCGATGTGGCTGCCCCGCCGCTGGTTCGGCCCGGTCAGCCAAAGCATCTTCGCCGCCTTCGCCCACATCGGCGCCCAACTCGTCGTCGTCCGCCTCTGGCTCGCCCCCCACGACGGCGTTTTCTACCTGACCCCCATCTTCGCCGCCGCCGCAGTGATTTTCGG
>JAISSY010000179.1 GCA_031272995.1 Azoarcus sp.
ACGACGACGTTATCTTCAAACTTGCCGGGAATATGGGGCAATACATACGTAGAGATGCCAGACATGATGGGAAACCCTCCAGAAAGTTAAAAAAATCAACGGAAAAAACAAGCTCCGGCCGTTTCCGGGCGTAATGACATTAACAAACAAGCTTGTAAAAACCTGTAATAAAGTGTTTCCGAATGTTTCTGAAAACCGTGCCGGGATTGATTCGCGCCCATGACAAAAAAATCGCGCCGATTTGGCGCGATTTTTTTGATCCTGCAACGTCCGAACATCAGGTCGGCAGCGCGTATACCTCGGGGTCGCCGACGATGCGGATGTATTCGACGCCGTTGCTGGTTGCGGAATTGAATTGATCCTTGATGAGAATCGTGCTCGTCAGGGCGACGTCGTCGCCATCGACTCTGCCGATAGCGACCATCAAATCGTTGCCCTGTTGCTGGAAGAAGATGTTTTCCCGCTGCACGCCGCCGGAGAACACCAGATAATCGGTATCGAAGCCGCTCTCGTAGATGGTGTCGCTGCCGGTGGCGAACCCGTAGAAATAGTAGGAGTCCGAACCCAAATCGCCCCACATCATGTCGTTGCCGCGCGCGCCTTCGATGCTGTCGTTGCCGGCGCCGCCGTTGATGATGTCGTCGCCCTGACCACCGTACACAACGTCGTTGCCGGAGCCGCCGAAGAGATAGTCGGTTTCGGCGCTGCCGATGATCGTGTCGTTGCCAATGCTGCCGACGTAAATGCCGGACGACTCCAATTCGACGTAGTTGTCCCAGAACCAGTGCCTTTGAAGCGGGGGATATTCGCTGAAGGACGTGTACCAGTTGTTGTAGAAATACTGGTACTGCGTCGAGTACATGTCGTAATGGTTAACTGTTCCGAACATTTCGAAGCCTCCCAAAACGCTGCCCGCCGCCCGACGAACGAGCGTCGCGCACTGTGAAAATTCTGTAGATGCAACAATAACAGATATCGTTACAACAGTTACAAAATTTTCAACCCGCGCTCGTCAGTCCGGAGAGTATTTCCGCGCTGGAAGCGACGCGCACGCCCTTGGCGCGCATGGCGTCGATGAACGAGTTTTGCGCGCTCTCGAAGCCGGCGACCGGACTCATGCAGTCGGCGACGAGAACGATGCGGCGCGCCAGTTCGGCGCGAAACTGGACGATGTGCTCGGTGGTGGCCTTGACGCAGTGGCTGCTGGCCTCGCCGGCGATGAGGATTTCGTCCGAGAGCGCCAGCCGCTTCAACAGCCCGTCGTTGGTGGAAGTGTCGGACGAAGTCGGGTCAGGCACTTCGGCGCGGACGGCGCTGTAGTGCTCCGTCCACGGGTTCATGCCCTTCAACACCTTCTCGACGCAGACGCCGGTCGCTTCTTCCCATCGGTTGTAGGCGCGGCGCACGGCGGCATGGACGTTGTGTCCCCACGAGCCAAGCTCGCAATGCACCGGCCACACCATATGGACGTAGCGCCCGTTGATTTCGAGCGCGTCGAGATAGCGCGTCACCCGCTGCGTCGCGGCGGCGTCGCGCGGGCGATACGTGCCCGCCTTGACGTCGGCGGCGCGGATTTGCGTGTAGGGCGCCACCGCCCCGCCGTCGCCCGTGCGCCAGAAACCGGGGTGGCCGATGTCGAGGCGCTGGTGCGAGTCGAGCGTCACCGTGATGGCGGCGATGCCCGCCCCGCCCTGCTCGATCAAATCCGCCAGACGTTTCATGTCGGCGTCTGCGCCCGCGACCGGCAAGGCCGGAACGTTGCCGTCGCATTCGGACGCGGGCAGATCGCAGAAATCGTTTTGCGGGTCGATGATGAGCAGGTGACGGGCTTTGCGGGTCATGATGGCTCCGGTTCGGCGACGGGCGCGCTCAGGCCGCGACCGTGTTCGCCGCTTCCACGAACGAGTCGATTTGGTCGAAGTTCATGTAGCGGTAAATATCGGCCGCTTTCTTGTTGACGACTTCGACTTGGGACAGATATTCGTCTTTGGACGGAATCCGCCCCAACAACGCGCACACTGCCGCCAGTTCCGCCGAGCCGAGATAGACGCGCGTATCCAGCCCCAAACGGTTGGGGAAGTTGCGCGTCGAAGTCGACATCGCCGTGCTGCCTTTGCGGATTTGCGCCTGATTGCCCATGCACAGGCTGCATCCGGGCATCTCCATGCGCGCGCCGCTGCGACCGAGGACGCCGTAATAGCCTTCCTCGTTGAGAATCATCGCGTCCATCTTGGTGGGCGGCGCAATCCACAGCCGCGTCGGCAGGTCGGTCTTGCCGTCGAGCACCTTGGCGGCGGCGCGGAAGTGGCCGATGTTGGTCATGCACGAGCCGATGAACACTTCGTCGATCCTGTCGCCGGCCACGTCCGAGAGCGTCTTCACGTCGTCGGGGTCGTTCGGGCAGGCGAGGATCGGCTCGGTAATGTCGGCGAGGTCGATTTCGATCACCGCCGCGTAGTCGGCGTTGGCGTCGGGCTGCAACAGTTCGCCGTGCGCGATCCAGTCTTCCATCGCCGCAATGCGACGTTTCAGGGTGCGGGCGTCCTGATAGCCGTTGGCGATCATCCACTTCATCAGCACGATGTTGGACTTCATGTACTCGACGATGGGCGCCTTGTCGAGCAGCACCGTGCAGCCGGCGGCGGAACGCTCCGCCGAGGCGTCGGTAAGTTCGAACGCCTGTTCGACCTTGAGGTCGGGCAAACCCTCGATTTCCAGAATGCGCCCGGAAAAGACGTTTTTCTTGCCCTGCTTTTCCACCGTCAGCAAACCCTGACGGATGGCGTAAAGCGGAATGGCGTTGACCAAATCGCGCAGGGTGACGCCGGGGCGCATCTGCCCCTTGAAGCGCACCAGCACCGATTCCGGCATGTCGAGCGGCATCACCCCGGTGGCGGCGGCGAAGGCGACCAGCCCGGAACCGGCCGGGAAGGAAATGCCGATGGGGAAGCGCGTGTGCGAGTCGCCGCCGGTGCCGACGGTATCCGGCAGCAGCAGGCGGTTCAGCCACGAGTGGATGACGCCGTCGCCCGGACGCAGCGCGACGCCGCCGCGCGTACTGATGAAATCCGGCAGTTCATGGTGCATCTTGATGTCGACCAGCTTCGGATAGGCGGCGGTGTGGCAGAACGACTGCATCACCAAATCGGCGGAAAAGCCGAGGCAGGCGAGGTCTTTCAACTCGTCGCGCGTCATCGGCCCGGTGGTGTCCTGCGAGCCGACCGTGGTCATGCGCGGTTCGCAGTAAGTGCCCGGACGAACGCCCTGCCCCGCCGGCAGCCCGCAGGCGCGACCGACGATTTTCTGCGCCAGCGAGAAACCCTTGCCGCTGTCGGCGGGCGCTTGCGGCAGCCGGAACAGCGTCGACGGCGGCAACCCAAGCGCCTCGCGCGCCCGCGCCGTCAGCCCGCGTCCGATGATGAGCGGAATACGCCCGCCGGCGCGCACTTCGTCGAGAATCACCGGCGTTTTCAGGGTCGCCTCGGCGATGACCGCGCCGCCCTTCTTCGCCGTCACCGTCGCTTTGGCGTGGTCGACGGCGAGTTCGATTTCGTCGCCCATCTCCATCTTGCTCACGTCGATTTCGACCGGCAACGCCCCCGCGTCCTCCATGGTGTTGAAGAAAATCGGCGCAATCTTGCCGCCGAGGCAGACGCCGCCGAAACGCTTGTTGGGCACGTAGGGAATGTCCTCGCCGGTAAACCACAGCACCGAGTTGGTCGCCGACTTGCGCGACGACCCGGTGCCCACCACGTCGCCGACGTAGGCGACGAGATTGCCCTTGGCGCGCAAATCTTCGAGGAACTTCACCGGCCCGCGCACCCCCGCTTCTTCCGGCACGATGCCCGGACGCGGGTTCTTCAACATGGCGAGCGCGTGGAGCGGAATGTCCGGGCGCGACCACGCGTCGGGCGCCGGCGACAAATCGTCGGTATTGGTCTCGCCGGAAACCTTGAACACGGTGAGCTTTTGCAGCGCCGGCACTTCCGGGCGCGAGGTGAACCATTCGCCGTCGGCCCACGATTGCATCACCGCTTTGGCGTTGGCGTTGCCGGACTTGGCCAGTTCGGCGACGTCGTGGAAATAGTCGAACATCAACAACGTCTTCTTGAGCGCGTCGG
The DNA here is from genome assembly GCA_031272995.1 of Azoarcus sp. Taxonomy (GTDB): domain Bacteria; phylum Pseudomonadota; class Gammaproteobacteria; order Burkholderiales; family Rhodocyclaceae; genus WRNU01. The sequence continues at coordinate 4,122 of JAISSY010000179.1, forward strand.
CGGCAATCGCCCCCACTTCGCCGTCGCCGAGCAGCGCAATCAAAGGCTTGATGTTGAAGCCGCCCAACATGGTGCCGAGCAATTCCGTCGCCTTGGCGCGCGACACCAGCGCACAGGATTCCTCCCCTTTCGCCACGCTGGCGAGGAAAGCCGCCTTCACCTTGGCGGCGTCGTCCACACCCGCAGGAACGCGGTGGGTGAGCAGTTCGACGAGGAAACTTTCTTCCCCCTTGGGCGGGTTCTTCAGCAGCGCGATGAGTTCGACGGTCTGCTGCTTCGAGAGCGGCAGTGGCGGAATGCCGAGCGCGGCGCGCTCAGAAACATGGGCACGATAGGCTTCAAGCACGGTGTGTCTCCTTCCTGTGGTTGATTTCGAGGCGCT
>JAISSY010000072.1 GCA_031272995.1 Azoarcus sp.
AGGTGGTCGATGAGCGACAGGCGGACGAGGAATTTCTGCAGGCGCTCGGAGACGGCCAGAAAGACTTCGGATTCCAGCAGCCGGAAGATATTGAGCCGCATCGCGGCGCGGGCGTAGCCCTCGTGGGTGGGGTTTTTCTTCAGCGACAGCGCCACGAGGTTGATGGCGAAGGCCCAGCCTTCGGTGTCGGCGTAGATGTTCGCCTGCCCCTGCGGCGTGATCGCAAGTCCCTGCATGCGCAGATATTCGGCCAGTTCGTTCTCGGTGAAGCGCAGTTCGTTTTCGGTGATGTTCACCACCATGCCCTTGGAGAACAGGTCGATCAGGTTGATCGCCGGCTCGGTGCGGGAAATGAAGATGGTGACGATGTTGGGGAAAGGCGTGTGGACGCAGCGCTCGATGAAGCGCAGCACGTCCTTGTCGTGCAGAAGGTGGAAGTCGTCGTAGACCACGACGTGACGCTCGTGCGGCTGGATGCCCTCCTCCGGGATGCGCACGTATTTTTCGTATTCCGCTTCGTTGCGCGGGAAGCCGTTTTCCGCCAGTTTGGCGGCAAGGGCCGCGTCATGATGGGCGACGGTATGGGTGAAGTTCTCCCAGAAACGCTCGCAGAGGTTGTCGCGCTCCGACAGTTGCACCCAGGCGGTGAAGACGCCGTCGAGGTTGCGCAGATAGTTGTAGACGGCGCGCGTTTTGCCATAGCCGGCGCCGGCGCACACCACCACGACCGGGCTGCGCACCGCTTCTGCGAGCAGGGCGTCGACACGCGGTCTTTCCAGATACGCGTGATGTACGGGAATTGCGACGCCGCTTTGGTAAAACTGCTTCGCCATCGGAGAAAATCCTCATTCGGACGAGGAAATTCTACCCCCGCAACCCTCTGATTATTGACTTTTTAACGATAACCACCGTCATTTCTTTATTGGGGTGTGTTTTGCGATTTCGAATCGGATTATTTCAGGTGTGTCACGCGATTGCAGAAACGCCGATGCTCTATTCCCATGTCGCGGATTGCGCATGAGATCAGCGGAGACACATCATGGAAGCCGGATTGTATATGCATCCCGCCGGCAACGATGCCTACCTCGCATCTTGCAACAGAGCGGGCAAAACCGCCCCCGGCCCTACGGAGAGAGCGTTCGGAATCGCGTCGCGCCGCCCGGTGCGACGGATGCTCGAACTGAAAAGCGCGGTGCTGGACATCGCGGCGGACGTCATGGAATTCCGCGACATGGGCGCGGGAGGCCATGCCGCGCGCACGCGCAAATATCTGGAGTTGCTCATCCAGACGATGCGCGCCGAGCGCGTCTATTACGCCGAAGTCGTCAGTTGGAATCTCGATTTATTGCTCGCGTCCTCGCGACTGCACGATATAGGCAAAATCGCGGTCAGCGACGCCGTGCTCAATAAACCCGACAAATTGACTCGGGAAGAATTCGAAAAGATGAAAACGCACGTCCCCATCGGCGTCGCCATCATCGAGCGCATCGAGAAATCGACCGGCGGCAATGCCTTTCTGAACCACGCCAAATACATCACCGCCACCCATCACGAGAAATGGGACGGCACCGGTTACCCCTACATGCTCCAAAAAAGGGAAATACCGCTCGAAGGCCGATTGATGGCGATTGCGGACGTCTACGACGCCCTCACCTCGCGCCGTCCCTACAAGGAACCCATCCCCACCGGAGAGGCCGAGGAAATCATCGTTCAGGGAGAAGGCACGCATTTCGACCCGGCGCTGGTCGAGGTTTTCCGTCTCGTTTCGGCGCAGTTCGCCGACATCGTCGACGACGAACTGACGGCGCGGGACGACGACGACCGCCGCATCCTTACAGGCTGATTGCCCCTCGGCGCGCGTAGCGTAGGCCCGGTTGCGCACACACTCCTGCGCGCGCCCTATCAGCCGTCGAACGGCCCTCCCCGTTCGGCGGCTTTTTTTCGTCAACTCACGGACAACGCGGTTTCCTTTTCCTTTTTGGGCGCGTCCTTCTTCGGCGCGCTCAGGGCTTTGACGGCCTTGTCTGGCGCCGGCGTCTTGATGAGGGCCGAGCGTGGCACGCCGCGCTGTTCGCCGGCACTGCCGAGCAATTCCTTCATGTCGAGAATCAGCACGATCTGGCCGTTGGAGAGCGTGGTGACGCCGGCAACGCCCTTGGGGCGGAAATCGTCGAGCGATTTGATGACCGCGTCCTCGCGTCCGGCGAAGCTGTCGATGGCGAGGATGAAGGAGAGTTCGGCCATCTGCATCAGCACGCCGTATTCCGGGGTGTGCTCCTGTTCCCAACCGAGCAGGCTGGAGAGCGGCAGTATCGGCAGCACTTCGCCGCGCACCACCATGGTGGCGCGACCGCCGACTTCCTTCACCTCGTCGGGGAAGATGGGAAGGATCTCGCGCACCATCGCCAGCGGCACCGCGAACGGCTGGTTGCCGAGCTTGACCAGCAGCACCGGCAAAATCGCCAGCGTCAGCGGCAGGCTGATGATGAAAGTGGTGCCTTGGCCAAGAATCGAGCGGATGTCGATGGAGCCGTTCAGCTTCTGGATGTTGGTGCGCACCACGTCCATGCCGACGCCGCGCCCCGACACGTCGGAAACCTTGGCGGCGAGCGAGAAGCCGGGCAGGAAGATGAGGTTGAAGCTCTGGCGCTCGTCCATGGTGTTGGCCTCCTCCTCCGAGATGAGGCCCTTTTCCACCGCTTTGGCGCGCAGTTTTTCGGCGTTCATGCCGTGGCCGTCGTCGGAGACGAGGATGACGATGTGGTCGCCCTCCTGCCGCGCCTCCAGATGCACGTCGGCCTTCTCCGGCTTGCCGGCCGCGAGACGTTCCTCGGCGCTTTCGACGCCGTGGTCCACCGCGTTGCGGATCAGGTGAATGATCGGGTCGGACAGGTCCTCGATCATCGTCTTGTCGATTTCGGTTTCCTCGCCGGAGAGCACCAGTTCGACGTCCTTGCCGAGCGAACGCGCCAGGTCGCGCGCGATGCGCGGGTATTTCTGGAACAGGCGTCCGATTGGCTGCATGCGCGTCTTCATCACCGCGTTCTGCAGGTCGGAGACGAGCAGATCGAGCTGGCTTACCGCGAGATCGAGCGCGTGCAGGGTTTCGGTGTCGTTGTTGCCGTTCAGGATGTCGCTGCGCAGGGCGTTCAGGCGGTTCTTGGTGAGGCCGATTTCGCCGGAGAGGTTCAAAACCTGATCGAGGCGCGCGGTGTCGACGCGAATCGAGGTGTCGCGCTGGCGTTCGGTGTCGCGCCGTCCGGTGGGGCCTTTGCCGGAGGGGTTGTCGGTGGCGCGGCGGCCGAGCGCGTTCTTGACGATGGCGTCGGCGTTGGGGGTGTGCGTGGACGCGGCGGGCACCACCGCCGTGGTGGCGGGCGCGGGCTGCGCTTCGGTGGTCGCCGGCACGCCGGCTACGGCGGCGTGCAGTTCGTTCCAGTTCGGTTCGCCGCCCTGACCGCTGGCGGCGGCGGGCGGTTGCGCCGGGGTCACCGCTGCCGGAGCGGCGGCGTCCGCCGGTTGCAAATCGCCCTTTTGCGCCGCCTGCAGCGCCGCGATCAGGTTGGGGTCGGCGGGTGTCGGCAGCGTGCCTTGCGCAAGCTGGTTGAACATGTCGCGCACGCCCGCCGTGGCCGCCATGATCACGTCCATGTTGGCGGTGTTGACGTGCAGTTCGCCGTTGCGCAGCTTGTCGAACAGGGTTTCGGTCAGGTGGCACAGGGTCACCAGTTCGTGCGCGTTCAGAAAGCCCGCGCCACCCTTGATGGTGTGAAAACCGCGGAAGATGTCGTTCAAGAGGCCACGGTCATCCGGGCTGCGTTCCAGTTCGACCAGTTTGTTGTCGACGCCCGACAGCAGGTCTTCCGCTTCAGTGAGGAAATCCTGCAACAGGTCTTCCATTCCGGCAAAGTCGCTCATTTTTTCGTTCCTTTATCAATCTTTTATCGTTCGCGCTCAGAACCCCAGACTGGCGAGCAAGTCGTCGACCTGCCCCTGACTGGTCACCACGTCGTCGCGGCCTTCGCCGGCGACCACCGGGCCGTTCAACAGACTGGCGGTCTTCTCGGACGAACGCATTTCTTCCGGCGCCGATTCGATCAGCACGCCGAGCAACTGCGATTCGAGCGATTGCGCCAGTTCGACGACTTTCTTGATGACCTGTCCGGTCAAGTCCTGAAAGTCCTGCGCCATCATGATTTCCATCAACTGCCCGTCGATGGCCTTGCCAGCCGCAACGGCGGAGCCGAGGAAGGCGCGCGTCTCGGTGGCCAGCGCCTTGAATTCGTCGACCGAGAGTTGGTTGGCGAACACCTTGTCCCAACGCGCCTGCAAGGCGCCGGCCTCGTTTTCGATTTTCGCCGCCGCCGGCTTGGCGACGTCGGTGGCGTTGAGCACGCGGCTGGCGGCTTTTTCGGTCATCTGCGCCACGTAGGTGAGGCGTTGGCGCGCGTCCGGGATGGAATCCGCCACTTGCTGCAATTTGCTGTCCAGCCCCAGTTCGATGAGCATGTCGTGGAGCTTTCTCGTCATCTTGCCGATGCGATTGAACACCTCGACTTCGCGCTCCTCCTCGGTTTCGGGCATGGCGGCGGGCGCGGCGGCGGCGGGCGGCGCGAACTTGCTCGCCTCGCTGTCGAACAGCGCCTGCAATTCGTCGTTGTCGTTGGTGTCGCCCCCGGCGCGCGCGGCGGGCGCAGGAGCCGGCGGCGGTTGCGGCGCGGCGGGCGCGGGTGCGGCGGCGGGCGCCGCTGCCGCTGCGGGCGCAGTCGGAGCCGGCGCGGCGGGAGTCGGCGCGGCGGGCGCCGGCGCGGGCGACGCGCCATCTCCTCCGGCGGCGATGCTGTCGAACAGCGCCTGGAGGTCGTCCGAATCCCCGGTTTCCGATTTCTTTGCCACCATCCGACCTCCTGTTTCCTTTCCGTTACCCCTTGTCAGGCGCGCTCAGGCACCCATCTTCTCGAAGATTTTTTCCAGCTTCTCGGCCAGCGTCGCCGCCGTGAACGGTTTGACGATGTAGCCGCTCGCCCCCGCCTGCGCGGCGGCGATGATGTTCTCCTTCTTGGCCTCGGCGGTGATCATCAGCACCGGCAGATGCTTGAGATGCGGCGAACTGCGTATCTTCTGCAGCAGCGTCAGCCCGTCCATGTTGGGCATGTTCCAGTCCGAGACGATGAAGTTGAACTCCGACGGCATCGCTTCCAGCTTCTGCAGCGCCACCACGCCGTCCTCGGCCTCGTCGGCGTTGGTGTAGCCCAATTCCTTGAGCAGATTGCGCACGATGCGGCGCATCGTCGAAAAGTCGTCGACGATCAGGAATTTCGTCTTCGGGTCTCCCATCGTGTTCTCCGTAGTGCTGGCGAGCGCTGCCCTACGCCGCCTGATGCGCGCGTTGCAGCAGCGGCCGCAAGGTCTGCGCGAGGATGTCGGCGTCGAACTTCGCCACGTAGGCGTCCACGCCGACGCGCTTGCCCATGGCGCGATTGGCTTCCGAGGACAGCGACGAGTGCATGACCACCGGAATGCCGTCGAAGCGCGCGTCGTTCTTGATGTTGCGGGTGAGCACGTAGCCGTCCATTTCCGGCATCTCGGCGTCGACGAGGATGAGGTCGATTTCGTCCGAGACGTGCTTGCCGGTCTGCTGCGCGTGCCCGGCCATGCCTTCGAGGCGCGTCCACGCTTCGAGTCCGTTCTGCGCGTGCTTGTGATGCACGCCCATCTTGTCGAGCACTTCGACGATCTTGCGGCGCGCCACCGCCGAATCGTCGACGAAGAAGATGTTGTAGTCGCCGCCGCCGTGCATGGCTTCGATGTTGCCGACTACCTGATCGCCGAAGGTGTTGGCGAGGATGGTTTCGACGTCGAGGATGGAGACGAGCTTGCCGTCGGCCAGTTCGGTGATGGCGGTGATGTAGTTGTGCAGGCTGCTGGTGGAGACGTTCTCCGGCGCGCGCACCTTGTCCCATTCGACGCGAATGATGCGGTCGACGCTGTCGACGAGGAAGCCGAGCGTGCGTTTGCTGTATTCGGTGACCATCATCGAACCGCCAAGCTCGTCGCCCGGCTTGGCCAGCCCGAGAATCTTGGCGAGCGCGAGCACCGGAATGACGTTGCCGCGCAGCGAAATCAGCCCTTCGACCCCGCGCGGCATGTTGGGCGCCTTGGTGATGAAAGGCGTCGCCGAGACCTCGCGCACCTTGAACACGTTGATGCCGAAGGTTTCGCTGGTGCCGAGCGAAAACAGCAGAATTTCCATGCGATTGGAGCCGGCGAGCATGGTGCGCCCGTCGACGGTCTCCAACAGATCCGTATCCTTGGCCGTCACGGCCGTTTCGTCGTTAGAACCCGACATGACTTTCCCCTTCTTGCTTCACTTTTGTTCCGTCGCCGCCGGATCGGTTTCTTCGGTTTTTTCGCCGAGAATCATGCGGCGCAGCGTCTGAGATAGCCGCAGCGGCTCGAACTTGGGCACGTATTCGTCGACCCCCACCGAAATGCCGAGTTGCTGGTTCGACATGCCCGACAGCGACGAGTGCATCACCACCGGCACGCCCTCGAAGCGCGGGTCGGATTTGACGTGGCGGGTGAGGATGTAACCGTCCATCTCCGGCATTTCCACGTCGGTAAGCACCAGACTGACCACGTCGGAGACCTTGCGCCCGGTAGCGGCGCAGTTGTCGGCGATTTTCTTCAGTTCTTCCCATGCCTGCCGCCCGTTGACGGCGCCGACGTACTTGACGCCGATCATGTCGAGCGTCTGGATGATTTGCTTGCGCGCCACCGAGGAATCGTCGGCGAACACCACCGTGTAGCGGTCGGCGTTCTCGATCGGCTTGATGTCCTTGAACAACTGGTTGTCGTCGTCGTACTTGGTGGTTTCGGACAACACCTTTTCGACGTCGAGCAGCATCACCAGCTTGTTGCCTTCCAGTTCGGTGACCGCCGTCACCAGCCCGCCCATGTGGGCGGTGAGCATGTCGGGCGGCACGCGCATCTGCGACCAATCGAGCCGCAGGATGGTGTCGACGGCTTCGACGAGGAAGCCCTGCGTGTGGCCGTTGTATTCGGTGACGATCATGATGTCGCGCACCGTCTTTTCCTCGGCGCCGATGCCGACGTATTTGGCGAGGTCGACCACCGGCACCAACACGCCGCGCAGGCTGACCATGCCTTCCACCGAGGAAGGCATCTCCGGCGCGGCGGTAATCGCCGGGGTGCGCATGACCTCGCGCACCTTGAAGACGTTGATGCCGAAGGTTTCGCGTCGCCCGGTGCGCTGATCCACCCCCAGCGTGAATAGCAGGATTTCCAGTTTGTTTGTGCCGGCCAGTCTGGTTCTGGCATCGATGTTCTTGAGCAAGTCGGACATTTCTCGGTCTCCGCCCACCTGTTAAGCTATGGGCATATATCGGCCCGGTATTACGGCCTGATTCATCATACGCGGGCGCGTTCCACGGAACCGTGAAATCCGCCTCTCAAACGCTGCAATACACGGCCTGCAATCTCTGTGAGCGGCGCCACCTCCTTGACTCCACCGAGCAAAAAGGCTTCGCGCGGCATCCCGTAGACGACGCAAGTCGCCTGATCCTGCGCAATCGTCCAAGCGCCCGCCTTCATCATGCGCAGCATGCCCATGGCGCCGTCCTTGCCCATGCCGGTGAGCAGCACGCCGATGGCCGAACGCCCCATCACCTCGGCGGCGGAGTCGAACAGCACATCCACCGAGGGCCGGTGGCGATTGACCGGCTCGCCGCGCGACAACTCACAGACGTAGCCGCCGTGTTCGGCCCTCTTGATGAGCAGGTGCGAATGACCGGGGGCGAGGTAGGCGACGCCCGGCTCGATCGGTTCGCCCTGCTGCGCCTCGACCACGTGCACTTCGCTCAGGGAATCGAGGCGCGCCGCGAACGAGCCGGTGAACATCTCCGGCATGTGTTGAGTCATCAGAATCGGCGGAATGTTTCCGGGCAGGCGGGTGAGCACTTCGCGAATGGCCTCGGTGCCGCCGGTGGAGGCGCCGATGAAGATGATGGTGCCGGTGTAGGGCACGAGGCGCGGCGAATTCGATTTGACCCCGGTCAGCGACGGCGGCACGACGAGATGGTCGTGCGGGTGCGGCGTGAGCGGCGGCTTCGTCGTCGTCGGCGCGAGCGCAGGGGTCGATTTCGCTCTGGCGCGCGCTTTCATTTTTTCGGCCAGCGCCGCAGTGTGCGGCGTGGCGGGTTTGACGACGGTCGGCGGTTCCATGACGCGCTCCCGTCAGTGCAGCGGCGAATCGAGCCGCACGTACACCGTGCGCCCGAGCGAGCGCAGCAGGTCGCTGGCGTGCAGAAAGCTCTCCGAATGCCCGGCGTAGAGCCGCGCTTCCGGGCGCATCAGCGGCACGAAGCGCTTGAGAATGCCGTATTGCGTCGGCTTGTCGAAATAAATCATGACGTTGCGACAGAAAATCGCGTCCAGCGGCCCCTGCACCGGCCAAGCGGGCGAGAGCAGATTGATGCGCCGGAAGGTAATCATGCGCCGCAGTTCGGGCCGCACCGTGTAACTGCCGTCGGCGCTCTTGTGGGTGAAGTAGCGATTCAGGTAGTCGGGATTCATCCGGTCGACGCGGTCTTTGCGGTAGTTGCCCTTCTCGCCGGTGGCGAGCACGGCGGTGTCGATGTCGGTGGCGAGGATTTGCACCGGCGGCGTCAGGCTGGCGAAGGCTTCGCAAGCGGTAATCGCCAGCGAATACGGTTCCTCGCCGGTGGAGGCGGCGCAGCACCAGATTTTGAGGGGGCGCTTCTCCTTGATGCTCTTCAATTGCTCGGCGAGGATGTCGAAGTGGTGCGACTCGCGGAAGAACGAAGTCAGGTTGGTGGTGAGCGAGTTGATGAAAATCTCCCACTCGCCGCGGTCCTGCTCGACGTGCTGCAAATACTGCGCGAAGGTCTTTTTGCCGGTGGCGCGCAGGCGCTTGGCCAGCCGGCTGTAGACCATGTCCTGTTTGGCGGGAGAGAGCGCGATGCCGGCGTTCTGGTAGAGCATCTTGCGGATGCGCTCGAAATCGACCGGGGTGAATTCGAACTCCCGCCCCGCCGTGCCGGAGGAGGAAATCGTCTCCAGCGTGCGGCTGATGTCGGCGGCGTGCAGGGGCGTGTGCGTCGCGGGCGCGGGCGTGCGCGACGACAACGGCGAGTGGGTTGTCGACGGCGTGTGCGCCGATAGCGATGAATGCGTCGATAGCGGCGTGTGCGTCGGCGTCGAATGCGTGGCGCTCGTAGCGCTCGTGGCGCCGAAATGGTGATGGAGAGTGTCGTCGTGCGGGGGTGGGGTCAGAGCCATGTGTGTTGCCTTGTTGTCATTGTCCGGGGGCGATGTCGAGCCGGGGTTCGGCGGATGTCGCGGCATCCAGCGTGGCGGCGGGCGGCGGCGGGCGCCCGCCGATTTCGTCGGCCAGTTCCATCGCCTCCGGCACCGTGTGTATTGAAGCCTCGGCTGAGAGTCCCTTGATTTCGTCGCGGATGGCCGCCTCCGACGCCTTGTTGAGCACGACGATGCTGATGCGCCGGTTGATGGGGTCGAGTGGGTTGTCGGCGTCGAGATGCACGGTGTCGGCCAGCCCGACCACGCGCACGATTTTGAGGGCGTCCAGCCCGCCGTAAATCAGTTCGCGCCGCGCCGCGTTGGCGCGGTTGGCGGAGAGTTCCCAGTTGGAGAAGAAGCGTTCGCCGCCGGCGTACTGCGCCGAATCGGTATGACCGGAGATGCTGATGCGGTTGTCGACCTCGTTCAACGCCTTGCCGATGGCGTCGAGCAGGTCGCGCGAATAGGGGCGCAACTGGTCGCTGGAGATGTCGAACATCGGGCGGTTCTTCTCGTCGACAATCTGGATGCGCAGCCCCTCCGAGATGATGTCGATGAGAATCTGGTTGCGGAAAGTGCGCAACTGCGTGTTGGCCTCGACCAGCGCCTCGATGCGCCCCTTGAGGTCGACCAGCATGGCGCGCTCGCGGCGCTTTTCCATCTCGATGCCTTCCGGGTCGGCGCCGACGCCGCGCTGGCGCTGCTTGCCGGCGGTGTCCTTGCTGCTGCGGGTCGCGCGCGTCTCGCCGCGCCGCACCTGCCCGACCTGTCGCGACAAATCCTCGCCGCCGCCCTTGATGATGCTTGAACTGTCGCCGCTGCCCTCGCCGCCCGCCATCGACATTTTCAACGGGTTCTGGAACTGGTCGGCGATGCCCTTCAAATCGCCCTGCGCGGTGGAGCCGAGCAGCCACATCATCAGGAAGAAGGCCATCATCGCGGTCACGAAGTCGGAATAGGCAATCTTCCACGCCCCGCCATGCGCGCCGGCAGTGGTTTTCTTGATGCGTTTGACGATGATTGGCTGCTGACTGTCGTCGCTCACGGCCTCGTCCCCTGTCTCCCTTTATCAGCCCTTGCGATTCTTCAGTTCCGCTTCCAGTTCGAGGAAAGTCGGGCGGTCGTTGGCATACAGCACCTTGCGGCCGAATTCGACCGCAATTTGCGGCGCGTAGCCGTTCATGCTCGCCAGCAGCACCACCTTGACCACCTGAAAAATCTTGCCGCTCTCCTCCACTTTCTGCTTGATTTGGCTGGCGAGCGGACAGACGAAACCGTAAGAGAGCAGGATGCCGAGGAAAGTCCCCACCAGCGCCCCCGCCACCATCTTGCCGAGCACGGCCGGCGGCTCGCCCACCGCGCCCATGGTGTTCACCACCCCCATGACGCAGACCACGATGCCGAAAGCCGGCATCGCCTGACCGATTTCGTCGATGGCGTGCGGCGCCTGATGCGCTTCCTGATGGTGCGTTTCCAGTTCCATGTCCATCAGGTTCTCGATTTCGAAAGCGTTGAGATTGCCGCCCACCATCATGCGCAGGTAGTCGCACATGAACTCGATGACGTGGTGATCGGCGGCGATGTTCGGATACTTGCCGAAAATGGCGCTCGATTCCGGGTTCTCGACGTCGTTCTCGATCGACATCAGCCCTTCCTTCCTCACCTTGGCGAGAATCTCGTACAACAGCGAGAGCAGATCGACGTAAAGATCGCGGTTGTACTTCGACCCCTTCACCGCCAGCCCCATGGACTTCATCGACGCCTTCAACACCTTCGACCCGTTGCTGGCGATGAAGCCGCCCACCAGCAGCCCGAAGATGCCGACGTACTCGCTCGGCACCCACAGCGCGAAAATGCTGCCGTGCACGGCAAAGCTGCCCAGCGCGGCGGCGATGATGATGAAGTAGCCAAGCAGCAGATTCACGGAGGACTCCAACTTCGGCGGAGACAATACCTTGCCGGATTTCGCGCCCGCCTTCCGTGAAAACTTGAACCCGGGATATAAAAAAGCGGCCTGCATTGATGCCTGTCGCTACAGGTATGGCGTCTTTCCTGTGACAAGTGCGGAAGTCCTTGCCCGCTTTTTTGTTACTATCCAGCCCTCCTTTCAGGAATCTCCAATGTCATCATCATCCCGTTCGCTGGTCGCCGCGCTTGCGGCCACGCTTGCCATTTTCGTCACCTCTTGCGCCCAAACGCCGACTGCGGCGACCGACAGCGTTCAGGTCACCGAACGTTATCTGGCCGCCAAGGCTTCGCTCGACAACGCGCAAAATTTGAGCGCGGCCGATAAATTCGATGAATCGAACGCCGCACTCGACAAAATCGTTTCACAGTACGGCAACGACGCTTCGCCGCCGATCCGGGTGTTCGCACTCAACGCACTAGCTCTCAAATCGAACAACATCGTCGCCCAACGCAAGGACGACGATTTGGTCGCTGTGGCGAATGAAATCGTCCGGCGTTTTGGCGACGAGCGCGTCGTGGAAACCCGCAAATCGGTCGCGCCCAGCCTCGCACACGTGGCGCAAATGCTGCTGGTGATTGGCAAACCTGATGAAGCGATGGGCGTCATCGACGAACTGGTCAAGCGATTCGGCAACGACGACGACATGAACGTTCAGGAATCCGTCGCCATGGTGCTGGCCGCCAAGGCCTACGCGCTGTCGCAACAACTGAAAACACCCGAAGCCCTGACGGTTTGCAACGACTTCCTGCAGCGGTTCGGCAACAACCGACAACTGAAAGACCATGTTTTTCAGGTGCTGTGGCTCAAGCTCGTCCTACTGGAACGGCAGGCGAAATACGACGAGGAAATGCCGGTGTTAGACGAAATTTCGCGTCGTTTCGGCAATGACAGCAACGATAAAATCCGCCTCATCGTGCTGAGACTTCCCGATCTGAAAGCGGTGATGCTCACGAACAAGGAACTGGCCGCCGCAGGCCCGGAAACAAAAGCGGCGCTGGGCGCTTTGTCCACAGGCACCGAATTGCTCATGAACGGTCGTCACGAAGCGTCCATCGCCTATTTCGACCAGGCAATCGCGAAAACCCGTGGAAAGGTCGATTCGGCTTCGCGCACGATTGCGGCAGCGGCTATGGCTCGCAAAGGCACCGCGCGTCAAATGCAGGGCGATCTGAAAAATGCGTCCGAAATTTACGCTGCGCTGTACCTCGCCTATGGAGAGGTACGAGTGGACGAGGTGAGCGTCGAAGTCGCTTTGGCGCAGATTCGACGGGCAGGAATATTGCGTCTCGCCGGCGACGAGGCAGCCGCAAGTGCGTTACTCGACGAAGTCATCCGGCGTTACGGCAAGGATGAAGCGCAGGCAACGCGCAATGCCGTAGCGGAGGCTCTGTTGTTCAAGGCGAGGATGATCGTTTTCACGCCGGGTGCGTTCGACAAGGCAATGGCGTTGTTCGACGAGGCCGACCGCCATGTCGGCCGCAATCCGACGGCACTGGCGGTGACCGTCAATAATTCGGCGCTGCTTGGCGCGGCCAACAAGGCCGCTCTGCTCCTGCTGCGGGGGCGATACGGCGAAGCGCTTTCCCTTTTCGACGACATGGAGAAGCGCTTCGGAAAAGACACACATCCCGCCATAGTTCAGGGAATGCTGCAGATCAGAACGTTCAGGCAACGCGCTGTCGCCGAACTGGGCGAAATCGAAAAGGCCAATGCCGATGCGGGCAAAGCCAGAGAAGCCATCGCCCGTTACGACGCGACCGTCAAACGCACTCCCCCCGACGACGCCGCAGCGGCCGCCGAAGCGGAAAATGTCTCCCTGCTGCTGTTTCAACAAGGGCTGGCAGCCGAACGCAGCGGGAAATACCAACAAGCCATCGCCGATTTCGATGGCATCGACCGCCGTTTCGGGCGCGACCCGCGCGCGACCATGCGTCAGGCGACCGCTCTGGCGCTGTTGCAGAAAAGCGAGACACAGGTGCGGGCGGGACATCCGGAACGCGCTTTCGCCACCGTCGACGAGATCGTGCGGCGTTTTGGCAATGACAGCGAGACAACCGGTGAGATAACGACGATAGCGCAGCTCAAGCAGGCCCAGATACTGGAAGCGGTGGATCCCACCAGAATCGCCGCGACGCTTCGCGCCATCGTCAAGCGCTTGCGCGACAACCTTTCGCTCTCCGCCAGCAATACTTTATTCAAAATCGCGCCGCAATTCGTACAAACGGGGAAACCGGAAGAAGCACTGGCGCTTTACAACCTGATCTTCGAACGCGACGCCAACGCAAAAAACGAGTCGGGACAAGGGTTCTACGCGGTGCGTTTCGTCAACGTGCGGCAAGCGCTTACCGGCAAGGCCGCGCTGCTCGACAGTTTGGGAAGATATTCCGAAGCTGAGGCGGCTTTTATCGAACTGGGTCACCGCTATGGCTGCAACCCGCGCTGGAATCAATGCCCGGATTCTCCGCCAGTCAATCCGGCAGCGCCTCCGATGTTTTGATCGAAAACTCGGAACCGCAAAAAACAAGGCCGTCCGCATTGGACGGCCTTGCTTGCTGCAATCGGCGACGCCGTTCAAACGGTCGCAACCGCCTCCCGTACGCGCACCTTGCTCACCGCGGCGCGGCGGGTCTTGCCGGCGCGCGACGGCATGTTGCAGAGGCCGCAGACATATCCGCGCGAGGGGTCGTAGGCGTGCGCGACGAAGCGGCCACCGCAGGTGTGGCATTCGATGAGATGAAGCAAATCGGCGTCGAAGAAACGCACCAGCGTCCACGCGCGCGTCAGGCTCAAAATCGGTTCGATGCCGCCGGCCTCGACCTGATCGAGATAGAGGTTGTAAGCCTTGACGATGGCTTCCAGTCCGCCCAATCCCAAGCCCTGCTCGAAATAGCGGTAGAAACCCATGAACAGCGACGAATGCACGTTGGGCTGCCAAGTCATGAACCAGTCGGTGGAAAACGGCAGCATCCCTTTCGGCGGCGAGACGCCGCGCACTTCCTTGTAAATGCGCAGCAGCTTTTCGCGCGACAGCCGCGTTTCGGCTTCGAGCATCTGCATACGCGCGCCCAGACGCACCATCTCCACTGCACGGCGCACGTCCTCCGCCTCGTCGATGATTCTCACGTTCCTCACATTTATCTCCTCTCGCCGGAGTCTGCCCGAATCCTTTGAACTACATTTTTTGCGCTAGGCGACTTCTTTGGTCGCCCGTCCGGCGACGATGATTGCCGCATGCAGGGTGGAGGCGGTCTCGTCGCGCCCCTCGCCTGCCATCAAACGCGCGAGATGTTCGTCGTCGAAGCGAAAGCGCGGAATCATCACCGGGTTGTCCGCCATCCGCACCAGACGCGCGGCGGACAGGTTTTCGATGTAATCGGCCAGTTCCTCGCCGATACCGAGCCTGAACATCGCCGTTTCCCGATCCCCGCGCAGCATCTTCTGCGCCAGCATCAAAAAAGCAACGTTCAATTCCCGGATTTCTGCCTGAAAATCGGAATGCCTCATGGAAATTCCCCGCCCATCAAAGCCCTGATGTGGCGAACTTAAAGTAATTTCTCAGACGGCACATGTTGCAAAAGTCACGCCCCAGCGTGCTTCGGCATAAATCCATGTCATAACGTGACGTAGTTCACGGCCATGATGGCCGGCATGGAGTCAGTCCTTCTCCGCTTCCTTTTCTTCTTTTTTCTTCTCGTCGTCATCGTCGTCGGTCACCGCGTCGATGACCGCGCCGCCTGCCGCCGT
>JAISSY010000133.1 GCA_031272995.1 Azoarcus sp.
GCATGTTCGAGCACACCAGCGCCACCGCGAAAACGAAGCACGCCCACACGCTCGTCGTGGTCGCGCCGCGCCAGTAGAGGGCGTAGAGGAAAGGCGCGAGGAAAGCGCCGGCCAGCACGCCCCAACTGATCGCCATCAGTTGCGCGATGAAGGTCACCGGCGAGTTGTACTGCACCAGCGCGATGACCGCCGACACCAGCACGAAAACCACGATCAGGGCGCGAATCACCGTCAGTTGGGCGCGGGCGTTCATGTCGCGCAGGAAGTTGCCCTTGATGAAATCGAGCGTCAGCGTCGAACTGGAGGTGAGCACCAGCGAGCTCAGGGTCGACATCGAAGCAGAGAGCACCAGCACTACGGTTAGACCGATCAGCAAATCCGGCATGTCGGCCAGCATCGCCGGAATCACCGAGTCGTAGACGGGAGTGCCGGCGGGCGTCCAGGCGATGCTGTCCGCCGCCAACCGCCCGAAGCCGCCGAGAAAATAGCTGCCGCCCGCCACCACCAGCGCGAACAGGGTGGAGATGATCGCGCCGCGCTTGATCGCGTCGCTGCTGCGGATGGCGTAGAACTTCTGCACCATCTGCGGCAAGCCCCACGTGCCAAGCGAAGTGAGCACGAACACCCCGGCGAGGTTGAACAGATCCGGCCCGAAAATCGACACGAAGACGCCCTGCATTCCGACCACGCCCGCCACGTCGGCAGGCACGCGCGACAGGGTAATCATCGCGTTGGAGTAGCCGCCGTGTCCGGCGAGCACTGCGACGATCACCGCGACGATGCCGAACAGCATGATCAGCCCTTGTACGAGGTCGTTGACCGCCGTCGCCATGTAGCCGCCGAGCACCACGTACACGCAGGTGAGCGCCGCCATCGCGACGATGCACCACTCGTAGGGCACGCCGAAAGCCATGTCGAACAGGCGCGACAACCCGTTGTAGACGCTGGCGGTGTAAGGGATGAGAAAGACGAAGATGATCGCCGCCGCCGCGATGCGCAGGCCGTGGCTGCCGAAGCGCGCGCCGAAGAATTCCGGCATCGTCTGCGCGCGCAGATGGTGGGTCATCGCCCGCGTGCGCGCGCCGAGCACGTACCACGCCAGCAGACTGCCGATGAAGGCGTTGCCCAACCCGATCCACAGCGCCGCCATGCCGTATTTCCAGCCGAACTGCCCGGCGTAGCCGATGAACACCACGGCGGAGAAATACGAGGTGCCGTAGGCGAAAGCGGTGAGCCAAGGCCCTACCTTGCGCCCGCCGAGCACGAAGCCGTCTACGTCCTGCGCGTGTTTGCGGGTGTAGTAGCCGATATATATCGTGACGGCGAAAAACGCCGCCATCATGAGGATTTTCAGGAACATGCCGGTCGCGCTCGGGGGAAATCGGAAAGTCGCGGCATTCTATAGGTAGCGAACCCGGCACGAAAGCGCCACGACGAGCCGGTTTCAGTCGTAACGCCGCCCGTCGCGTTCGAGCCAGCCGGCGTCGTTGGCGACGTTCTTGCGGTGCGTCCAGTGCAGCAGGCCGCCTTGGGCGTTCCAGATATATTCGCCGCGAAAGGCGATTTCCTCGCCCACGCGCAGGTCTTCCAGACGCGGGGCGTCGTCGATGTTGTGCGCCACCAGCAAGGTCTGGCGCGGCGACAGGCGCAGGATGAAACGTTGGTGGCGGGCGCCCTCGGTGTCGTCCCTGAGCGTTTTTTCCACCGTGCCGACGCCTTCCACCCAAACCTTGTCGAGCTTGCGGCGAAAAGCGATTTCGGCGTTCAAGCCCTGCTGCGTCACCGCTTCCCGCACGGCGGCGACGCTCGCTTCTTCCGCGGGCGGCGCGTCGGCGTGGCCGAAAATGCGCGGCAGCGCGAAAGCCGCCGCCACCATGACGATGAAAATCCAGCCGAACAAATCGCCCCGTTTCACCTTGCCGCCTCCGAATCAGAACACCGGCACCACCGCGCCCTTGTAGCGTTTTTCGATGAAGGCGCGCACTTCCGGGGCGACGAGCGCCGCCGCCAGTTTTTGCATCGCTGCGCTGGCGGCGTTGTCGGGGCGTGCGACGAGGATGTTCACGTAGGGCGAGCGCGCGTCCTCGATGACCAGCGCGTCCCTGAGCGGGTCGAGTTTGGCGTCGAGCGCGTAGTTGGTGTTGATGAGCGCCAAATCCACCTGGTCGAGCACACGCGGCAAGGTGGCGGCCTCCAGTTCGCGGAATTTGAGCTTCTTCGGGTTGAACGTCACGTCGCGCCTGGTGGCGGCGATGCCGACGCCTTCCTTCAGGCCGATGAGCTTGTGCGCCGCGAGCAGCAGCAAGGCGCGTCCGCCGTTGGTGGCGTCGCTCGGCAGCGCCACCGTCGCGCCTTCGGCGAGGTCGTCGAGCTTTTTGACTTTCAGCGAATAAGCCCCGAACGGCTCGATGTGGACGCCCGCCACGCTCACCAGCGTCGCGCCGCGACTGCGGTTGAACTCGTCGAGATAAGGCTGGTGCTGGAAGAAATTGGCGTCGAGGTGCTTTTGCGCCACTTGCAGATTGGGCTGCACGTAGTCGGTGAACACCTTCACTTCCAATGTGACGCCCTGCTTCGCCAGCGCCGGTTTGACGAAATCGAGAATTTCCGCGTGCGGCACCGGGGTGGCGCCGACGACGAGTTTTTCCGCCGTCGCCGCGGTCGAGAACGGCAGCATGGCGGCAAGGACGAGGGCAAAAGCAGAAATCTTCATGTCGATATACTCCGAAAGCCTTTAGCGGCGCGAGAATCGGAGCACGAGCTTATCACCGAACATCTGCAATGCCTGCACCAGAACGAGGAGCAGCAGCACCGTCACTACCATGACGTCGTTCTGATGGCGATGGTAGCCGTAGCGCACCGCGAGGTCACCCAGCCCGCCGCCGCCGATGATGCCCGACATGGCGGTGTAGGAAACCAGCGCGATGGCGGTGACGGTGACGGCGGCAATAATGCCCGGCAGCGCCTCGGGGATGAGCGCGCCGAAAACGATTTGCCGCGTCGTCGCCCCCATCGCCTGTGTGGCCTCGACGATGCCACGGTCGATTTCGCGCAGCGCCGTTTCCACCAGCCGCGCGAAGAACGGCGCCGCCCCCACCACCAGCGGCGGAATCGAACCCTGCACGCCGAGCGAGGTGCCGGCGACGATTTCGGTGAGCGGCATCATCACGATGAGCAAAATGATGAACGGCACCGAACGCAGCACGTTCACCACGAAGGAAAGCACGTTGTAGAGCGCCGTTTGCTCCAGCAGTTGCCGCTTGCCGGTGAGGAACAGCACGACGCCGAGCGGCAGGCCGAGCACGAGGGTGAAGGCCATCGAGATGCCGAGCATCAGCAGCGTGTCGAGCGTCGCCTCGGCGATTTCGTCCCACGGCAGGCCAGTGAGGATTTCCATCATCGCGCCGCCTCCCCGCCGCCGTCGCGGCGCAGTCGGACGATTTCGGATTCGGAAACGAATTCGCGCGTCTCCGGGTGGCGCGGGTTCTGGAACACCTCGCTTACCGCGCCCATCTCCACCACCCTGCCCTCGTGCAGCACCGCGACGCGGTCGCACAGGCTGCGAATCACCTGCATTTCGTGGGTGATGAGGATGATGGTGAGGTCGAGTTCGCGGTTGATTTCGTCCAGCAGCGCCAGCACCGAGCGCGTCGTGCGCGGGTCGAGGGCGGAAGTCGCCTCGTCGCACAGCAAGATGCGCGGCCCGGTCGCCAGCGCCCGCGCGATGCCGACGCGCTGCTTCTGTCCGCCGGAGAGTTGCGCCGGATATTTGTCCGCCTGATCGCTCAGCCCGACGCGCCCCAACAATTCGGCGACGCGCGCCGCGATGGCGTCGTCGTCGCGCCGACCGGCGATGCGCAGTGGAAAGGCGACGTTCTGCGCCACCGTCTTGCTGGAGAGCAAATTGAAGTGCTGGAAAATCATGCCGATCTTCTGCCGCAGCGCCCGCAACCCGGCGTCGTCGAGCGCGGTGACGTCCTCGCCATCGACCAGCACCCGCCCGCCGCTCGGCCTTTCCAGCGCATTGACCAACCGAATCAGCGTCGACTTCCCCGCCCCCGAATGCCCGATGACGCCAAACACCTCGCCCGCCTCCACCGCAAGGTCGATGCCGTCGAGCGCCCGAATCTCCCGCTCGCGCACACGGTAGTTTTTGCGGATTTGCTGGAATTCGACGATGGCGGACATCGCGAGTCCGGCCTTACTTCACCGCTCCCGCCGAAGCGCGCGTCACGCGGCGCTGGCGCACGCCGTTGGCGAGTTCGTCGAGCACGCCGACGCTGTCCTCCCAACCGATGCAGGCGTCGGTGATGCTCTTGCCGTATTCGGGTTCGACCCCCGGCACCAGATCCTGTCGACCTTCCTTCAGGTGCGACTCCACCATGACGCCGATGATGCGATCCTCGCCCTGCCCCAACTGCGCCGCCACGTCGCGCGCCACGTCGAGTTGCAGTTTGTATTGCTTGCGGCTGTTGGCGTGCGAGAAATCGATCATCACTCGCGCCGGCAGCCCGGCGCGCGCCAGTTCCTCGCAGGCCGCCTCGACGCTAGGCGCGTCGAAGTTCGGCGCTTTGCCGCCGCGCAGAATGGCGTGGCAATCCTCGTTGCCCTTGGTGGAGACGATGGCCGAATGCCCGGCCTTGGTGACGCTGAGGAAATGGTGCGGCGACTGCGCCGATTTGATGGCGTCGACGGCGATTTTCACGTTGCCGTCGGTGCCGTTCTTGAAGCCGACCGGGCACGACAGGCCGGAGGCCAGTTCGCGGTGCACCTGACTCTCGGTGGTGCGCGCGCCGATGGCGCCCCATGCGACGAAATCGGCGTAGTACTGCGGCGTGATCATGTCGAGAAACTCGGTGCCCGCCGGCAGCCCCAGTTCGTTGATTTCCCACAGCAGGCTGCGCGCCAGCCGCAAGCCGTCGTTGATCGAATAGCTGTTGTCGAGATAGGGATCGTTGATCAGCCCTTTCCAGCCCACCGTCGTGCGCGGCTTCTCGAAATAAACGCGCATCACCACCATGAGGTCGTTCTTGAGCCGGTCGGCCTCGGCCTTGAGCTTTTTGGCGTACTCGCGCGCCGCCTCGACGTCGTGAATCGAGCACGGCCCGATGACCACCAGCAGGCGGTCGTCGGCGCCGTAGAGGATGCGGTGTATCGCCTGCCGCGCGTTGTACGCGGTGGCCGCTGCCGTGGTGGTGGCGGGAAATTCGCGCAGCAC
>JAISSY010000142.1 GCA_031272995.1 Azoarcus sp.
CCGAAATTGCCCGATAATAGCGACGGCACGCCGGAATGGTTCTGGTTGGCGTTCCTGAAGGACGACCGTGAGGAGGTCTACGAAGTGCTCTCCGACAACAACCCTGACGTGAAGAAAGCCGTGGTGCGGCTGAAAGAGCTATCCGCCGACGAGAAAGCGCGTCTGGTGTTCGAGGCGCGGCAAAAAGCCGAATGGGACCAGCTTGCACGGGACAAGTTCGTCAGGCAGGAAGGGCGGCGTGAAGGACTCTTGGCGGTCGCCCGAAAGGCTCTCACCGAGAACGTTCCCATCGAGACCATCCAGACGCTTACAGGTCTTTCAGTCGAAGAAATCCGCGCTTTGCTTCATTGACGGGTTTCACCCCGCCTTCGCCGCCCGCGCCCTTACCGTCAGCACCTTGCCGACCGTATTCCACTGTTGCCTTTCCTCCTCCAACGCCGCCGCTGTCAGCGGCAACTGGTGCAGCCAGCCCGGTTCGGTTTCGACCAGAAAGCCGCGTTTGGTTTGGGTCAGGGTGATGTCGGGCACGCCGCGGTTGTCGCGGGCGCGGTGGATGGCGACGGCCAGACGCAGACAGGCGACTAGGGGCCAGTCGGGGTCGGCGGGGGAGAAATCTTCAAGACGGTCGAGCTTGCCGCGATGGGCGAGGACGATGCGGGCGAGACGGGTCTGGTCCATGCGCGAGAAGCCGGGCATGTCGGCGTTGGCGAGGATGTAGGCGCTGTGGCGGTGGTAGCCGGCGTGGGCGACCGAGATGCCGACTTCGTGCATGAGCGCGGCCCAGTGCAGGAAACGACGGTCGAGGTTCTGCGGTTCGGCGGCGGCGGGGACGATTTGTTCCAGCAGGTGGCAGGCGGTGGCGGAAACCTGATACGCATGACGAATGTTTACGCGATAGCGCCCCATGAAGGCGTCGGCGGTGGCGTCGCGCAAGTCCTGGTGGTGATAGCGTCCGAGCAGGTCGTAGAGCACGCCGAGACGCAGCGCGCCTTCGGAAAACTCCATGCGTTGCAGGCCGAATTCCTCGAACACCGCGTACATGATGGCCAGACCGCCAAGGATGACCGGCATACGGTCGTCGCGCAGGCCGGGCAAATCCACGGCATCGACACGCCCGGCGCGCAGAAAGACGGTGCGCAGCTTTTCCAGCCCTTCGCGCGTCACTGCGCCCTGCGCCATGCCGCTTTCTTCCAGTATTTCCATCAGCGCCTTCGCGGTGCCGGAGGAGCCGACCGCCAACTCCCAGCCGGTCTTGCGATAGTCGTGCACGATGGTCTGCAACTCGTGGCGGGCGGCCAGTTCCGCATCGCGGAAACTGCGTTTGTCGATTTTGCCGTCGGGGAAATAGCGCAGGCTGTAGCCGACGCAGCCCATGTAGAGCGAATCGAGCAGAATCGGCTCGAAACTCTTGCCGATGATGAATTCGGTGGAGCCGCCGCCGATGTCGACGATTAACTGCTGGCGATGCGGGTCGGGCAGCGTGTGGGCGACGCCGACGTAAATCAGCCGCGCTTCCTCGCGTCCGGCGATGACTTCGATGGGAAAGCCGAGCGCCTCCTCGCCTTTCAGGAGAAAACTCGACGCGTTCTTCGCCACCCGCAGCGTGTTGGTCGCCACCGCGCGCACCGCTTCGGGCGGGAATCCGGCCAGACGCTCGTGGAACTGCCGCAGGGCCGCCAGACCGCGTTCCTGCGCGTCGGCGTCGAGCCACTTGTCCGCCGACAGACCCGCCGCGAGGCGCACTGATTCCTTCAAACCATCGAAGGCATATATCTGGTCGTTGACGATGCGCCCGACCTGAAGGCGGAAACTGTTGGAACCGAGGTCGACGGCGGCGATGACTTCCGGCATGGCATGGCCTTGTGCGCGCTAAGCGCGGAAAACAGGGCGCGAATTCTAGCACTGTCGTCGCTTCGCCCTTCGCGCCGTGCGGCATAATCTGCACGTCGTCATCGGCAGGAGAACCGAGATGTCCGCTCCGTCCGCCCCGTCCCGCCATTGCGCCGAGCAATTCATCAACCGCGAGTTGTCGCTGCTGCAATTCCAGCGCCGCGTGCTGGCGCAAGCCGCCGACGAATCCGTGCCGCTCTTGGAGCGGTTGCGCTTTCTGTGCATCGTCTCCAGTAATCTCGACGAATTCTTCGAGATTCGCGTCGCCGGCATCCGCGAGCAAATCCGTCTCGGCAGCCACGCCGCCGGCTCCGACGGCATTCCGCCCGCCGAACTGCTGCCGCGCGTGTCCGCCGAAGTGCAACGCATTCTCGAAGAACAATATCGACTGTTGAACGACGTCGTGCTGCCGGCGCTGGAGGCCGAAGGCGTCGTCTTCCTCAAGCGCGGGCTGTGGGACGAGGCGCAGAGCGCGTGGATACACGGTTATTTCCAGCGCGAAGTGATGCCGGTGCTGACGCCGATTGGACTCGACCCGGCGCACCCGTTTCCGCGCGTCTACAACAAGAGCCTCAATTTCGCGGTCGAACTCGAAGGGCGCGACGCTTTCGGGCGCGACTCCAACGCCGCCATCGTGCAGGCGCCGCGCGTGCTGCCGCGCATCATCCGGCTGCCCGACGCGCCCGGACAGGCGCCCTACACCTTCGTTTTTCTCTCCTCGGTGCTGCACGCCCACGTCGACGAACTGTTCGCAGGGATGCACGTGCGCGGCTGCTATCAGTTCCGCGTCACGCGCAATTCCGACTTTTTCTTCGACGAGGAGGAAGTCAAGGATTTGCGCGCCAAGCTGAAGGGCGAACTGCAACAACGCCATTTCGGCGACGCGGTACGGCTCGAAGTCGCCGACAACTGCTCCGAGGAGATGGCCGAATTCCTCTTGCAGCAATTCCGTCTCAACCCCGCCGACCTTTACTGCATGCCGGGCATCGTCAATCTCGTGCGCATGAATCAGGTGCCCGAATGGGTCGACCGACCCGACCTCAAATATCGCTCCTTCCGTCCGGGGCTGCCGCGCCCGCTCGACCGTCGCCGCGATTTGTTCGAGGTGCTGCGCAAGCAGGACGTGCTGCTGCATCACCCGTTCCAGAGCTTCGCGCCGGTCATCGAACTGCTCAAAGCCAGCGCCGACGACCCGCAAGTGGTGGCGATACGCATGACCGTCTATCGCACCGGCACCGATTCCGTGCTGATGGAGCATCTCGTGCGCGCGGCGAGGAACGGCAAGGAAGTCACCGTCGTGCTCGAACTGATGGCGCGCTTCGACGAGGAAGCCAACATCTCGTGGGCGACGCGGCTGGAGGAAGCCGGAGCGCACGTCGTCTATGGCGTCTTCGGCTACAAGGTGCACGCCAAGCTGTTGATGCTGGTGCGCCGCGAGGGCGACGCGCTGCGCCGCTACGTGCATATGGGCACCGGCAACTATCACCCCGGCACCACGCGCTTCTATACCGATTTCGGCCTGATGACCGCCAACGAGGAAATCGGCGCCGACGTCGCCGAGGTGTTCAAGCAGATAACCGGCCTGGGGCGCGCCTCCACCCTCACCCATCTGTGGCAGGCGCCGTTCTCGCTCCAGCCCAACGTGGTGGCGGCCATTCGCAACGAAACCGAAATCGCCCGCGCCGGACGGCGCGCCCGCGTCGTCGCCAAAATCAACGCCCTGCTCGAACCCGAAACCATCGAGGCGCTCTACGAAGCCTCGCAGGCCGGGGTGGAAATCGACCTCATCGTGCGCGGTCCCTGCGCGCTGCGTCCGGGCGTCAAGGGGCTGTCGGAGAACATCCGCGTGCGCTCGCTGGTCGGGCGCTTCCTCGAACACCACCGCATCCTGTATTTCCACGCCGACGGCGCCGAAAGGATATATCTCTCCAGCGCCGACTGGATGCAGCGCAACTTCTTCCGCCGCATCGAAATCGCTTTCCCGGTGCTCGACCCCAGACTCAAACGCCGGGTGATGAAGGAAGGTTTGCGCTACTACCTCGCCGACAACGTGCAGGCGTGGGAGATGCAGCCCAACGGCGGCTACAAGCGCCGCACCCCGCGCGGCAAACCGCGGGCGGCGCAGATGATGTTGCTGGCGGATTTGCGCGCCGACCCGCCGCGCGTCGACTAGCCGCGCCGCGCGTCGAGCACGCCCTTCACTTCGCGGATTTGCGCCAGCGCGCGTTGCAGTTGCGCGATGCCGCCGACTTCGAGCGTGAAGCGCATGGTGGCGAAGTGTTTCTTCGTCTGGGTGTTGACCGCGGTGACGTTGAGCTTTTCGCGCAGAATCAGCTCCGAGATGTCGCGCAGCAGCCCCTGACGGTCGGCGGCCTGCACGACGATATCGACGGGGAAGGCGGATTGCTGTTCCTTGTCGTAGGCTTCCTCGCCCCACTCGGCGACGATGACGCGCTCCGGGTGCTGCGCGGCGAGGTGGCGAAAATCGCGGCAATCGACGCGATGGATGGAGACGCCGCGCCCGCGCGTCACGAACCCCTTGATGGCGTCGGGCGGCGCCGGCTTGCAGCAGCGCGACAAGGAAGTGAGCATTCCGCCGACGCCGACGATGAGCACCTTGCCGGAACTGTCGCCGGAACGGCTGCGGCTGACGACGATTTCGGGCTTGGCGGCTTCCGCCGTCTCGCTCGCCGCCGTGGCGGCGTCCATTTCGCGCAGCGCCGCCTGCAGGGTGCGCTGGCCGATTTCGCCGCGCCCGGCGGCAAGGTAGAGCGCGTCGGCGTTCTTGAAGCCGAGCCGCGCCGCCAGCGCCTCGATGTTGGCCTGCGCGTGGCCGTCGCGGCGCATTTCGGTGGTGACGAAGGCGCGTCCGCGCGTGGCGAGTTCTTCCTCGTCCTGGGCGCTGAAAAACTGGCGAATCTTGCGGCGCGCGTGCTGGCTGGTGACGTAGCCCTGACGCGGGTCGAGCCAGTCGCGCGACGGCCCGCCCTCCTTGGCGGTGGTGACTTCCACCGTCTGGCCGTTGTCGAGCGCCGTGTTGAGCGGCACGAGATGGCCGTCGACCTTGGCGCCGCGGCAGCGATGGCCGACGTCGGAATGCAGCCGGTAGGCGAAATCCACCGGCGTCGAGCCGCGCGGCAGGTCGACCACCCTGCCCTGCGGCGTCAGCACGTAGATGGTGTCGTCGAGCGAGGCGCGCTTGTATTGCTCCACCCATTCCGGCGAGCCGGCCACTTCGTCGCGCCACGACAAGAGGCTCCTCAGCAGGGCGATTTTGTCGTCGTATTCGCCCACCGCCGCGCCGCCGCCTTCCTTGTAGCGCCAGTGCGCGGCGACGCCGAGTTCGGCGTGGCGGTGCATGGCGAAGGTGCGCACCTGCACTTCGAGCGCGCGTCCGTCGCCCGCCAGCACGGCGGTGTGGAGCGACTGATAATTGTTGCCCTTGGGGCGGGTGATGTAATCGTCGTATTCCTTGTGGATGGGCTGCCAAATCTGATGCACGATGCCGAGCACCGTGTAGCAGTCGCGCACTTCCTCGACCAGCACGCGCAGGGCGCGGATGTCGTAGACCTGCGCGAAGTCGATTTTCTTTTTCAGCATCTTGTTGTAGATGCTGTAGATGTGCTTGGGTCGCCCGTAGATTTCCGCCTTGATGCCCACCGCGTCGAGTTCGGCGCGCAGGCGGTCGATGGCGTTCTGGATGAACTGCTCGCGCTCGGAGCGGCGCTCGTCCAGCATCTTGGCGATGCGCCGATAGGTGTCGGGTTCGAGGTAACGGAAGGACAAATCCTCCAGTTCCCATTTCAGTTGCCAGACGCCGAGGCGGTTGGCGAGCGGCGCGTAGATGTCGAGCGATTCGCGCGCCATCGCCAGCCGGCGCTCGTTATCCACCGCGGAGTAATAGCGCAGCGTCTGCGTGCGCGACACCAGCCGCAGCAACACGACGCGGATATCCTCGACCATGGCGAGCAGCATCTTGCGCAGCGTTTCGGTCTGGGTGCGAATCTCCGGCGCCGAGGCGGCGATGCGGGTGCGCGTCAACATGCGCAGGCCGTTCAACTTGCGCAGGCCGCCGACCAGACGCGCGACGTGCGCGCCGAATTCGCTCTCGATTTTCTCGCGCCCGTCCTTCACCCATTCCTCGACCGAAAAGAGCAAGGCGGCGATGCGCGTGTCGGCGTCGAGCTTGAGCGACGAGACGATGAGGGCGCAGCCGAGCGCGTGCGTCCATGCCGACTCGCCGGTGCCGAGTTCGCGTCCCTCGTAGGCTTCGGCGGCGAGCGCGAGCGCACGTTCGACGCCGCCGCGTTCGGCGGGCGTCAAACCTTCGGCGAGCAATTCGATGGGGGGCGCGACCGCATCGCGGTCGACGGCGTGTGTGACGGAAACCATGGCGCGCGATTATCCCATAACGGTCGCTACCATTAGCCAGCGGCAATGTGAGATTCTTCACCTATGTTATCCACTGTGAAACGTTGGTTTACCCGCGCCGCCGCGAATGACGCCCCCGCGCTCTCCCCCGAACTGTGGGCGAAGGTGGAGGCGCGCCTGCCCTTCCTCGCCTTTCTGCCGCCGGAAGCCTTGACGCGGCTGAAAGAACTCGCCGCCGGTTTCCTCGCCGAAAAGGAGTTCTACGGCGCGCGCGGGCTGGAACTGAACGACGAAATCATGCTCGCCATCGCGGCGCAGGCGTGCCTGCCCATACTCAACAAGGGTTTGGGCGCTTATCGCGGTTGGGTGGGCGTGGTGGTCTATCCGGGCGATTTCGTCGCGCCGCGCAAGGTGATGGACGAAGCCGGCGTCGTGCACGAATACGACGACGTGCTGCTCGGCGAAGCGCGCGCCGACGGCCCGGTGCTGGTGGCGTGGTTCGACGACGAAGCCCCCGCCGGGGTGAACGCCGTCATCCACGAATTCGCCCACAAGCTCGACATGGGCAACAACGCCGGCCACGCCGACGGTTTCCCGGCGCTGCCCAGGGGCATGTCGCGGCGCAAATGGACGGAAACCTTCACGACGGCCTACGAACGTCTGTGCCGCCTCGACGACGCCGGCATCGAAACGGTGCTCGACCCCTACGCCGCCGAACACCCGGCGGAATTCTTCGCCGTCGCCTCCGAAGCCTTCTTCGAAATGCCGGTCAGCCTGCGCGCCGGTTTTCCGGACGTGTACGCGCAACTGGCGGCGTTCTACGGCGTCGACCCCGCCGTGGGCGAGGAGCGCGTCACCGGAATATCGAGCTTGTCGTTAGCAAGAATGTCGCGGTAGTGCATTTTCTCCATATCTCTTTGCAGCTGTCGCAAAGAAGAAGGCTTACTGGTTTTCTTGCCACCAAGCTCAGGATGAAGAACCATGGTCGCGTGGTTGAGGTGCCAGATGTACTTGATCAATTCATCCGAGGGAATGAAACGAAGTTCGTATCCGGCTTCGGCAAGCTGGTGATGCGCCTTTTTGCCTGCGGTTTCGCCACCGAAAAAACCATCGGTGTATTGCCGCAGCAATTCCGTGCGATAAACGGCGCAATGGCTGCGCAAAAACATATGGTTTCGAAGCCGTTCGGGGCGCTCCCCCCACTTGCGACCGAAAAAAGGTGCGAGCAAGTAATACTTGACCCCATCCTCGATGGCTTTGCCGATCTTCTTCCACCACGGAACGCTTTCCAGTTTCCAACTACCAACCCCGGCAAGGTTAGGTTCGTTTTCAAAAGGCTTGACCAAAACATCCAGCCAGTCGTCGGACATCACGAACGTGTCGGTATGCATGACCATGACCAGAGGTGTTTTCACTTCCTCAAAGCCAAGATCGAGCGCTCTGGAATGCGATTCCCCGACTCTCTCGCCCGACATTGCCGGACGCTCGATCAATTTGACGAAAGGCAGCGACTTTAGCCAGTCGATTGACTCGTCTTCGGAATGATTGTCGATAACGATGACTTCGACCCGCGACAAGTCAGTATGCAGATTCAACAGTCGCAAACAGATTTTGGTCAGTTCCGGGGTCTTGTATTGAACGATCAGGATGGTCAGAAGCTTGTCCATTTCTTCACCAAAAGGTCTTCAGACGAAAATAATCTGCGACATGGTATCGGATTTTCAAACCTTTAACCCGTCCAGCCAGACCGAGAACACAGCACGTCCGGCGCGGTGCAGGTCGTCGGCGAGTTGCCGCGCCCGCGTGCGCAACTGGCGCGGGTCGATGCCCGCCGCGCCCAGTTCGCAGGCGTGTCCCACCAGCCAGCGTTCGATGCGGGTCAAATCGGCTTCGAGATGGCATTGCAGCGCCAGCACGTTGGCGCCGAGTTCGAACACCTGATTCTTGCCGATGTGCGTCCCCGCTAGTCGCTCCGCGCCGGCCGGGACGTCGAACTGGTCGCCGTGCCAGTGCAGCACCGGGGTGTCGCCCACCGCCGCCAGAGGCGAGCGCCGTCCGGCTTCGCTCAGTTCGAGAGCGGAGAAACCGATTTCCTTTACGCCCAACGAATAGACCTTTGCTCCCATCGCGCACGCCATCAGTTGCGCACCCAGACAAACGCCAAGCGTCGGCGCCCCACGCTCCAACCGCCGCCGCAAGACCGCGAGTTCGTCGGCGAGGAAGGGATAGGTTTCGTCCTCATAAACGCTGATTGGCCCGCCAAGCACCACCAGCAAATCGGGCGCGGACGCCTCCAGCGTCGCGAAGTCGTCCACCGTGGCGTCGAAATAGCGAATCTCGTAGCCGCGCTCGCGCAGCAGCGGTGCCAGTATTCCCAAATCCTCGAAATCGACGTGACGTATGGCGAGTGCGCGTTTCATCGTTTCCTGCCTCCCGTATTTGATGACGGACGCTATCTTGCCGGAATCCACTCGATGCGAAAATGATGTTCATGATTTGCCCCTGCCGTCCGCGCCTGCGACAATAGCGCCTTTCCAAAAACCCCAACGCCGCATCATGTCCGACCAGAACACCAACGACGCTCCCGCCTCCCCCGCCGCCGACGAAAACCACATCATCGCCGAACGGCGCGAAAAACTCGCGCAGTGGCGCGCCAGCGGGAACGCTTTCCCGAACGATTTCACGCGCGAAAACACGGCAGGAAAACTCGACGAACTCTACGGCGACAAGGACGCGGAAACGCTGGAAGCCACCCCGGTGCAGGTCAAGGTGGCCGGTCGCATCATGCTGAAGCGCGTCATGGGCAAGGCGAGCTTCGTCACCATTCAGGATTTGTCCGGCCGCATCCAGCTTTACGTGGCGCGCGACACCATTGGCGAAGAGACTTACGCCGATTTCAAACGATGGGACATCGGCGACATCGTCGGCTGTGCCGGGGCGCTGTTCAAGACCCGCACCGGAGAACTCACCGTCAAGGCCGAAACCCTGCGTCTGCTCACCAAGAGCCTGCGCCCGCTGCCCGACAAGTTCCACGGACTCACCGATACCGAATCCAAATACCGGCAGCGATACGTCGACCTCATCATGAGCGAGGAGTCGCGCTTCACCTTCGTGGCGCGTAGCCGTCTGGTGCAGTCGATTCGCAACTACATGAACAATCACGGTTTTCTCGAAGTCGAGACGCCGATGATGCACCCGATTCCGGGCGGGGCCACCGCCAAGCCGTTCGTGACCCACCACAACGCGCTCGACCGCGATCTTTTCCTGCGCATCGCGCCGGAGCTTTTCCTTAAGCGCCTCGTGGTCGGCGGTTTCGAGAAAGTGTTCGAAATCAACCGCAATTTCCGCAACGAAGGCCTGTCGCCGCGCCACAACCCCGAATTCACCATGATGGAGTTCTACGAGGCGTATGCGAACTATCGCACCCTGATGGATTTCACCGAAGGCTTGCTGCGCCACGCCGCGCGCGAGGCGCTCGGCACCGAGACTTTCGATTATCAGGGCCGCGCTCTCGACCTCTCCGCCCCCTTCGCGCGTCTGACCATCGTCGAAGCGATTCGCAAACATCACCCCGGCTTCACCGTCGAACAACTCGGCGACGAAGTGTGGATTCGGCAAAAAATCAAGGACTTCGGCGAGGAAGTCAAACCCGGCGGCTTGGGCAGCCTGCAACTGCAACTCTTCGAAGCCTCGACCGAAGCCGAGTTGTGGGAGCCGACCTTCATCATCGACTACCCGGTGGAAGTCTCGCCGCTGGCGCGCGCATCCGACGCCAACCCCGAAATCACCGAGCGTTTCGAGCTATTCATCGTCGGTCGTGAAATCGCCAACGGCTTCTCGGAGCGAAACGCCCCCGAAGACCAAGCCGCCCGCTTCCGCGCCCAAGCGGCGGCCAAGGACGCCGGCGACGAGGAAGCGATGTATTACGACGCCGACTACATCCGCGCGCTCGAATTCGGCCTGCCACCCACCGGCGGCTGCGGCATCGGCATCGACCGCTTGGCGATGCTGCTCACCGACAGCCCCGCCATCCGCGACGTGATCCTGTTCCCGCAAATGCGCGGCGAGTGACGAAAAAACGCACGAGGAGAAAAACATGGAAGAAACCAACAACAACGACTATCCGCCGCCGAACAGCGAAGAAATCGCCGCCCTCGAACGCCTGATTCAGGTCGCCACCTCCGAAGACGCCATGGCGCACGGCAGCACGCACCAAAGCCTGATCGTGGCCGATTTCCTGCTGGCGTGGTGGGACGCCGTCAACTGCGGCTACTTCGATTTGAGCAGCCTGTGGGCGGTCGACGCCGTCACCGTCGCCGACATGCAAACCGTTTTCGGCATGATCGCGCGGGTGCGGGTGTATCCGGACGTGCTCGGATATGAGGACAGATTCAAGGAAATCGTGCGGCGCTGGCGGCCGGAT
>JAISSY010000171.1 GCA_031272995.1 Azoarcus sp.
GCAAACGCTGGCGCCGCCACCACCGTCAGTACCGGCAGCTACGAAACTGCGCTCAGTCTGCTGAAACAAGGCAAAGCTTCCGAAGCGCTGGCCGAGTTCAACACCTTCATCGCCGCGCATCCCGAAGACGATCGTCTGCCCGAAGCCACCTTCTGGGCCGGTTCCGCCGCCTTGCAAGCCAAGGACGTGGCGGGCGCGACCAAGCATTTCAACACTGTGCTGGCGCGCTGGCCGAAAAGCTCCATGGCGCCCGACGCCATGCTCGGCCTCGCCAACGGTCAGATCGCCCTCGGCGATCAGCGTAAGGCGCGCGCCACCCTGACTTCCCTCGTCGAGCGCTACCCCTCGTCCAACGCGGCCAAGACGGCAAAACAACACTTGGCGCAGTAAGCGATGTCCGAGGGTCGGACGCTCACTCTGCGCGTCACCGAAATTTTTGCTTCGCTGCAAGGCGAGTCGACGCGCGTCGGCCTGCCCACCGTGTTCGTGCGCCTCACCGGTTGTCCGCTACGCTGTGTGTGGTGCGACACCGAATACGCTTTTCGCGGCGGCGAAGTCCTTGACCTGCAATCGGTGCTCGACGACGTCGCCGCCCACGCGCTGCACTACGTCTGCGTCACCGGCGGCGAACCGCTCGCCCAACCCGCCTGTCTCGAATTGCTCGCCGCGCTCTGCGACGCCGGCTATTCGGTGTCGCTGGAAACCAGCGGCGCGCTCGACATTGGCGGCGTCGACCCGCGCGTCTCGCGTGTCGTCGATCTCAAACCGCCCGCTTCCGGCGAAGCCGAACGCAACCGTTACGAAAACATCGACCTGCTCACCGCGCACGACGAAGTAAAAATCGTCGTCGCCGACGAAACCGACTACCAATGGGCGCGCGAGCGCATCGCCGAATTTCGCCTCGACGAGCGCTGTCCGGTGCTGCTCTCCCCCGTCGCCGGCCAACTCGACCCAGAACACCTCGCTTCGTGGATCGTGCGCGACCGCCTGCCGGTTCGCTTCCAGCTTCAACTCCACAAAGTGTTGTGGAACGGCGCCCGAGGTCGCTGACATGACCACCGCCAACCCACCGCGCGCCGTCGTCCTGCTCTCCGGCGGACTCGACTCCACTACCTGCCTCGCCATCGCTCGCGACCGGGGCTTCGAGACTTACGCGCTCTCCGTGGCCTATGGCCAACGCCACGCCGCCGAACTGGCCGCCGCGCGGCGCGTCGCTGCGGCGTTCGGCGCGCGCGAACATCGCCTCGCTCACGTCGAACTCGGCCTTTTCGGCGGTTCGGCGCTTACCGACCCCGCCATCGCCGTGCCGGAAGACCGCGAGGGCGACGACATCCCCGTCACCTACGTGCCGGCGCGCAACACCGTGATGCTGTCGATGGCGCTGGCGTGGGCCGAAGTGCTCGGCGCCAGCGACATCTTCATCGGCGTCAACGCGGTCGATTACTCCGGCTACCCCGACTGTCGCCCGGAGTACATCGCGGCCTTTGAAACGATGGCGAGACTGGCCACCAAGGCAGGCGTCGAAGGCC
This sequence comes from Azoarcus sp., assembly GCA_031272995.1. Taxonomy (GTDB): domain Bacteria; phylum Pseudomonadota; class Gammaproteobacteria; order Burkholderiales; family Rhodocyclaceae; genus WRNU01. The sequence continues at coordinate 1,530 of JAISSY010000171.1, forward strand.
GCCCGCTCGCCATCCACACGCCGTTGATCGCGCTCTCCAAGGCAGAAATCATCCGCCTCGGCGTCGAACTCGGCGTCGATTACGGACTCACCGTCTCCTGCTATCAGGCCGACGACGCCGGCCGCGCCTGCGGACACTGCGACGCCTGCCGCCTGCGCCGCGCTGGCTTCGAAGCGGCTGGAGTAATCGACCCGACCCCTTACCGCTAAACGGTTTTCCGCAGAAACGCTGTCGGGCGCGTAATCTTTCCGGATGGTTGTCACGTGACCCGGTGTAAGGTGTGGCGCATGAAGCCCATCCCCTCACAGAGTCCCTTGACGCCACCGGACAAACAAGAAAAGTGGAAACTGGCAGCCACCCTCCAAAAACAATTCCACAACGAGAGCCTCCAGAACATCGCACTGTTTCCTCCGGTGCCCGAGTCGGCCGCCCACGACACGGCGCTGACGGATTTTTCGTCGCAAATTCTCGAACAGGCCACCCTCGCCATCATCGTCGTCGACGACGGTGACAAGGTCGTCATGTTCAACAACGCCGCCGAACAACTCTGGGGACGCGATCGCGACGCGGTGCTAGGCGGCGGCATCTCCAGCCTGATGCCTCCGATGAAGGACGGGCAATCGGGCCGCCCCCCCGGACATTCGACGCTCGAACCGCTGGTCGGCTTGAATGTGGAATTGCCCATCGAACGTCCGAACCACACGCGCGTGTGGGCGGAAATTTCCGTCTCGTGCGTGAAGGTGCCGGAACGAACCCTGCACCTGATCGCCGCTCGCAACGTCACGCTCACCAAGGTGCACAAAACCCTGCGCTATCAGGTGCTCAAGGCGATGGCGGAAACCGATTCCCTGTTGGAGGTCATGAATCAGCTCTGTCAGGAAATCAAACGCATCGCGCCGGAGATATCCGCCACCATCGTACGGGTCGACAGCGATTCCCGTATGCACCCGCTCTCGGCGCCGGACTTTCCCGCCGAACACGCTCGCCTGCTCGAAGGAATCGAACTCGGCGCTCACACGACTTCGCAGGCCATCGCCGCCTACCGAGGCGACTCCGTGCTGATTCGCGACATCGCCAACGACCCGGGCTGGATCGTCGGCCGGCAGGAAACGCTCAATCTCGGCTACAAATCGTGCTGGACGGTACCCATCAAGGGCCGCGACAGCCGCAACATCGGCGTCATCGCCTTCTACTACCGCGTCTGCCGCAGTCCGAACAAACTGCACGCGCAACTGGCCGAAATCGCCGTGTCGCTCTGCGCGCTGGCCATGGAACGAGCCGCCTCGCGCGCCCGCATCCATCATCTCGCCTTCTTCGACGATCTCACCGATCTACCCAACCGCAGCCTGCTGCACGTACAGGCCAATCAGGCCATCGCGCAGGCGGCGCGCGAAAGCCAGCAACTCGCGGTGCTTTTCATCGACATCGACCGCTTCAAGCAGGTCAACGATTCCCTTGGCCACCCGGCGGGCGACACCTTGTTGCGCGTAGTCGCCGGCCGGTTGCGCGAAGCCATCCGCGAGGTCGACATCCTTGGGCGCTACTCGGGCGACGAGTTCGTCATCGTGCTGACGCAATGCGACAGCGTGCACGCCACCGATCTCGCCGGACGGTTGCTTGCCGCGCTCTCGGCGCCCTGCCGCGTCGGCGAAGTGACGCTCTCCCCGGCGGCCAGCATCGGCATCAGCCTGTTCCCTGAAAACGGCCGCGACATGGAAACCCTGATTCATCAGGCGGACATGGCGATGTATCAGGCCAAGCAAAAAGGGCGCGGCTGCTTCAGCTTTTTCAGCGGCCAGTTGAACCAGCAAGCCAAGGAACGCCTGACCATCGAAGCGGCGCTGCGGCAAGCGCTCTCCAGCAACAAACTGGAGATCTACTACCAGCCGCAGGTCAACATCGAATCCCACCAGTTGCACGGCATCGAGGCGCTGCTACGCTGGAACGACGCCGCATTCGGCAAGATTCCACCGTCGCGCTTCATTCCGCTCGCCGAAGAAAGCGGCATCATCGGTTCGCTGAGCCAATGGGTGTTGAACGAAGCCTGCCGCCAACTGGCGCTGTGGCGACAACACGGACTGCAAGTGCCGTCGGTGTCGGTCAACCTTTCCCCCACCGATTTCCACAACCTGAAGCTGCCGCAATACCTCGAATCCATCCTGCGCTCGCACGGTCTGAGTCCGGGCGACCTGCTGGTGGAAATCACCGAAGGCGTGCTGATGGATTCCAACCCGAGCACGATGCGCACCCTGCACGACATCCATGCCCTCGGCGTGCGCCTATCGATCGACGACTTCGGCACCGGCTACTCCAGCCTCGGCTACCTGCGCCATCTGCCCGTGCATGAACTCAAACTCGACCAATCCTTCGTGCGCGACCTCGACCGCGACCGCGCCACCCGCGCGCTCACCAACGCCGTCATGCACATTGGCGACAGCATGGCGCTCACCGTAATCGCCGAGGGTGTCGAGCACCCCACCCAACGCAATCTCCTGAAAGCGCAGGGTTACCAAATCGTTCAGGGCTTCCTGTTCTCCCCGCCGCTGCCGCCGACGGCGCTGGAGCGCTGGATCGACGAAAATCTCTCGTTCACACAGTGGGAATAGCGCCGCCAGCGCCAAATCCAGCGTTGACGGTGCCCGCCCCGCCCTCTATCATCGCCCGTCTTTTCCGGGGGTCGTTAGCTCAGTCGGTAGAGCAGCGGACTTTTAATCCGTTGGTCGAGCGTTCGAGTCGCTCACGACCCACCATCAATCAAGGAATTACGATAAGCGTTCAAGCTTTGCTTGCCTTTGCGGCAGGGATTGTGATAGCTTTCGCCGTTTCTAAAAATTCAGGTTTCAGGAGCATTTCATGGCTCGCGTCTGTCAAGTCACCGGCAAAGCGCCGATGGTGGGGTTCAACGTCTCCCACGCCCACAACAAAACCAAGCGCCGCTTCCTTCCCAATCTGCAGAACCGTCGTTTCTGGAGCGAGGCCGAAAATCGCTGGATTAGCCTGCGGGTGTCGAACGCGGCGCTTCGCACCATCGACAAGAAAGGCATCGACGTCGTCGTCGCCGAGCTGCGCGCGCGCGGCGAGAAAATCTAACTGAACATCGGAGACGACCATGGCCAAGGGAATCCGCGAAAAAATCAAGCTGGAATCGACCGCCGGCACGGGGCATTTCTACACCACCACGAAGAACAAACGCCTCAAGCCCGAAAAGCTCGAATTCAACAAGTACGACCCCGTCGCCCGCAAGCACGTGCCGTACAAGGAAGTGAAACTGAAGTAACCGGTCTCTCGATGACCCGTATGCGAAAGGCGAACCCCGGTTCGCCTTTTTTTGTTTTGTGCCGCGGACGCGATGCGCTATCCTCGTCAGTCTTCCCGGCTCGATGCCGGAAAGTGACCCCACCACACATCGATCAAGGAGCGCCACCATGCCGCGTGATTTTTCGGAAGTCTATCTCTACAAATTTGAAGATCTGAAGGTCGGTCAAACCGCTTCCCTCGCCCGCACCGTCTCCGAAGCCGACATCCTCGCCTTCGCCGGCGTCTCCGGCGACAGCAACCCCGTCCACGTCGATCAGGAATTCGCCGCCAGCACCCCGTTCAAGGGTCGCATCGCTCACGGCATCCTCTCGGCTTCCTACATTTCGACGGTCATCGGCACCAAGCTGCCCGGCCCCGGCACGATTTATCTGTCGCAAAACCTGAAGTTCAAGGCGCCGGTGCGCATCGGCGACACCGTGCTCGCCCGCGTCACCGTCACCGCCCTCGAACCGGAAAAGCATCGCATCACGCTCTCCACCATTTGCTACGTGGGCGACACCGAGGTCCTCGTCGGCGAAGCATCGGTTCTGCTACCGAAGCGCTGATCGTGTAACGCGGGGTATCGAGCCACGCGTTGCCAACGTGGGGGCGAATGATTATTCGCCCCTACAGAACCCCGCAATCGTTGGAACATCGACCGATATGGGGGCGAATAATTATTCGCCCCTTGTTTTTTTGCCCCCTACTCCGGCAACTTCAAAAACGTCTCGCGGTAATAGCGCAACTCCTCGACCGATTCGAGAATGTCCGCCAACGCCGTATGCGCGCCGGCTTTCTTCACGCCTTTATAGACTTCCGGATGCCAGCGCTTCGCCAGTTCCTTGAGCGTGGATACGTCGAGATTGCGATAGTGAAACCACGCCTCGAACTTCGGCATGTAGCGCGCCAAAAAGCGGCGATCCTGACAAACGGTGTTGCCGCACATCGGTGAGACGCCCTTGGGTACCCAACTTGAGAGGAAATCGACCATCGCCGCTTCGGCTTCGGCCTCGTCGGTGGTGGAAGCGCGCACGCGGTCGATGAGTCCGGAGCGGCCATGCGTGCCCTTGTTCCATGCGTCCATCGCGTCCAGCACCTCGTCGCTTTGATGCACGACGATCACCGGCGCCTCGGCGACGATTTCCAGATCGGCGTCGGTGACGACGAGTCCGATTTCGATGATGCGGTCGCGTTCGGGAATGAGCCCGGTCATCTCCAGATCGAGCCAAATCAGGCGATTCGCGTCCTGTGCCATAATTTCCAAGCCTTTTGAAGCTGTGCCGAACATCGCGCGGCAACGTTAAAACAACCCAAGGGCCGCGATTGTGGCACAACTTGCCTCTCATCCCCCCGCGAAAACGCCGCAAAACGACGCGCGCCGACGCGGCACGGTCGTCGCCGCTTTCGGGCGTCACTTCGAGGTGCGCACCGGGGCGGACGTCCTGCGCTGCCACACGCGCGGCAAGAAGAACGACTACGCCTGCGGCGACGAGGTGGAAGTGGCTCCTGCCGGCGACGGGCTAGGCGTCATCGAGGCGCTCGCGCCCCGCCGCAATCTGCTGTGGCGCTCGGACGCCTTCCGCGAGAAGCTCATCGCCGCCAATCTCACTCTGGTCGCCATCGTGGTCGCGCCGGAGCCGGGCTTTTCCGACCTGCTGGTGTCGCGTTGCCTCGCGGCGGCGGCGAGCGAAGACATCCCGGCGCTCATCGTGCTGAACAAATCCGACCTCGCCGCCAGCCTGCCTTTGGCGCGCGAGCGGCTACGCATCTTCGCCGCCATCGGCTACGAAGTGGCGGAAGTCTCGGCGCGGGCGGGCGCAGTGGAACTGGCGGCACGGCTGGCGGACGAGCGCGCCATCCTCGTCGGGCAATCGGGCATGGGCAAATCCACGCTGATAAACGCGCTGGTGCCGTCAGCAGCAGCAGCGACGCGGGAAATTTCCAGCGCCCTCGACACCGGCAAGCACACCACCACCCTCGCCCGCCTCTATCCGCGCGGCGACGGCTGGCTGATCGACAGTCCGGGGATGCAGGCGTTCGGCCTCGCCCATCTCGACGAAGCGGCGCTGACGCAAGCCTTTGTGGAGTTTCGCCCTTATCTTGGGCAGTGCCGCTTTCGCGACTGCCGTCACGACACCGAGCCGGGCTGCGCCCTGCGCGCCGCCGTCGCCGCGGGACGCATCGCCCCGCGTCGTTTCGAGCATTTTCACCTCATCCGCGACGAAATCGCCGCCGCGCGCAAGGCCAATCCGGGCTGGTAAGCGTGGCTTGGCTCAGCGCAATTGCGACAGGCGCGTCTTGGTGTTGAAGCGGCTGGTGATGCTGCTTTGCGGATAAACGTAGCCGTACTCTTCCAGATAGTAATAAGTGGAAATCTCGTCGTCGCTGGCCGCGAGGTCGTGGCAAATCAGTTCCTTGGCGCCGCCGGACAACTGCGGACTCAACTCGGCTGCCGGCAAGGGACGCACGACCTTGCACAGAACTTCCGCTTCCCGCGTCGATTGGTTGGTCACCACATCGACGATACGGGTGCGCTGGCGCCAGCCCAACTGCGAATCGACCGGCATCTTGACCCAATCGCCGCGCAGTTCCAGCCGGTCGACGAGCGCGGTGTTCTGCGCTCCGGCGCTGTTGAAGCTCTGGGAGAGCGGAACCATGCCGAGAAAACTGAACTCCTCGGTCTGGTCGCCGTCCTCGTTGCGCACGATGCGGAAGATGCCCGGCGTCTGCGTGCGCTCGACCGTCACATCTTGAAGGAAAGCGCCGTTATGGTTCAGTTGCGCGGCGACACTGCCGCCACGCGGAGTTCTGAGACCCTCGATGCGCATGGCGCTCAACTCCCGACGCGGCGTTTTCAGCTTGAGGTTGGCAACCTGATTGACGACGGCGCTGTTGACGGGGGGAACGGTGGCGAAATCGGGGAAGCGCTTTTCACGCGCTTCCGGCGGCACCAGCGACTTGAGCATCTCGCGCTGTTCGCACACCGTCGTCAGCACGGTGGCGTAATCTCCCGACGCCTGATTGAAGCTCAGTCGCGGCGGGCGCTTGGCCATGCCGCCATCGGTCACCGTCTGACGCTGATCGAGGTAATAGACGTGCAGCAGGGAATACGTCCGCCGCAGACAATCCGCCTGAAACAGCCCGGTACGGCGCGCGTACGGCGCCTTGTACACGCGGATGAAAGCGATGTAGGGATAATCGACGCCCGACCAGAAGCGCACGGTGCCGTCCGACAGTTGCTGCAGGCTAGAAACGTCGAGCAGCACCTGCGTGTCGCTGCGCTTGTTGTAGAGCACCTCGCGCCATCCCGCCGGCCGTCCGCACGCCTCCTGCACCTCCGGCAACTTGCGCAAGGCAGCGGCGGTTTCCGCTCCGAGCGCGAGCGGCGAAGCGTAGGCCGTCGACCCGCTGGCGTAACGCCTTTCCCTCGGACTGCCTTTTGCCTTCTCGACCGGCATGTCGGCGTACAGCCATTCGGCCTCGGTCGCGGAACAACTCACCCGCAAATACATGTCCGCCTGCTGATCGGACAGTTCGATGCCCAGAAATACGCGGTCGCCGTCACGCATCACGCTTTGTTCGACGACCGTGCCATTCTTGGCGGCGCTGGCGACGGCGCGGTCGATTCCCGCCAGATCGTCGGAAGGTTTGACCGGCAAGGACGAACCACAAGCCGACAAGACAAAACAGACAGGGATAACGAAAAGGCGGGAGAGATTCATGATATGTTCATTCCTGAAAAACGCTGCCGAAATTGCCACAGTCCGTGCATTTTAACCTTGCTTTCGATGAATGACAGGAATCGCCGCTACTACCGCGGCCACACGGCGGAAATGGTACGATGCGCGGCGTTTTCTCCCTTTAGCCCCGAACCGGGAGCCGCCTCATGGACTTACCCTCCCACGCCCGCAAAGCCGCTTTTCTCCTGCAAGGGTTCGTCGCAGCGTTGCTAATTTGTTTCGGCCTTCAGGGGCGGGCGCTCGCTTTCGATGCGGAGAAAGAAATTCAGGCCGCCTACGATCACATGCTTGCGGTAGCCGTGGAAGGGCCGCAAGAGGTGCCGCTCGGCGAACAGGCCAGCATCCGGTTGCCGAAAGGTTTCGCTTTCGTGCCGCGCGCCGAATCCGAGCCTTTCATGCGCCTGCTCGGCAACGACGTCGACGCCGACTTCATCGGACTGATTTTCAGCGAGGACATCGACGGCTTCGTCTCCGTCGCTTTCACGCAAACCGGTTTCGTCAGGGACGACGACGCCCGTCAGTGGGACATCGACGACCTGCTGCAAAACATCCGGGAAGGCACCCGTCAGGCCAACAAGGAGCGCCGCAAACACGGCATTCCGACGCTGGAAGTGCTCGGATGGATAGAAAAGCCCGCCTACGACGACGCCACGCACCGGCTGGTATGGTCAATCTCGGCGCGCGGCGAAGGCGTTTCGGCCGACGAGGAACAGGGAGTGAATTACAACACCTTTCTGCTTGGACGCGAGGGCTACCTGTCGCTGAATCTGGTGACGGACACCAACAACGTCGGCGAGGAAAAACCGCTGGTAAAAAAACTGCTTGCCGCCGTCAGCTTCAATCCCGGCAAGCGTTACGAAGATTTCGACGCCAACACTGACCGCGTGGCGGAATACGGCCTCGCGGCGTTGGTCGGCGGGCTGGCGGTCAAGAAACTCGGTCTGCTCGCGGCCATCGGCGTTTTTCTCGCCAAGGCGTGGAAATTCATCCTGATTGGTCTGATTGCCATCGCCGCCGGGTATAAAGCCTTCTTCCGCCGCGACAAACCGGCGGCTTGAGAAACAGACGACTCACAGACAAAAAACCCGGCCGCAGCCGGGTTTTTCATATTGCGTTCAGTCGGTGCCGACCTTTGGATTGTATGGGCCGTAGAGGATGCTGTCCCAGTGTCCGGCGGAGAGAAGGTAGTAGTTCGCCGCCCCCGCCACCTGATGCGACTTGTCCGAAAGCGTATTGGCGATCTGGTTGACGACCGCGCTCACCAACGCGCCGATCAAACCGCCGGAGTTGTTCGAATTGCTGGAAAGGACGTGTCGCACCGAGCCGTGCCAGAGTTCCCGGCCATCGCGAGTGTCGATCAGTTTGGCGGTGGCGCTCGCTTCCACGACGCTGTCGAGCAGACGATAGCTCGTACCGAATCTATCGACCGTGATGTAGAGCGCCGAATCGGCGCCGAAGATTTCGCGCAACCTCCCCGGAGGGATGTTCTGCGCTTCTTCGGCGACGGTAACGCCGTTCTGTTTGAAGGTTTCTTCCGACAGCGTGACCGGGATGACGTAATAGCCCGCTTCCGCCAACGGGAAAGTCGACGTGGCGAGGAAACTGGTCGAGGCTTTTTCATCCGGCGACAAGTTGATTGGCGGCATCACCAGAATGGAACGCGGCCGATTTTCCCGAAAAGCGGTGTAATCGACCTGATGCTCACGTGGCGCGGTGGCGCAGGCGACCAGCAGCAGCGACATGCTCGCCAGCGCGGCGAGACGACCCGTACGTACAAAAGAGAAGTTCATCGCCATCATCCTTTTTTCTTGTATTTCTTGAGCAGAAAGTCCATGAAAGGCGCGGATTCAGGGAAACGCGCCTTCTCGGCATCGAACGAGGCCACGGCTTTCGCGTCGTTGCCGGTTTCGGCGTAGAGCAACCCGAGGTGGCCGAAGAATCCCGGCGGCGGGGTCTTGCCCGAAGCGCCGATCTTTTCCAGATCGGCTTCCAGCGCCTCAATCTGCGCTTGCCGATCGCCGCCTTGCAAATGGGAATAGACCTGCGCTTGATAGCTGCCCCATGAGTAAAGGGTTTGCGGTTGTTGCGAAGCGCAGCCGACGAGGAACAAAGCGAGGGTGAGCGCCGGAAGAACCCGGCGCGAAAGAATTTTTTTCATGGTCTCGCCCTTACTTGCCAGCCGGTTGCCACGCGCCGCCGTCGATGGCGGCGGTCAGTTTTTCGACCGCTTCGCGGATGGCGAGATCGAGCACCTTGCCGTTCAGGGTGGAGTCGTACCCCGACGTGCCGCCGAACCCGATGACCTCGCGGCTGGAGAGCGCATATTCGCCCGCGCCCTGCACCGAATAGACGACTTCGGAAGTCAGGATGTCGACGACGTTGAGGCTGACCTTGGCGTAGGCGACTTGGGTCTTGCCGCGACCGAGGATGCCGAACAGTTGATGGTCGCCCACCACCTTGCGCCCGAATTCGGTCACGTCGCCGGTGAGGACGTATTTCGCACCCTTCAACTGCTGCGCTTCCTTGCGGATCTTCGCTTCCTGCTCGATTTCGGCCATGTTGTCGCGGTCGAGCACGTTGAAGCGGTTGGTCTGTTGCAGATGGGTGATCAGGATGGTCTTGGCCTGACTGCCGAGACGGTCGACGCCATCGGTGAACAAGCCGCGCATGAAACTCGAACGGTTGTCGAACTTGCCGACGGCGATGGGAGAACGCGGGCCGCTGTAGACGGTTCCGGCGGTGGAGACCTGTTCGACTTCGAGAGTGCGATGGCTTTCGGTGGCGCACCCGGCGACGAACACGGCCAAGAGCGAAGCGGCAAGGCAGGAGATGAATGTATGTTTCATGGCGATCAAATGAACATGAAGTGGGTTTGAGGAAAGAGCGGCTAATGGTGCCACACAGAACAGCGGCCGTCACGGTTAGAATGTTTGTTTTTACATTGCCCAAACCCCACAGACACCATGGAATTGGCCAAAAGTTTCGAGCCGGCGGCGATCGAGTCGCGTCGCTATGAAGAATGGGAATCCCGTAATTATTTCGCCGCCGGGCTGGACACGTCCAAGCCGAAGGACGAGTCGTTCTGCATCCTGCTGCCGCCACCCAACGTCACCGGCACGCTGCACATGGGGCACGGCTTCAACCAGACCCTGATGGACGCCCTCACCCGCTACCACCGCATGAAGGGCGTGAACACCCTTTGGCAACCGGGCACCGACCACGCCGGCATCGCCACCCAAATCGTGGTCGAACGCCAACTGGACGCGCAGGGCGTGTCGCGGCACGAACTGGGGCGCGAGAAATTCCTCGAAAAAGTGTGGGAGTGGAAGAAGTTCTCCGGCGGCGCCATTACCCGCCAGATGCGCCGCATGGGCAGCAGCCCGGACTGGACGCGCGAACGCTTCACCATGGACGAGGGGCTGAACCGCATCGTCACCGAAACTTTCGTGCGCCTCTACGAGGAAGGCTTGATATATCGCGGCAAGCGGCTGGTGAACTGGGACCCGAAACTCAAGACCGCCGTCAGCGACCTCGAAGTGGAAAGCGAGGAGGAAGACGGCTTTCTCTGGCACATCCGCTACCCGCTCGCCGACGGCGACGGGCATCTCACCGTCGCCACCACGCGCCCCGAAACCATGTTGGGCGACACGGCGGTGATGGTGCACCCGGAGGACGAGCGTTACCGCCACCTGATTGGCAAGATGGTGAAGCTGCCGCTCACCGAGCGCGAGATTCCGGTCATCGCCGACGAATACGTCGACCGCGAGTTCGGCACCGGAGTGGTGAAAGTCACCCCCGCGCACGATTTCAACGACTACGCCGTCGGCCAGCGTCACAAGCTGGCGATGATTTCCATCCTCGACCTCGACGCCAACGTCAACGAGGCCGCGCCGCAGAAATATCGCGGCATGGACAGGTTCGATGCGCGCGCCGTCATCGTCAAAGACCTGGAGGCGTTGGGACTGCTGGAAAAAACCGAGAAGCACAAACTCAAGGTGCCGCGTGGCGACCGCACCGGCGTGGTGCTGGAGCCGATGCTCACCGACCAGTGGTTCGTCGCCATGTCCAAACCCGGCGCCGACGGCAAATCCATCGTCGAAAAGGCGCTGGCGGCGGTGGCCGACGGCGAGATTCGCTTCTACCCGGAGAACTGGGTCAACACCTACAACCAGTGGCTGAACAACATTCAGGACTGGTGCATCTCGCGCCAACTGTGGTGGGGGCATCAAATCCCGGCGTGGTATGGCGACGGCGGCGAAATCTTCGTCGCCACCAGCGAAGCCGAAGCGCAGAAACAGGCGCAGGCCGCCGGCTACACCGGCAAGCTCACCCGCGACCCCGACGTGCTCGACACCTGGTATTCCTCGGCGCTGTGGCCGTTCTCCACCCTCGACTGGACGCCCGACTACCCGCAGAAATCCAACCCGGCGCTCGACCTCTACCTGCCCTCCACCGTGCTCGTCACCGGGTTCGACATCATCTTCTTCTGGGTGGCGCGCATGGTGATGATGACCAAACACATCACCGGCCAGATTCCCTTCCGCCACGTCTACGTGCACGGACTCATCCGCGACGCCGAAGGCCAGAAGATGAGCAAATCGAAGGGCAACGTGCTCGACCCCATCGACCTCATCGACGGCATCGGGCTCGACGATTTGGTGAAGAAACGCACCTTCGGCCTGATGAACCCCAAGAAGGCCGAACAAATCGAAAAGCGCACCCGCAAGGAATTCCCGCAGGGCATCCCCGCCTTCGGCGCCGACGCGCTGCGCTTCACTTTCGCCTCGCTCGCCTCGCCGGGGCGCGACATCAAGTTCGACTTGAACCGCTGCGAGGGCTACCGCAACTTCTGCAACAAGCTGTGGAACGCCACCCGCTTCGTGCTGATGAACTGCGAAGGGCAGGATTGCGGCCTCGCCCCCGCCCCGGCGGCGCAGGATTACGGCTTCGCCGAACGCTGGATAGTCTCCCGCCTGCAACGCGCCGCCGCCGAGGTGGCGACCCAGTTCGACGCCTACCGCTTCGACCTCTTGGCGCGGGCGCTCTACGAATTCGTCTGGGACGAGTATTGCGACTGGTATCTCGAACTCGCCAAGGCTCGCCTGCAAACCGGCACGCCCGCCGAACAGCGCGCCACCCGCCGCACCCTGCTCACGGTGCTGGAAACTGTGCTGCGCCTGATTCACCCGCTCATCCCCTTCATCACCGAGGAGTTGTGGCAAACCCTCGCCCCGCTCGCCGGCAAGAAAGAGACCGAGAGCCTGATGCTGGCGCGCTACCCGGTCGCCGACGCCGCCCAAATCGACGAAGCCGCCGAAGCGCGCATCGCCGACCTCAAGGCGCTGGTTTCCGCCTGCCGCAACCTGCGCGGCGAAATGAACGTCTCCCCGGCGCAGCGCCTGCCCCTGCTGGCGGCGGGCGGCGACAAGGCGACGCTGGCCGAATTCGTCCCCTACCTCGCCGCGCTCGCCAAACTCTCGGCGGTGGAAATCGTCGCTGACATCCCCACCGACGCCCTCGCCCCGGTGGCGGTGGTCGGCGAAACGAAGCTGATGCTCAAGGTGGAAATCAACCTCGATGCCGAACGCGAACGTCTCGGCAAGGAAATCGCCCGACTCGAAGGCGAAATCGCCAAGGCGCAAGGCAAGCTCGCCAACGCCAATTTCGTCGACCGCGCCCCGGCGGCGGTAGTGGCGCAGGAACGCGAACGGCTGGCCGGGTTTCAGGCGACGCTGGAGAAGCTGAAGCCGCAGTTGGCGAAACTGGGGTGAAACGTGTTGGCTGCATTGCGCGCCGCATTTGGTATGCTCCGTCGTCATGGTCACGAACACGCCCGACCGGGCCGCTACCATTGAACTCGACGCCGCGCGCGGCACCCCGCTCCTGCGCGCTGGCGGCGCGTGGACGCTGCGCCACTACCACGAGTTGACGACGAAGGTCGACGCCCTGCGCACGCAAGTCGGCGACGAGGCGACGCTCGACCTCTCCGCGCTCACCGCGCTCGACACCGCCGGGGCGCAGTTGCTCGGCGCGCTCGCCGGGCCGCGACGACTGCAAGCGGCACTCGCCGACATGGAACTCGCGCCCGGACGACGCGAATTGCTCGCGGCGGTGGCCGACGCCATGACCGCGCCGCCACCGCCACGCGCGAAAAAACCGCGTTATCTCGCCGACGTGCTCGAACACATCGGCGAAGCCACCGCCACTTTCTGGCGCCACATTGCCGATTTGCTCGTCTTCGTCGGCGCGGTGCTCGACGGCATCGCGCGCACCGTGCCGCATCCGCGCCGCTGGCGCATCGACGCCACCGTGGCGATGCTGGAACAGACCGGCTTCAACGCCGTGCCCATCGTGGCGCTGCTCACCTTCCTCGTCGGCGCCGTGGTGGCTTTTCTCGGCGCGACGGTGCTCGCCTACTTCGGCGCCACCATCTACACCGTCAGTCTGGTGACCTACGCTTTCCTGCGCGAATTCGGCGTGCTGCTCGCCGCCATCCTGATGGCGGGGCGCACCGCCAGTTCCTTCGCGGCGCAGATCGGCTCGATGCGGGTGAACGAGGAAATCGACGCCTTGAGCGTGCTCGGACTCGACCCGCTCGAAATGCTGGTGTTGCCGCGCGTGCTGGCGATGATGCTGGCGCTGCCGATACTCACCTTCATCGCCATGGTTTGCGGCATCGCCGGCGGCATGACGGTGTGCGCGGTCAGTCTGAACATTTCGCCGGGCATGTTTCTGGCGACGATTCAGAACGAAATCGACCCGCTGCACTTCTACATCGGGTTGGGCAAGGCACCGATTTTCGCGTTCCTCATCGCCGCCATCGGCTGTCTGGAAGGCTTCCGCGTCGGCGGTAGCGCGCAGTCGGTGGGCGAGCACACCACCTCGGCGGTGGTGCAGTCGATTTTCACCGTCATCGTGGTCGACGCCATCGCGGCGATTTTCTGCATGGAGATGAACTGGTGAGCGCGGCGAAGTCAACCGACGCCGTCGCCGAGGCGCACGGCGTGCGCAACCAGTTCGGCGCTCAAGTGGTGCACGACGGGCTGGATCTGACGGTGCGGCGCGGCGAAGTGCTGGCCATCGTCGGCGGTTCGGGAAGCGGGAAATCGGTGCTGTTGCGCACCATCATCGGACTGAACCGCCCGGCGGCGGGCACGGTGCGGCTGTTGGGCGAAGATTTGTACGCGCTCGACGAGGAGGCGCGCACGCGGCTGGAGCGTCGCGTCGGCGTGCTGTTTCAGCAGGGAGCGCTCTTTTCCTCGCTTTCGGTGGCCGAAAACGTGGCGCTGCCGCTCATCGAACACGCCCGGCTCGACGCCGAGGAAGCGGCGCGACTGGCGGCGCTCAAGATCGCGCTCGCCGGGCTGCCGCCGGAGGCGGGCGACAAGCTGCCGGCGCAACTCTCCGGCGGCATGATCAAGCGCGCCGCGCTGGCGCGGGCGCTGGCGCTCGACCCGGAGATTCTCTTTCTCGACGAGCCGACCGCCGGACTCGACCCCATCGGCGCGGCGGCGTTCGACCGCTTGATCCTCACCCTGCGCGACGCTTTCGGGCTGACGGTCTTTCTCGTCACCCACGATCTCGATACCCTTTACACCATTGCCGACCGGGTGGCGGTGCTGGCGAACAAGCGCGTGCTGATCGCCGACACGCTCGAAAAAGTGGCCGACGCCCAAGACGACTGGATACGCGAATATTTCCACGGCCCGCGCGGCCGCGCCGCCGAGGCGGCCGCCGCCCGGACGTCGTGAAGGAGACGCACGCATGGAAACCCGCCCGCATCACCTGCTGATCGGACTCTTTACCGTGATCGTCATTGCCGCGGCGCTGCTCTTCGCCATGTGGATGGGAGAATCCGGCGGCAACGGCAGTTATTTGGACTACGACGTGATTTTCGACGAATCGGTCGCCGGTCTTTCGAAAGGCAGCGCGGTCGAATTCAAGGGCATCCGCATCGGTACGGTCGACGAACTCGGACTGGACGAAACCGACCCGCGCCGGGTGCGAGCGCGCATTCGCGTCGACGCCAAAGCGCCGATCTACACCGACACCCGCGCCCGCCTGCACACCGCCAACATCACCGGCCTGTCGACGATTCGCCTCACTTCGGGAAACGGCGAACCGCTGCATCCGAAGACGGGCGAGATTCCAATCATCCCCACCGAACAATCCTCGCTCGGCAAGCTGCTCGACACCGGCGAGGACGTGATCGGCAACGCCAACACCGTGCTCGGTCAGGCGCAGGAACTGTTCTCGGAAAACAACCTCGCCAACATCACGCGCACGCTGGCCAACCTCGAACGCGCCACCGGCGCGCTCGCCTCCGAAAGCGAGGATTTGCGCCAAACGCTGGCGCAATTGGCGCTGGCGAGCAAGCAGGCCAACACCGTGCTCGCCGACGCCGAACGCCTGCTCGGCACCGGCAACCGCCTGCTCGACGAACAGGGCAAACAGGCGTTCGACAGCGCGCAACGTTCGATGGCTTCGCTCGAAAAGACCATGGCCAGCCTCGACAAACTGGTCGCCGACAACCGCGCCCCGCTCAACGCCAGCCTGAACGGATTGGCCGACCTCGGCCCCGCCGTCGCCGAACTGCGCACGACGCTCGCTTCCCTGCGCACTATCGCGCAACGCCTCGAAGAACGTCCGGCCGACTATCTGCTCGGCCTCGAACCCACCAGGGAGTTCAAGCCATGACCCCGACCCGCACCCGCCACGGCCTCGCGGCGGCGCTGTGCGCCTTGCTGGCCACGGCCTGCTCGGTGCTGCCCGCGCCGGAGCCGCTCGACGTCTATCTGCTGCCCGCGACCAACAAGGCCGCGACCGACGCCAGCGCCCCGCGCGCATGGTCGCTGCGCATCGCGCGCCCGGACGCCAGCGGACAACTGGTGGGGCAACGCATTCTGGTCGTTCCCGAACCGAACCGGATGAGTGTCTACAAAGGCGCCAGTTGGCACGAACCGACGCCGCTGCTGGTGCGCAACCGCATCTTCGACGCCTTCCGCGCCGACGGCCGCGTCAGCGCGTTGTCGACCGAGGAGATGCGCACCTTCGCCGATTTCGAGTTGGCGAGCGATTTGAGCGCTTTTCACAGTGAATACCGCGCCGGAACGAAATCGCCCGACGCGGTGATACGGCTCGATACGCGGCTGGTCGACACCGCCAGCCGCCGCATCGTCGCCAGTCGGGTGTTCGAGGCGCGGCAGAACGCCGCCGACACCTCGGTTGCCGCCGTGGTCACGGCCTTCGGCGCCGCCGCCGACCGGCTCGCCGCCGAACTGGTGGCGTGGGCGGTGACGCAGGCCGACACGGCGCGGGAAACGACGGCGCACACCGCGCCGGTTTCGCCGCCCTGAGCCGAATTATTTGTGCCGGACGTAGAACTCGTAAGTCCGGTCGGGTTGCTGCGCCTGCTGCACCAGTTCGTGCCCGGTCTGGCGCACGAAAGCCTCGAAATCCTTGACCGACGAAGGGTCGGTGGCCAGCACGCGCACCACCTGCCCGCCCTGCAATTCGGCCAGCGCCTTCTTGAGTCTCAAAATCGGCAACGGACAGTTCAGGCCGCGCGCATCCACTTCCTTGTCGAACTCCATCCTTTTCTCCCTACAGCGTCAGTTTTTCCGTTGCGTTTGCCCGCGGCGCGCACTGTCGCGCAGGCGAGTGCGGATGTCGCGCAGACGGGCATCGACCGCCGACAACTCGTAAAAATCGCCGTCGGCGGCCTTTTGCGCCAACTCGAGTTGCTCGGCCGCCGCGCGCCAAGCGCCCTGCAAAGCATAAACCTCGCCCTGAGCGCGGTGTTGCGCGGTTCGTTTGCCCAAGACCGCATTGGCGCGCGACAGGGTTTTCCATAACCGGATGTCGTCGCCGTGGCCGAGCAGGGCGCGACGCAAATCGCGCTCGGCGTCCGTGGCGCGCCCGTTGTCGATTTGCGCGTCGGCCAGCGCATAAACCACGCTCATGCTGGCCGGAAAGCGTTTACGAGCATCGGCGAGCGTTTTCACCGCCGTGCCGACGTCGCGCCGCGCCAGCGCCAGATCGCTCGCCAGAATGGACAAAAAGGGCGACGGCGCGGCGCGGCGTTGCAGTTCTTCCAGCCCTTTCGCGGCATCGTCCAGTTGTCCGAGGCGCAATTGCGCCAACGCCAGTCCGTAGCGTTGCGCCATGTCGGCGGGCGTGGCGGCGACCTTGCCGTTGAAGGTGCGCAGCGCGTCGCGCGCCGGCAGCGATTGTTCGAGCAGGCGGGCGCGCACGTAACCGAAATCGTCGCTGTCGGGCACCTGCCGGTAAGGCAGGCTCATGACGCGATTTTCCATGTCGGAGATGCGTTCGGTGGTGAGCGGGTGGGTGCGCAGATAGACGGGAGCGTTGTTCTCGTACAGGCGGGTGGCGCGCTGCAGGCGCTCGAAAAAACCGGCCATGCCGCGTACGTCGAAGCCGGCGGCGTCCAGCGTTTGCAGGCCGTTGCGGTCGGCCTCGCGCTCGAAGTCGCGCGAGTAGGCCAATTGCGCCTGCGTCGCGCCCGCCACTCCCGCCGCTATCGCCGCCTCGGTCACCTGCGAATTGCCGGCGGCCAGCGCCACCAGCAACGAAGCCAGCATCGCCATGCTCATCTGTTTCTGTTTGCCCATCAATTGCGCGATGTGACGTTGGGTGACGTGTCCGATTTCGTGCCCGAGCACGCCGGCGAGTTCGGATTCACTCTCCGTCGTCAGAATCAGCCCGGTATGCACGCCGATGTAGCCGCCCGGCAGCGCGAAGGCGTTGACGGTGGAATCCTTGACCACGAAGAACTCGAAGCGGCGCGTCGCATCGGCGTTCGCCGCCAGTTTCCGTCCGAGGCGGTTGACGTATTCTTCGACCAGCGGGTCGTCGAGCACGGCGGGGTCGCCGCGAATTTCGCGCATGATCTCCTCGCCCAGTTGCTTTTCTTGCGCCGGCGACAATTCCTCGGCGCCGACGTCGCCCAGATCGGGCAAATCGACGGCGGGAACGGGCGCGGCAAGCGCGAGGCAGAGCAGGAAAGCAAAAGGTCGGCGAATCATTTGGCGCATGATACCGCCTGAGGCGGTAATCTCACATTCACCAATTCGGGAGGCATGAGCGATGGCGAACAGTATGGAAAAACTGCGCGGCGTCAATCTCGGCAACTGGCTGCTACTGGAAAAGTGGATGTCGCCGCGCCTGTTCAAAGGGCTGCAAGCGACCGACGAAACTACGTGGTGCGCGGAGTTGGGCAAAGCAGCGACAAAAAAGTTGCGCGCGCACTGGCAAAAATTCGTCACCTATGAAGATTTCGCATGGATCGCCGAACGCGGCCTCAATGCGGTGCGAATTCCGGTCGGGCACTGGATTTTCGGCCCCGACTATCCCTATCACCCCAAGTACGGCGAGAACCCCCATCCCTTCGTCACCGGCGGCATCGACGTACTCGACGGCGCGCTCGATTGGGCAGCGAAGCTCGGACTCAAGGTGATGATCGACCTGCACGCCGCCCCCGGCTGTCAGAACGGCTTCGACAACGGCGGCATCAAGGACGTGGTCGAATGGCACACCAAGCAGGAGTATTACGAGCACTCGCTCGCCGTGCTCGAACGCCTCGCCGAACGCTATCGCGCCCATCGCGCCCTCTATGCCATCGAGGTGTTGAACGAGCCGCGTTGGGACGTGCCCACCGATTACCTGAAAAAATACTATCTCGCCGCCTACGAGCGCATCCGCAAACATTGCGCGCCGGAGCGCGTCGCGGTGGTGTTCCACGACGGCTTTCGCTCCTACCGCGAATTCCTCGGCTTCATGCAGCCGCCGCAGTGGAAGAACGTCATCTTCGATTACCACCGCTACCAGTGCTTCGAGCGTCGCGACATCGACGCCGACATCTACGAGCACATGCACAAAGCGAGCGTCGAATGGCGCGACGAGGCCGATTCGATCAACGCCGCGCTCGGTCTGCCGGCGATCTGCGGCGAATGGAGTCTGGGGCTGGATTTGAAAGTGGTGTCGCTATGGGCCGAAGGGCCGTACAACCACGCCCTCGAACACATGGACGCCTTTCAACAGCACGTCGCCAATCGCGGCTACGCAGCGGCGCAAATCCTCGCTTTCGAAAAGCTGCTCGGCTGGTTCTTCTGGAGCTACAAGACCGAAACGACGCCGGCGTGGTGTTTGCGGGAATCCGTCGAACGCGGCTGGCTGCCGAACAAATTCGATTAACATCGTCAAAGCATATACAGATAAATAAATAACATTTTTAGTTGACACTCGCGTATCCGAACAATATATTCACGACTCCTTTCTCATACACAGGAGTCATGAAATGCGTCGATTGCTTCGTACGATTGTTCTTGCCGCGGCCTTGAGCCCGCTGTCCGCGATGGCGGCGGACGTCATCAACATCAACACCGCCGACGCGGCGACCCTGCAACAAATCAACGGCATCGGCCCGGCCAAGGCCAGCGCCATCGTCGAATACCGCAAAACGAAAGGCCCGTTCGCCACCGTCGACGATCTGGTCAAGGTTCCCGGCATCGGCGAAAAATCGCTGGCGCAGTTGAAGCCGCAAATCACCGTCGGCGCCGCCAGCGCAAAAAGCGCCAAGAGTAAGTAGGGGCAAAGGGTTGCACGGAGATTTCCGGGCACGGTGACATCGTGCCCGGTTTTTTTGCCTTCCGGTTTGACCGCCGCCCAACGATGTAATAACCTGTAATAACGTCGTTGGAGGCAAAACATGAACGCGTTCGTCACTCACCAGTTCCGTGCCGGCAATTCGCAAGCGGTTCGCATCCCGGCGGACATGGCTTTCCCGCCCAGAACCGAACTGACCGTCCGCCGCGAAGGGAATCGAATCATCGTCGAACCGCGCGAGGAAACCTTGCAGGATTTACCCACCCTGTTCGCGGCGCTGAATCCGCACTACGACGGTCAACGCCCGGAATTCATCGAGCAGGAAAGGGATTGGTGATGCTGAAGTACATGCTGGACACCAACATCTGCATCTACCTGATGAAGGAGCAGCCCGATTTTCTGGTGCAAAGGTTCGCCAGCTTGAGGCGCGGCGAGGTCGGCATCAGCGCCGTCACCCTCGGCGAGTTGTATTGCGGACTCGACCGCCACAACAGCGCGGCGCAGATGACGGCGCTGCTCGACAAGCTCGAAACCCTGCCTTTCGACGACCGCGCGGCGGCGGCTTTCGGTGACTTATATCGTCGCTTCCCCGGCCGGCGCGGCAGTTTCGACCGCATGATCGCGGCGCACGCGCTCGCCGCCGACGCGACGCTGGTCACCAACAATGCCGCCGACTTCACGATATATGTCGACGCCGGCCTGCGGGTCGAAAACTGGGCGGCTCCCGCTCAAACGACCTGATAAACGCGCAAATCGAAGCTCTTGCCGCGCAGGGCGCTGGCGAGGGGGCGCAGTTTGTGGACGACGGCGTTCTTCAAGGTGACGAACAGCGGATCGTCCTCGCCGAGCGCGCCCACCGGGCCGACCAGCCGCACCACTTCGCCACGCCGTACCGGGTCGCAGAGGCACAATTCGCGCGCGGCGCGACCGTCGTCCACCACGGAGAGGCCGGGGCGGTCGGACAAGGTGGCGATGCCGATTTCGACGAAAGCGCCGGAGGTGCGCACGCGACGCACGACGCCGACGTGCCAGCGTGTGCCTTCCTCCAGACAGAAGGCGACCAAGTCGCCCGCCGTGGGCGTCGCATCGACAGAGAGATTGTTCGTCGACGCGGTCACGCCGACCCCGCCGCGGCTCAAATCGGTGATGTGCCACGAGCCGGTGCCGGTGGCGACGCCTTCCATTTCGTCGTAACCAAGCAGGGTCACGGTTTGGTCGTAGCCGCGCACCATGGTGAGACGGGTGTCGAGCGGATAACGCTGGAATCGGCGCATCGGCGGACTGCCCGACCATTGCCGGCGCAGATGGGCGACGGCGGCACGTAGTTCGTCCAAATCCATTTTTTCCAAACCGGCGCGATACTGGCCATGCGCCAGTTCGCCGTCGATGTCGGAGAGCATGTCCGAAGCGGGCAAGGTGACGAAACGCCAGCCGGAGAAATCCACCTGACGAGTCAGCCGTAGCGGCACGCCGTGTTGCGCGAGATCGACGCCGTAAAGCGCCGCGTCGGGAACCTCGCGCGTCAACAACAACTGCGGCAACGCCATTTCGATCAGCCGTGCGATGACGAACCCCGTTTTCAGCGTCTGCTGATCGAGCGCGGCGGCGTGATAGGCGACGGCGCGCAGGTATTCTCGCGCGACGGAATCGCGCTCGCCGGTGACATGCAATACTTCCTCGCCGTAAGCGGCGGCGAAGGTTTCGTCCAGCCATGCCCACAATTCGGGGTCGGGAGCGCGACGATCGACCAAATCCCAACGCACCGCCTCGGCGGCGGCGCGAACCAGCACCGTCATCGGCACCTGATCGGGATTGGCCCGATCTGCGTCACGCAAGGCGTCGAAAACCCGCCGCATCGACTCGCGCGCCGCCGTCGACCAGCGGGCGCGATCCGGCCCCGTCTCGCGTTCGGGACACAAGAGCGAGAGCGCGTCGATGAAGCCGTCGAGCGCGAAGCCCGTGCGCGCCGACAATGCCTGCGGGGCGTCGGACTTGCTCAAGTCCTCGACGTACATGCGAGCCGCCGCCACGATGCCCTCGGCGCGGTCGACGCGCGCCACGCCCGCATTCTGGCTCGTCTCCTCGGCGAGCGTTTGTTCGCCAGACTCATTCATGTCCGTTGCCGTCATCTCAACTCCACATCACACGAAAATCCGCCGCCCCGATAGAATTCAGGAGTCTAACCGGGAGTCGACGTGAAACAGTATCTCGACCTGATGCGCCATGTCCTCGAACACGGCGACAAGAAAACCGACCGCACCGGAACCGGCACGCTGTCGGTTTTCGGCTGGCAGATGCGCTTTCCGCTGCGCGACGGGTTCCCGTTGCTCACCACGAAGAAACTCCACACCCGCTCGATCATCCACGAATTGCTATGGTTCCTGCAAGGCGACACCAACATCCGCTACCTCAAGGATAACGGCGTGTCGATCTGGGACGAATGGGCCGACGCCAACGGCGAACTCGGCCCGGTCTACGGCAAACAGTGGCGACGGTGGGACGCGCCCGACGGTCGCAGCATCGACCAGATTGCGCTCCTCGTCGACGGACTCAAGAACAACCCCGATTCGCGCCGCCACGTCGTCACGGCGTGGAACCCGAGCGACATCGCGCGCATGGCGTTGCCGCCCTGCCACTTGCTGTTCCAGTTCTACGTCGGCGGCGGGCGCTTGTCGTGCCAGCTCTATCAGCGCAGTTGCGACATCTTCCTCGGCGTGCCGTTCAACATCGCCTCCTACGCCCTGCTCACCCTGATGATGGCGCAGGTGTGCGGCCTGCAACCCGGCGATTTCGTGTGGACGGGCGGCGACTGCCACCTTTACCTCAACCATCTCGAACAGGCGCGCGAGCAGTTGTCGCGTGCGCCGCGCCCCTTGCCGACGATGACGCTCAACCCGGAGGTGAAGGATATTTTCTCCTTCCGTTTCGAGGATTTCGTCCTCTCCGGCTACGACCCGCATCCGCACATCAAAGCGCCGGTGGCGGTATGAGCGCGCCCGAACTCGTCCTCATCGCCGCCGTCGCCCGCAACGGCGTGATTGGCCGCGAGAACGCCCTGCCTTGGCGGCTGAAATCCGATCTGGCGCATTTCAAGCGCGTCACTCTCGGCAACCCGGTGCTGATGGGACGCAAAACGTGGGAATCGCTCGGTCGCCCGCTGCCCGGTCGCCGCAATCTGGTGCTGACGCGCCAAACGGATTACGCCGCGCCCGGAGCCGAGGTCTTTGCCAGCGCCGACGAAGCCTTGGCTGCGGTCGACGGGACGGCGCGCGTATTCGTCATCGGCGGCGCGGAAATCTACCGCGCCCTGCTGCCGCGCGCCGACGCGTTGCTGCTGACCGAAGTCGCCGCCGAGGTCGAAGGCGACGCCCGCTTCCCCGCCGTCGACAGAACCGTTTTCAAAGAGACGGCGCGCGAATCCCACCCCGCCGGCGCCGACGACGACCACGCTTTCGATTTCGTCGAATACCGGCGGCGCTGAACGCTTCGCCGCAAAACGTTCACTTAGCGGCGGACTTGTCGCGGGTCAGATACGCAATCAACATCGGCAACAGCGACACGGCGACGATGCCGACCACCAGCAACGACAGGTTTTTCCGCACCCAAGGCAGATTGCCGAACCAGTACCCCGCCAGCGTCAGCGAAAAGCACCAGCCCAATCCGCCCGCGAGGTTGAACATAAAGAAGCGCACGTAGCGCATCTGTCCGATGCCGGCCACGAACGGCGCAAAGGTGCGGAAAATCGGCAGAAAGCGCGAAATCACCAGCGTCTTGCCGCCGTGGCGCTCGTAGAAAGCCTGCGTCTTGAGCAGCGCGTCCTTGTTGAAGAAGCGCGAGTTTTCCCACTGAAACACCTTCGGCCCCAGAAAGCGGCCAATCTGGTAATTGACCATGTTGCCGAGCAGCGCCGCCGACGACACCGCCGTCAGCAGCCAGCCAATATGCATACCGCCCTCGGCTTCCGCCGTCCCTAGAGCCGCCAGCGCCCCGGCGACGAACAGCAGCGAATCGCCGGGCAAGAACGGCGTCACCACGAACCCGGTTTCGGCGAAGATGACGAAGAACAATATGGCGTAAATCCACACGTCGTACAGTTGCACCCATTCCTGCAAGTGCACGTCCAGATGCAACACGATGTCGACGAATTGGGCGAGAAATTCCATGACGAACCGGGCGGAGGCGGAGAAGCGCGCATTCTACATGAGCGCCGCGCGCCGAACTCGCCGTCCTCAGCGTTGGAACAGGGTCGGCGCCGTAGTCACGAAATCGACGGTCGCGGCGCTGCCGGCGCTTTCCGTGAAGACGACGACGACCGCGTTATCGACCGCCAGCAGCGAAAAAGGCGTGAGGATTTTCGTGTGCCTGAAGTATCGCCCCCGCACGTTGTTCGCTTTTTTGCGCGCCATCGCGTCGCTGCCGTAGACGAAAACCCACATCGCGATTCTGACCGCGCCGGGCGCTTCATCTTTGGGTGCGGCGAGAAAGAAATCCCTGCCATAGACCTTTCTCGTCGCGCGCACCAAACCGGGGTCGAGGCGACGACCGGCCGTCGTCACGACCTCGTTCGCGGTCAGCGCCCTTTCCTCGAACAGCGCCGCCTCGTCGCCAGCGAGCAAGCGCGCGACGATGGCCTGCCGCAACACGTCCTCCGGCGCGGCGGCGCGCGCTTCCGCAAGCGAAAGCCCCACGCACAATAACAACAGGAAAACGATGCGATCCGCTCGCGCCACGCCGCCGGACATTTCAGTACGTCTGCTTTTTGACCGGCGGACGGGTGGCGGCGGCGTAGGTAATCGACAACAAGCCGGAGTTGCCGATTTCGGCAAGCTGCTGAGCGCGCGTGTTCTTGGTCGAACCCGACAGCGCGACGATCAAATCGTTGAACTTGCTGAACGCTCTTGGCCC
>JAISSY010000091.1 GCA_031272995.1 Azoarcus sp.
AATTCGTTGATGCGGCGCGCGAGCTTGAGCCAGATGTCCTCGTCCATGTCCTGCGAGCCGATGTTCGCCACCTGCTCGCTGCTGACGTTGGCCATGCTGCGCACGGCGGGCACGGCGCCAAGCAGCGCCTCGACGCTCAGTTCTCCGGCCTGATAGCGCGTGCCGACGCCGAGTTGCCGCCCCGCGATGGTGCCGCCGGTGGCGAGCACGTGAATGTTGGGCAAGCCGCTGACGACGCCCTCGACCGGCGCGTCGCCGCCGCTTTTTTTGCTGGCCTGCGCCGGGAAAAGGCCGGTCACCATTTTTCTGAACCGGTCGAAATAGCTCATCGCCGCTCGCGCGAAAAACGCGCCTCTCGTGTGGTCGCAATACGTAAATGGTATCAGAGCGCGCGCTGCCGCGCCGGACATCGTGCACACGACACCATGGTTAGCGGAAAAAAGGATAAGCAAATCACCGCCGTGAGCATAAGCAACTGTCCGACCTCCTGATAAGTATTTCGCTTATTTCTATTTCAGGAGAACGGCTAAAAATTTCATCATGAATGGCTGATTACTCTCCAATCCGACGCTCGCACCATGCCGCAAACCTCGCTTCTGCACGCCGTCGCCCCGGCGGCGGCGACCTCTCCGCTGCGCTATCTCGACATCGACACCCGCGACCCGGCGGAATATCTGGCGGCGCTCGACGCCCTGCGCTGGAGGAAACTGCAGAAACAAATCCGCTACGTGTGGACGAACGAGGACTATTACCGCCAGCGTTTTCTCGAAGCCGGCGTGACCTCGCCAGACGACGTTCGCAGCCTCGACGATTTCCGCCGCCTGCCCGCGTTCATCGACAAAGCGCGCCACCGCGAATCGCAGGACGAATCGCTCAAACGCTACGGCCATCCGCTCGGCCTGCACCTGACCACCGCGCCGGAGAACGCCGTCCACCTCGCCGCCACTTCCGGCACTACCGGCACGCCGACCTTCTACGTCTTCAGCCGCAGGGATTTGGCGATTACCTACGAAGTGTTTGGACGCATGTTCGCGGTCATGGGCATCCGCCCCGGCGACACCACTTTCCACGCTTTCGGCCTGTCGCTGTGGCTGGCCGGCATCACCTACGCGCAGGCGCTGGAAGCCTACGGCGCACGCCCGGTCTGCGTCGGCGCCGAAGGCGGCGTGCCGAAGATTCTGCGCTACATCGAATTGACCAAGCCGCGCTTCCTGTTCGCCACGCCGTCGATGGTCAACCAACTAATCGAACGCGCCGGCGACGAAATCGGCAAACCCGTCGGCGCGCTCGGCATTCATGCCATTTTCTGCTGCGGCGAGCCGGGAGCGAGTCAGCCGGCGTTCCGGGCGCGGGTGCGCGAGCATTTCGGCGCGCAGGTGTTCGACGCCACCGGCGGCGGCTGGCACAACGGCACCATCACGTGCGACGCGCCCGACTCGCACGGAATGCACTACATGGCCGAGGACTACTGCTTCCGCTACGACCTCGTCGACCCGGAAACCCGCCAGCCGCTGGAAATCCGCGACGGCGCGGTCGGCGAAGCCATTCACACCGGACTGGAATACGAAGCCGCGCCCGCTTTCCGCAACGCCATCGGCGACATCCTGCGCCTGTCGGTCGGCGAATGCCCCGGCTGCGGCCATTTCGGCGTGCGCATGGAAATCGTCGGGCGCTCCGACGACATGCTGGCCATCAAGGGCGTCAAGGTCTATCCGGCGGCAATCCAGATAGTCGTGCATCAATTCCAGCCCGAATTGTCGGGCGAGTTGCGCATCCGGCTCGACGCGCCGCCGCCGCGCGTCACCCCGCCGCTGCAACTGGCGGTCGAAGCCGCCGCCGACACGCCGCAAGCGCAATGGCCGGCGCTGGCCACGGCGCTGGCGCAACGCATCCGCGAACTTTTGACCTTCCGCCCCGCCGTGACCGTGCTGCCTTTCGGCAGCCTGCCGCGCAGCGGCGCGAAGACGAAGCTGATTGAGGTCGTCCACAACCGAACGGGAGAACGCTCATGAATCCGCTATTCCTTCCCAAGTTGCAGGATTTCCTTTCCGGCGTACTGTTCTGCGTCGTCGGCGCGGTGACCATCGCCGCCGCGTCGCAACATCCGCTCGGCACCGCCATGCGCATGGGCGCAGGTTACTTTCCGCTTTTCCTCGGCGTGTTGCTGGTCGTCTTCGGTGTGACGGTGGCGACGCGCACGATGCTCAAGCATCTGCGTCAGGGTCAAAACATCGGTGACTTTTCGCCCGCCAGATTGTTGCGAACGTTGCGACGCATCGTCGACCGCGAAGCGGTCAGGAAGATAGTGCTGCCCGCCGCGCTCGTCGGCGTCGGCGTGCTCGCTTTCGCCGGCTTGCTCGGCAGCGTCGGTTTGCTTGGTGCGATTCTGGCGCTGGTCGTCATCAGCGGCGCGGCGCACCACGAAGCGAGTTGGCGCGAACTGTTGCCGCTCGGCGCCGGGCTTGCCGTCTTCGGCGTCGGCGTGTTCGTATGGGGGTTGGGACTGCCGCTGCCGGTGTTGCCCACCTGAACGTATGGAACTGTTCGGCAACCTCGGCATCGGTTTCGACGCCGTCCTGACGCTGGCCAATCTCGGCTACTGCTTTCTCGGCGCGCTGCTCGGCACCTTGATTGGCGTCCTGCCCGGACTGGGCCCGGTGGCGACCATCGCCATGCTGTTGCCTATCACCTACGGGCTGCCGCCGCTCTCCGCCCTCATCATGCTGGCGGGCATCTATTACGGCGCGCAGTACGGCGGCTCGACCACGGCGATTCTCGTCAACCTGCCGGGCGAATCGTCCTCGGTGGTCACCTGCCTCGACGGCTACGCCATGGCGCGGCAGGGACGCGCCGGCGTCGCGCTCGGCGTGGCCGCGCTCGGCTCCTTCTTCGCCGGCACGGTGGCGACGATGATTATCGCCGCCGCCGCATCGCCTCTGGCCGAATTCGCGCTCAAGTTCGGCCCCGCCGAATACTTCTCCCTGATGCTGTTGGGGCTGGTCGCCGCCGTGGTGCTGGCGCAGGGCGACTTTTTCAAGGCGCTGGCGATGGTGGCGCTCGGTCTGGTGCTCGGCTCGGTCGGCACCGACGTGAGTTCGGGCGAGGAGCGCTTCACCTTCGGCATTCCCGAACTCGCCGACGGCATCAGTTTCGTGGTGCTGTCGATGGGCCTGTTCGGTATCGCGGAAATCATCGTCAATCTCGAACACAGCGACAAACGCGAGGTGTTCAAGCAAAAAATCGGTTCGCTGCTACCCACCCGGCACGACCTGAAAGCCGCCGCCAAACCGGCGCTGCGCGGCACGCTGCTCGGCTCCGTGCTTGGCATTCTGCCCGGCGGCGGCGCGGTGCTCTCGTCCTTCACCTCCTACACGCTGGAAAAGCGGCTGGCCGCCGACCCGTCCCGGTTCGGCAAGGGCGCAATCGAAGGCGTCGCCGGCCCGGAAGCGGCCAACAACGCCGGCGCGCAGACTTCCTTCATTCCGCTGCTGGTGATGGGACTGCCCTCCAACGCGGTGATGGCGCTGATGGTGGGCGCGATGATGATTCACGGCATCGTCCCCGGCCCGCAAATCATGAGCGAACGCCCGACGCTTTTCTGGGGGCTAATCGTCAGCATGTGGATCGGCAACGTCTTTCTCATCCTGCTCAACATGCCGCTGATCGGCATCTGGGTGCGTCTGCTGCAAGTGCCGTACCGCCTGCTCTACCCGATCATCCTCGTGTTCTGCTGCGTCGGCATCTACAGCATCAACAACAGCGCCTTCGACGTCGGCCTCGCGCTGGTTTTCGGTCTCGCCGGCTACCTGTTCAACAAACTCGGCTGCGAACCGGCGCCGCTCCTGCTCGGCTTCGTGCTCGGCCCGATGATGGAAGAAAACCTGCGCCGCGCCATGCTGCTGGCGCGCGGCGACGCCACCGTTTTCTTCACCCGCCCGATCAGCGCCACCCTGCTCGCGCTCGCGCTGGCGCTCATCCTCCTGCTCGCCTCCCCCACAGCACGCAAGACGCGGGAAGAAGCGTTTCGGGAGGCGTGAGGGTGCGCTCGCGCTATTCCATGCCCCATTTCCGAAGGAGACATTCCACCATGAAGAAAATCCTGTTCGCCGCAATCGTGCTCACCGCGCTGACGTGCGGATTCTCCGGCGCGAGCGCTGCCGATTATCCGAACCGTCCAGTCAAAATCGTCGTGCCTTTCCCGGCCGGCGGCCCCACGGACATCGTGGCGCGACCCTACGCCGAAGCCTTGGGCGAATCGCTGCACAACCCGGTCATCATCGAAAATCGCGGCGGCGCCGGAGGCAGCATCGGCGCGACGGAAGTCGCCAAATCCACCGCCGACGGCTACACGCTCCTGCTCGGCACCGTCGGCACACAAGCGATCAACGAGGCGCTCTATCCCAAACTCGCCTACGACCCGGCAAAGGATTTTCGTCCTGTCGCCATCCTTGCAGCCGCGCCGGTGGCGTTGGTCGCGCATCCGTCGGTACCCGCCAACACGGTCGCCGAATTGGCCACGCTCGCCAAAAAGCGGGAATTGCGCTTCGGCTCGGCAGGCAACGGCACGCCCGGACATTTGACCGGCGAACTGTTCAAGTCGGCAAGCGGCATCGCCCTGACCCATGTTCCTTACAAAGGCAGCGCTCCCGCCTTGCAAGATTTGATCGGCGGACACATCGAACTGATGTTCGACCCTCTGCAATCGGTGCTGGCGCACATTCGCGCCGGCAAACTGAAAGTCATCGCCATCAGTTCCGCTATCCCCTCGCCGCTGCTGCCGCAAACGCCGACGTTCGGCGCGTCGGGCGTCAATGTCGAGACGACGGCATGGTGGGGATTGTTCGCCCCTGTCGCCACACCGGATTCCATCGTCGCTCGCTTGGCGAAAGAAGCCGACAGTGCGCGCAAGTCCGCCGCCGTAAAGCAACTCGAAAACATCGGCCTTGTGCTGCAGGGGACGCAAACCCCTGAGCAGCAAACGAAATTCCTGCAAGACGAACGCGCCAAATGGGGCAAGGCAGTCCGCGACTCCGGCGCGCGAGTCGACTGAGGTCGGTAATGAATACCGCAACCGCTCCAGCCCACGCCACACCCGCTTTGGCCGCTCCGCCGACGACGCTGCATCGTGCCTCGGTCGTGGCGGCGATAACGGAATATCTGGTCGAAGCCAACATCGAAGGGTATCGACCCAATCCACGCAAAGCTCTGGCGGTGCGAAAGTCCGACCGCAAAGCTTCGCTACGGGATGCGGGCGCACCGGTACGCGACGAGGTGTATTACTTCATCGAGGACGAATTGTTCCCGGAGCCGGATGCGACGTGCCTTGCCGAAGGCGAGACGCCAGCGGCGGCAGCGCGGCGACTGGTCGATGGCGTATGGGACAGGCTGTGGGTGTGGAACGCCTTCGATTTCGCGCGCTCGACCAGCGGCTGGCAAGCGCCATGAATGCGGCGACGCTGGACGTATCGGCCTTGACGGCGTTTCTCGTCGGCATCGTGCGCAACGACCCGCGCAACGCTTTGCCGGAAGGCGATCACATGACGATATGGGATGCGCCGCTCGTGGGCATCGCGTCCGCTTCCGATCCGCTCTGGGACGCGCTCAAGCACCCGCAGGCGATTGGCCCCATTCACCGTTCTCCCGACGAATGGCTGCCGGGGGCGAAGTCGGTAATCGTTTATTTCCTGCCCTACACCGCCGCCATCCGGCGCACTTATCCGAAGAAATCCTTTTTCCCGTCGCTGGAATGGGTTTCCGGACGACGCAACGGCGAAGTGTTCAACAACGTCACGCGGCGCGCGCTGTCGCGTCTGGTGGAACGCCACGGTGGACGCGCCATCGCGCCCGGCAACGCGGAGGACTATCGCGCCGAAAAAATGCGCCCGATGTGGTCGGAGCGCCACGCCGCGTTCATCGCCGGGTTGGGCACCTTCGGCATCCACGGCGCATTGATTACCGAAAAGGGCTGTTCGGGCCGAATCGGCAGCGTCGTCGTCGATCTCGAATTGCCGCCGACGCCGCGCCCGTACCGCGACATTTACGAATACTGCCCCTACCCGTCCGAAGGCAGATGCGGGGTGTGCATCCCGCGTTGTCCGGTACAGGCCATCGGCCCCACCGCGCGCGACAACCAGAAGTGCGTAGTGCACGGCCGCGACACCGTGGCCGAGCATTTTCTCCCGTGGGGTTATCACTCCTGTGGCCATTGTCTGACGTGGATGCCATGCGTCGACCGCATCCCGATGAAATCCATTCGTTTCCCGAAAAAAACGGCGAAGATCAAATTCGACTGAACGCGAAATGAGTCCCGGCGACCCTATCCCCTACATCGCTCGCACCCGCGCTTGGTATCTGGCGCTCGGTTACGACAAGCCTTACGAGTGGGCGCGCCATGACGACGTGCCGTTCGCGGCGCTCGTCAAGCCGTTGGCGCAAACGCGCCTCGCGCTCGTCACCACCGCGGCGCCGTTTCAGCCCGACAATGGCGATCAGGGGCCGGGAGCGCCGTACAACGCGGCGGCCAAGTTTTTCACCTTGTATGCGGGCGACAGCGCGCGCGACCACGACCTGCGCATCGCCCACGTCGCCATCGACCGCCAGCACACGACGATGGTCGACAGCGGCGCATGGTTTCCGCTGCCGCTCATGCGGCGACGGGCGGCGGAAGGGCGTTTCGTGCTCGCGCCGCGATTTTTCGGCTTTCCGACCAATCGCAGCCAACGCCACACGACGACGGTCGACGCGCCGGATTTGCTGGCGCGCTGTCGCGAGGACGGGGTCGAAGCGGCGATTCTCGTGCCCAACTGCCCTGTTTGCCATCAATGCCTGACGCTGGCGGCGCGTCATCTCGAAGCCAACGGCATCGCCACGGTCGTGATGGGTTGCGCGCGCGACGTGGTGGAACACTGCGGCGCGCCGCGTTTTCTGTTTTCCGACTTCCCGCTTGGCAATGCCGCTGGCAAACCGCAAGACGCCAATTCGCAGGCAGCGACGCTGGAATTGGCGCTGCGCTTGCTGGAGGAAGCGCGCGCGCCGCGCACCGTCTGGCAATCGCCGCAAACGTGGGACGAGCCGCCGCAATGGAAGCTCGACTACGCCAACCCGGAACGTCTCTCCGCCGCCGAACTCGCCCGTTGCCGCCGCGAGGCGGAAGCCGCCCGCATCGAGGCGCGTGCGCTGCGCGAAGCCGCGCTCGCGCCCGCCGCCACTTCCCAACCCGCGCCCTGTTTTTGCGCGCTCCACTAACCGCAAGGAAATTCCATGTCCGAAGTCACCTATGAATCCCGCGACGGCATTGCCGAAATCACCATCAATCGCCCGGAGAAATACAACACTTTCACGCACGAGGTCGTCGACCAGTTGCACACCGCTTGGCAGCGCTTCGAGGCGGGCAGCGACCGCGTGGCGATTCTCACCGGCGCGGGCGACAAGGCGTTCACCGCCGGAGCCAACCTGAAGGACATTCCGCACGACCTGTTCCGCGCCATTCCGGGCGTCGGTGTGCCGGTGACGAAGCCAATAATCGCGGCGGTCGCCGGACTGGTAATCGGCGGCGGCATCGTCTTTTTGCAGATGGCAGACCTCGCCGTCGCCGCCGAGAACGCCAAATTCTCCTACCCGGAGGCGAAAGTCGGCTTCGCGGGCGGACTGGTGGCGTCGCTGGCGGCGCGTATCCCGCACAAGGTGGCGATGGAACTGCTGCTCACCGGCGAAGCCATCGACGCCAAACGCGCTTACGAAATCGGCCTCGTCAACAAAATCGTCCCGGTCGGACAGCAACTCGAAGCGGCACGGGAACTGGCACGTAAAATTGCCGTCAATGCACCCAGAGTGCTCGCGTTGTTGAAAGATTTCGTCGGGCAGACGATTCCGAAAGGCCCGACCGAAGCCGCCGGCATCGCCCGCGCGCGCATTCTGGACGACATCAACGCATCGCAGGATTTCGTCGAAGGCATCGACGCCTTTCACGCCAAACGGGCGCCGAACTTCACCGGAAAATGAGGATTCCGCCATGAGCACCGCCAGCCGCAAGCCGTTTCACCTCACCTGCCTTCTGCTGCTGGCCGTGCCGCTGGCGGCTTGCACGGCGGAACGCGTCGAGCGCCCCACCGTCGTCATGTACAAGAACGCCGGCTGCACCTGCTGCAACAAATGGGCGGAGCACCTGAACGCCGCCGGCTACAAGGTCGAAGTCAACGAAGCCGCCGACCTCTACGCCACGCGCAACGCGCTCGGCATTCGCGACGAATTCGCCTCCTGCCATACCGCCAAAATCGGCGGCATTCTGGTCGAGGGTCACGTCCCGCTCGCCGACATCGAACGTCTGCTCGCCGAGCAGGCCAACCCGCAAACCGCCCGCGCCGACGTCGTCGGACTCGCCGCTCCCGGTATGCCGCAAGGCTCGCCGGGCATGGAAAGCGAGCAGCCGGAGGCTTACGACACGCTGCTCATCCACCGCGACGGCTCCTCCGAGGTCTACCAGCATCACCCCGCGCCCGCAGCGGGCGGGCGTTGAGGCTCATTTGCCGCTTTCCACCTGTTCCTTGTAGCGCCGACGCGATTCGAGGTCGCGCTCGACGCGCGCCGCCGCCTGCGCGCCGGGTTGGAAGATGGCAAGGTTGCCGTTGCCGTCGGCAATGTCCCTGAACACCTTGCTCTTGACCGCTTCGCCCACCGCGCGAGTAAGCGTGTCGACGATTTCCTTCGGCGTGCCGGCGGGCGCGAACAGGCCGTTCCACACCGTGAGGTCGGGGTCGGTAATGCCGATTTCCTTGCGCGTCGGGATATTGGGTAGTTCAGGCAAACGTTCGTTGCCAATCACCAGCAGCGGCACGAGCCGACCCTCCTTGTAAGCGCCGATGGTCACCGCCAGCGTCGCCGTGCCGAACTGGGTATGGCCGGCGAGCAAATCTCCGACCTGCGGTGCCGTACCCTTGTACGGCACCTTGAGCAAATCGAGTTTGTAGACGCGCCCCAATTGTTCGACCGACAACTCGGACACCGCGCCGCTGGCGGTGGTGCCGAACGCCAGCGGCGGTTTCGATTTGTCGCGGGCGCGCGCCAGCAGTTCGTCAAAGGTTTTGACGCCGAGCGACGGATGCGCCCACAGCACGTAACTCGTATCCACCACGATGGCAATCGGCGTGAAATCCTTGACCGGGTCGAACTTCACCGGCTCCGTCGCCAATACGACGTTGCCCACCATCGACGTGGTGTTGCCGAACAGGAAGGTATAGCCATCCGGCTTGGCGTTTGCCACGTGTCGAATGCCGATGGCGCCGCCCGCGCCCGCCTTGTTTTCGATGATGACCGGCTGTTTGAGCCGCACGTTCAAATCCTGCGCCAACGCGCGCGCGAAGATGTCCGATTCGCCGCCTGCCGGCCACGGTACGACGATGTGGATTTCGCGTTCCGGCCAAGTTCCCGCCTGCGCGGCGGAAGAAAGGGCAAGCGCCACTGGCAGGCAGAGAGCCGAAAATATGGCGAGCAGGGTAGAACGACGGTAAATGCGAGAAAGATTCATGGGAGTTTTCCTGTACCGCATGGGGTCAATTTGTGGATTTGCCTTGCAAGTCGTTTTTGAACTGCCGCCGTTCCGCAAGGTCTTTCTGCAGACGCCGCGCCGCTTCTGATTCGCCCTGAAATACGGCGCTGCTGCCGTTTTTGCGCGCGACGTCACGAAAAGTTGCGCTCTCCGTCGCTTGCTTGAGCGCGGAAGAAAGACGCGCAAGTACGTCGGCTGGCGTTCCGGACGGAGCGAAAACACCGTCCCACACGGTCAAATCCGGCGCATTCAACCCCAGTTCCCGCGCGCTAGGCACGTCCGGCAACTCCGGCAGCCGCGCAGAACCCACGATGGCGAGGGGAAAGATCTTCCCTTCCCGGTAATACTGCGACCCCAGCGACAAACCGGCGGAGCCGACGGGCAAATGTCCGGCAATCAGATCGCTCACCAACGGCCCGGTACCTTTGAAAGCAATTTTGGTGAGCCGCACCTTGTATCGGTCGATGAGCCAGTCGTAGAAAATGTCGCTGGTGGCGCCATTTCCGGTAGAACCGACCGCGAGCGGCGGTTGATTGGCGTCGGTGATCCGTTTGAAAAATTCCTGCCAGTTTTTCACTCCGGCAGAAGGATGCGCGGACAAAATGTAGGACGTTTCCACCACCAGACCGACAGGCACAAAATCCCTGACCGGGTCAAACTGCGGTGGCTCGGCGGAGAAAACCACCGAACCAATGAGCGACACGGTATTGCCAAACAGCAAGGTGTAACCGTCGGGTTTGGCTCTCGCCACATGACGCACACCGATAGTTCCGGTTGCGCCGGCCTTGTTCTCCACCACCACCGTCTGACCCAACGTTTTGCTCAGTTCCTGCGCAACGATGCGGGCAAAGGTGTCGGAAGGCCCACCCACAGACCAAGGCACGACGAGGTGAATTTCGCGTTCAGGCCACTGCGCCGCACGCGCAGAGAACATGAAGAACGGCGTCGCAACGGCAACGGCAAACAGCGCCATCCGCCGCAGCCACTCGAAGCGGGACGTGTTTCGCATGGAAAACTCCAGAGTAGACAAGGATTCCGAACGCGAACCATAAAAGCGGAAACCTCCATTCCCAACCAAGAAAACTGCCTACCAATATGACCATGACGGCTATATGAAAATGCTCCGGCGGCGGATATTGAAAGCTGAAAAACCTTTAAGCTGATACAAGTTGCGCAGGAATAATTTTTCATTTTCAGCTTGGGGCAACCCTCACCATCGAGTTATGGCTGACTTCCTCATCATCGGCGCCGGCATCGTCGGGCTTGCCATCGCGCGCGAGTTGAAACGGCGCGAGCCGGCGGCCTCGGTCGTGGTGCTCGAAAAGGAGCGCCAGCCCGGTTTGCATTCGAGCGGACGCAACAGCGGCGTGCTGCATAGCGGGCTGTATTACGCACCCGGCTCGCTCAAGGCGCGCCTGTGTCGGCAAGGGGCGCTGGAGATGGCGCAATTTCACGACGAGCACGGATTGCGGCTTAACCGTTGCGGCAAGTTGCTCGTGCCTACGGCGCCGCGCTTTGCGGCGGAGATGGAGACCATCGCGGCGCGGGCGGTCGAGAACGGGGTGCGGGTGGAAAAAGTCGACGAAGCGGCGCTACGCGAACTGGAGCCGCAGACGCGCTCGGCCACCGGCGCGGCGCTGTGGGTGCCGGATACCGCCGTGGGCAGTCCCGCCGAGGTGTTGCGGGCGCTCGCCGCCGAGTTGGTCGCGCAGGGCGTCGTTCTGCGTTATGGCGCGGAAGTCGTCGCCGCGAACCCGGCGCGCCGACAGGCGATTCTGCGCGACGGCGAGACCATCGACTTCGGCCACCTCGTCAATGCCGCCGGTTTGCATTGCGACCGCATCGCGCATTTGTTCGGAGCGGGGAAGCGTTATGCGCTGCTGCCCTTCAAAGGCTTGTACTGGAAGCTCGACCCGGCGTCCGGCATCCGCTTGAATCATCTGATTTACCCGGTGCCCGATTTGCGCATCCTCTACCTTGGCGTTCACACCACGACGGCGACCGACGGCACGATTTACCTCGGCCCCACCGCCGCCCCCGCGTTCGGGCGGGAAAATTATCGCGGTTTCGCTGGCGTTTCGTGGGCGGAACTGCCTCGGATGCTCGGCCAACTCGCGCACATGGTCGTCCACGACAGCGACGGTTTCCGCGAACAGGCGTGGCAAGAGGGACGGCGTTACTTCAAGGGCAAGTTTCTGCAAGCGGCGCGCGCCTTGTTGCCGGGGCTGCAAGCGCGCCATTTGCTGCCCGCCGCGAAGGTGGGGCTGCATCCGCGCCTGTTCGAACTTGACGCGGGGCGGCTGCTCAAGGATTTCACCATCGAGCGCGGCGAGCGCGACACGCATGTGCTCGGCGCGGTTTCACCCGCGTGGACGAGCGCTTTTCCGCTCGCGCGCCACGTTTGCGACCAATACGTCTTCGCAACGACCTGACCGCGCGACCGTCGGCGAATCCGTTAAATATGCACGGTAGGAGGCGGCAAGGATTCGCGGTATCATTGCGCGCGTCATGGTGCCCGGAACGGGATTTGAACCCGTAAGCCATGCGGCGGCAGATTTTAAGTCTGCTGTGTATACCAATTCCACCATCCGGGCAGGCGGCGGATTGTCGCACAGAAGGGGCGAGACTGTCGTAGCGGTGCGCGCCTTGGAACGAGAAAACCCTTGAAGACGAGTGAAGCCCGAAAACTGTTGGGAGTGGGCGCCGAAGCCACTCCCGAAGCCATCAAAAAAGCATTTCGCCATCTGGCGATGCTCTGGCATCCCGACCGCAATCCCGCGCCGGAGGCGGGAGAATTTTTCGCCCGGTTGAACGCCGCCTGCGATCATCTGCTCGAACTCGCCGGGGCGCACGTCGCCAGCGTGAGCCGCAAGTCGGGCGGGCGCGGCGAGGATCGCCATCAGGACATCGAACTCGACATCGAACGAATCTGCCTCGGCGGTGAAGTGGAGGTGGGGCTCGAAACCAGCGCCGAATGTTCGGTGTGCAACGGCGAAGGCTACATCGAATCGACCAGCAGCCAGTTGTGTCCGCATTGCCACGGCAGCGGCAAGGTGCGCATCGGACGCGAGTTGTTCCGTTGCGACGATTGCGACGGGCGCGGTTATACGCGCCGCGCGCGCTGCCCGAATTGCGACGGCAGCGGCAAGCAAATCAGTCGCCGCATGTTGGCGGTGTCGATTCCCGCCGGTTTGCGACCGGGCGACGAATTGCGCCTCGAAGGCGAAGGACATCCGGCGGAATCGGCGAAGGGACGCCCCGGCGACCTGCACCTACGCGTCAAGCTGAAACCGCATCCGCTCTACACGCTGCATGGCAACGACCTCGTGCTGGAGCGACCGGTGAGCGCCTTCACGCTGCTTGGCGGCGGTACCGTGGTGGTTCCGTCTCCGGGCGGGGAACGTTATCTCGATATCAAGCCCGGCGCGGCGAAGGCGCGCGAACAGAGCATCGCCGGCGCGGGCTTGCCGGCGCGCGGCAAACATCCGGCAGGAAAATTGTGTATACGTCTCGTGCCTGTGTTACCTTCTGCGTCGACGCCCGCGCTCGTCAAGCTTTATCACGCGCTCCAGACCGAAGTGGAACGCGCCGGTCACGACAGCATCCCGGAGTTGGCGGCGTGGGAGAAACGCTGGTTGTCAGCGTAACGTTGCAACGGGTTTTCAACGTGATCGTTCTCGACCTCTGCTGCCCCAACAGCCACCGCTTCGAAGGCTGGTTCGCCTCCGCCGCTGATTTCGACAATCAGAACGCGCGCGGGCTGGTTTCCTGTCCGATCTGCAACACGGACGGCGTGCGCCGCTTGCCGAGCGCGCCGCACTTGCACACGCGGGAGATCGAGCCGGTTCCGGCGCCCGACATCGCCGCGCCTGCGTTGAAGAAGCCGACCGTGACGCTGCAAACGTTGGCGGCGCAATTGGCGGTGACGCTGCGCCATCTGGCGCACGAGGCCGAGGACGTCGGCAAACGCTTTCCGGAAGAAGCGCGCCGCATCCACTACGAAGAGAGCGACGCGCGCTCGATTCGCGGCAAAGCTTCCAAAGACGACATCGAAAGGCTGCTCGAGGAAGGCATTGCGGTGCTGCCGGTGCCGTCGGCGGGCGATTTGCACTGACGCTACTTCCGCGCCCCGAAAACAAAAACCCCCGGCCATCGTGCGATGCCGGGGGTTTTCACATAGATTAGCCTGACGATGACCTACTTTCACGAGCGAGGTGCTCACTATCATCGGCGCGGCCCCGTTTCACGGTCCTGTTCGGGATGGGAAGGGGTGGGCCCAGGGCGCTTTCGTCAT
>JAISSY010000120.1 GCA_031272995.1 Azoarcus sp.
CAAGAAAAACCGCACGAAGCGGCGCGGAAATCTCTGCGGCGGCGGACGGCGATTCACATAATGTCACTTCCGCAGACCTTGCTGCCCGACACAAAAGGAGCGCCCCATGAGCGTTTTCACAGCCGTGCTGCTCGCGGTAATCGTCATCTTGGCGTTGTACGGCGTCGCCATCTACAACGGACTCGTCCGCCTCAAACACGACGTATCCAAGGCATGGGCGAACATCGACGTGCTGCTCAAACAGCGCCACGACGAATTGCCCAAACTGGTCGAGGTCTGCCGCCAATACAAGCAGTTCGAACAGGACACCCTCGCCCGCATCACCGAGGCGCGCGCCGGCGTCGCCAAGGCGATGGAAGAACATGACGTGCCCGCCATCGGCGCCGCCGAGAACACCCTGCGCGCCGGGTTGGGAAAGATATTCGCCGTCGCCGAAAGCTATCCCGAACTGCGCGCCAACGAGCATTTCATGCAGTTGCAGACCCGCATCTCCGGGCTGGAAAACGCCATCGCCGACCGGCGCGAGGTCTACAACGACTCGGTGAACCTGTTCAACGTGCGCATCGAGCAGTTCCCCGATGTCTTCGTCGCCCACATCTTCGGTTACGACGCGCAGCCGCTGCTGAAATTCGGCCAGAACGAAACGACGGATCACGACGTCGGGCGTCTGTTCGAATCGCGATGATCTTCAGGCTGGCCACTTCCATTCTGACCGGAGCGCTTCCCAACTACACGCTGCTGGGCGTTCAGGCTACGGTGTTGTACATCGCCGTGCGCATTGCCCACGAGCACGGGCCGGAACGGGATGCGTTTTACGGGTTGTGGATCGTTCTCGCTCTCGGTTTGTTTGGATGGTGGCGCGCCCTGAAACGTTCGCGCACCCTGTTCGACACCCCCGTATCGCGCATCGCGTCGGCGGCGCAGGGTTACGTCGAACTGTGCGGCAAGGGGCGGCCGCTCGACGGCACGCCCCTGCTTTCTCCCCTCGATGGCAAACCGGTGTTGTGGTACCGAATCAATACCTATCGCATGCGCAGCTCGCGCGGCGAGAACATCTTGAATCTGGCGGATTCGCGTGAAAGCGACGCCTCTTTCCTGATCGACGACGGCAGCGGCATTTGCTGCGCCGTCGACCCGGAAGGCGCCGAAGTGCTCGCCCATCGCTACCTGATCCGGCACGTCGACAACCTGTTCTACAAGCAATGGTTTTTGTCGCCGGGCGACCGGATTTACGCCCTCGGCGAATTCTCCACCCTTGGCGGCCTCTCTGCGGAAATGGACGTTTCCCGCCAGATCAAGGATCTGCTCGAACACTGGAAAAAGGATCGTCCCGCGCTGCTGCGCAGGTTCGACGCCAATCGCGACGGCGAAATCGACTTCGAGGAATGGGAAGCGGCGCGCGCCGAAGCCCGCCGTCAGGCGATGGAGTTGCACCGCGAAATTCTGGCCGCGCCCGAAGCCCACGTCATGCGCAAACCGAAAGACCGCCTTTATCTGATTTCCGATTTGGATCCGAACCGCCTCGGACGCCGTTTCAGGATTTGGGCTTTGCTCCACGCGCTCACTTTTCTCGCCGCCGCCGGGGCGCTGGCGTGGTACTTCGGCGGCAAGACGTGATCGGCGCCAAGCCGGGCGTCATCGCCGCCGCCTAGAGGCATGGCATACTAACTCCCGAATCCCACGGAGACCGTTTGCGATGCCCTTCGGCTGGAACCCCTTGCGCTGGTTGAAAAAGCATATTTCCGCGCCCGCCGACGGCGGGCGTTGGGAAAATCTGTTCACGCGCATCGCGGCTGCCGACGCGCAGCAAGACCCGGTGGCGGAATGGGTGACGCTGATCGACGCGGTGCGCCCCCGGCGCGCGCGCGACACGGCGGCGGCGACGGCGGCGCTCACCGGAATCGCCCGCGAACTGCCGCGCCACCCCGCGGCGCGGGCGGCTTTGCGCGCGGCGTTGTTGCGGCTCTTTGTCGAGCGCAAGCAGGTGTCGCTCTACGTCACTTCCGGCATGTTGCCGCAGCGCGGGTTTTTCAGCGAGATGACGCGGCGGCTGTCGCGGCGCGTGTTGCCCGACGTCGTCGATGGCGGTTATCTCAAGGATTTGCTGGCGGTGATTTTTCATTGCCGCGACGACGAGCTTTGGGTCGACGCGGTCGACGACGCGGTGTGGGTGGATTTTCTGCGCGCGGTGCTGGAGGACGACGGCGACGCGCCCGCCCCGCTCGGCGGCGGGCCGCTGCCGGTGGCGGTGTCGGAGATGCTCGAAGCCCTGCGCATGTTGTCGTACCACGTCTCCTCCATCGGACTCGACGCCGAACTGGTGCGTGTCGACCCGCAACTGGAGGAAGTGGAATCGCCCTTCCTCGCCCAGAACGTCGAAGTGGTCGAATATCTCGACGGCTTCCGGCAATGGTGGAACGACCCGACGTTGCCGCTGGAGAGCGAGGCGCATCTCGTCGTGATGCTCGACCAGTGCAACGAAGTCCTGCAACGCGTGCGCCGCCGCGCGACGCGGCGCGGCACCAGCCTGACGCTGACGCTGACGCTGGAGCGCCTGCACCAACACCTCGAACGCATCCACAAATTGCTCGGCCTGCTGCGCGAACTGCACGCCTCGCGCGCGGTGTCGCCGCTGCTGCCGCAGGCGGTGGCCTTCTTCAAACGTCTGGTGCGCGCCGAATGCCGCAAGAACCAAATCTCCGACTACTGGAGCATCAACGTCCGCCTGATTTCCAAGCGCATGACCGAGAGCGCCGCCAACACCGGCGAAAAATACATCACCACGACGCGGCGCGAGTATTTCGGCATGTTGGGTTCGGCGGCGCTCGGCGGCATGGTCATCGCGCTGATGGCGGCGTTCAAAATCGTCATCGCCAAGCAACATCTCGCGCCGCTCACCGAGGCGCTGGCTTTCTGCCTCAATTACGGCATCGGTTTCGTCTTCATCCATATCATTGGCGGCACGGTGGCGACCAAGCAGCCGGCGATGACCGCCAACGCCATCGCCGCCTCCATCGAGGAGACGCGCGGCAAGGCGCGCGACCTGCACGAGCTTGCCGACGTGGTGGTGCGCACGCTGCGCAGCCAGTTCGCCGCCATCGTCGGCAATCTTGGCCTGTCGATTCCGGTGGCGATTCTGTTGTCGTTCGCTTTTCAATACTTGACCGGCGGCCACTTCATCGCCACCGACAAGGCGGACGCGCTGCTCGCCGACGCCGACCCCTTGAGCGGCGCGCCCTTCTTCGCCGCCGTCGCCGGGGTGTGTCTGTTCCTCTCCGGGCTGATTGCGGCCTGGTACGACAACCTCACCGCCTACAACCGCATTCCCGAACGGCTGGCGCAACTGCGTCTGCCGCGCCGGCTGTTGGGCGACGCGCGCATGGGGCGCTTCACCGCCTACGTCGAAAACAACCTCGGCGCGCTGGCGGGCAATTTCTTCTTTGGCTTTCTGCTCGGCGGCGCCACCGCGCTCGGCGTGCTGTTCGGCCTGCCGCTCGACATCCGCCACATCGCCTTTTCCGCCGCCTACGTCGGCTACGCCGCCGCCGCGCACGATTTTCTGCTGCCGCTGGCGACGGTGGCCACGGCGGCAGCGGGGGTGCTGCTCATCGGGCTGGTCAATCTGGTGGTGAGTTTCACGCTGGCGCTGCTGGTCGCCATGCGCTCGCGCGGCATCACTTTCGCGCAGGAGCGCACGCTCGCCGGGCTGGTGCTGC
>JAISSY010000136.1 GCA_031272995.1 Azoarcus sp.
AAGCCGCCGCCCACGTCGTCGTCGAGCCGGCCACCGAAGCCGACATTCCGGCGCTCATCGGCTTGCTGGACATTCTGTTCTCCATCGAGCAGGACTTTCACCCCGACGCCGACAAACAGCGGCGGGCGCTGGAACTGCTGCTGGCGCGACCGCAAGCCGCCTGCGTCATGGTGGCGCGCTGCGCAGGCGAGGCGGTCGGCATGGCGAGCGCACAACTGGTCGTCTCCACCGCCAGCGGCGCGCCTTCGGCGTGGATTGAGGATGTCGTGCTCAAACCGGAATTTCGCGCGCGCGGCCTAGGGCGCGAATTGCTC
Organism: Azoarcus sp.; assembly: GCA_031272995.1. Lineage (GTDB taxonomy): Bacteria > Pseudomonadota > Gammaproteobacteria > Burkholderiales > Rhodocyclaceae > WRNU01. Next base: position 315 of record JAISSY010000136.1, read on the forward strand.
GAAGCTCTTGCCGACTGGGCGATTTCGCGTGGCGCGGTGCGCGTGCAGTTGCTCGCCGACGCCGACAACGCCCCGGCGCTCGATTTCTACCGTCATCTCGCCTGGCAGCCGACGCGGCTGTTCGCGTGGCGCAAGTGTTGGTGAACGTCATTCCCGCGCGGTGTCAAAGGTGCGTTCTATGGCGCAGGCGTTTTCTTGCGCTCGTCGATTAGGGCTTTGACGCGGGCGAGGCTATTGGCGGTTATTTCTTCGTAGTACGGCGCATTGTCTCTGAAGATTTCCAGCGCATTGCGAAAGGCTTTTGCCGCTTCTTCCAGCCGCGCCGTGCCGGATTCGCGCTCGCCCAAGGTCTTCAAGGCGGTACCGAGGTTGTTTTGGGTCATCGCCCAATCCAGCGGTACGCGCTCGCGGGTGTATTCCTTCAACGCTTCCCGGTAGGCCGTGACTGCTTCTTCCAGCCGCGCCGTGTCGGATTCGCGCTCGCCCAAGCTCTGCAAGGCAGTTCCGAGGTTGTTTTGGGTCGTCGCCCACAACTCTGAATCGTCTGTTCTATTTATTTTTGACAATAGCTGTTTGTATTGTTTGACAGCTTTCAATAGTGCGGCGTTATCGCCGAACTCGTCTCCAAGTTCGTAAAGCGTTTTTGCTTGGTTGAACCGATATTCTAGAGTTTGTTTGGTATCTAAATCTGCGACATAATCTGCAGCTTGAGCGTAATTATTCGCTGCCTTGCGGTAACTGGCTGGATTAGGTTGCAACATCTCAAATTCAGCAAAACATGCCAAAGTTGCCGCCTTTTCTGATTCATCTGTTACACGATTTACTGCCTTCAAATAGATTTTTTCAACCTTATCGAAGCTACCATTGTTCAGCCGCCAGTATGCTTTCTTTCTTAAGTTGCTTATTCTTTGGTAACTTTCTGGCAAATTATCAATCTTTGTTTTGAACTCTATAAATCTATCAGCCGATTCTTCAAGAAGTACAAGAGCCTTGTCTTCACGGTTTTCTATAATCTCTAAACCAATTTTATCTAAAACGCCCCAAAGGTACGATTCAGACACTTTTTTTGAAACTGCAATTTTTTTAACCAATTCTTTATCATAATATGGCCTCAAAAGCTTGCGTGTTCTCCGTGTTTGGTTGAACGACGTGAGGAAATCAATCAATTTCCCGATGACAGTAGTAATCGCCCCGACGACAGTGCTGTCCATACCCCGCTCCATGCCCAAAGTATCGGCAGACTCTAAACGGATAAACAAATCCTCGCAACCAACACGGAATATGAAACCCATCGTCATTCCCGCGAAAGCGGGAATCCAGTGCGTTCCATGCGACCGCAGGTCGCCATTAATATTTGCGGCGCTTCGCGCCGATTGGGTGACTTCTGGATTCCCGCTTTCGCGGGAATGACGGCGGGTTGGGGTATTAGCCTTCCTCGGTTTCCTCGACCCTATCCTTCCTCGGCACCGTTTCCGGGTCGGCGATGATGGGGCGGTAGATTTCCACCCGGTCGCCGGGTTTGAGCGGCGCGTCGAGTTTGACGATTCTGCCGAAGATGCCCACTTTCTGCGTCTCCAAATCGACGCGCGGGAATTGTTTGAGGATGCCGGAACGCTCGATGGCGTCCTGCACCGTCGCGTCGTCGGGGACTTCGAGGGTGAGCCAGACTTGCTTGTGCGGTTCGGAGTAGGCGACGCCGACTTTCATGACGATGTACCCGGTTCAGCCAGCCTGCGCGGGAGCGGGCTGCGCTTCGGAAGATTCTTTCGCCTTGGCGCGCGCTTCGAGGCGGGTGTCGAGCACGCGCTTGCCGGCGAGCAGGAAGCCCATCACCGCGAAAGCGCCGGGCGGCAGAATCATCAACAGCGCGCCGCCGCGCTCGTGCAGGCGGGTTTCGAGGAAGGCGAAGTTTTCGCCCAACAGTTGCGAGGCTTGCGCGAACAGGGTGCCGGCGCCCAAACCTTCGCGGATGAGTCCGATGACCACCAGCGCAACGGTGAAGCCGACGCCCATGGCGAGGCCGTCGACGAGCGAGGCGAGCACCGAATTCTTCGAGGCGAACGCCTCGGCGCGACCGAGGATGGCGCAATTCACCACGATGAGCGCGATGAACAGGCCCAACACCTTGTACAACTCGTGCAGCCAGGCGTTGAGCGCCATGTCGACGACGGTGACGAGGCTGGCGATGAGCACGATGAACACCGGAATGCGCACCTGCGCGCTGACCACGCCGCGAATGAGGGCGACGAGCACGTTGGAGGCGACCAGCACCGCCGTGGAGGCCAGACCCATGCCGAGTCCGTTGGCGCCGCTGGTGGTCACCGCCATCGTCGGACACAGCGCCAGCATCTGCGCGAACACGACGTTGTTGTCCCAGATGCCGTCCCGAACCAGCGTTTTCATCGGCACGCTCACGATGATTCTCCAAGGATTTCCGCGCGGTGGCGGGCGAACGTTTCCAGACCTTCCTTCACCGCCTTGACCACGGCGCGCGGCGTGATGGTGGCGCCGGCGAACTGGTCGAAATCGCCGCCGTCCTTTTTCACCGCCCACATCGTGCCGTCGAGCTTTCTGCCGGCGAAGCCGTCTATCCAGTCGCTTTTCGCCGCTTCGATTTTGTCGCCGAGTCCGGGCGTTTCGGTGTGGCGCAGCACGCGCGCGCCGAGCAGGGTGCCCGCCTTGTCGACCGCCATCAGCACGACGATTTCGCCGCCGTAGCCCTTGCCGAAAACCTTGAACACGGCGCCCTGCGGCTCGCCGTCGCGGCGGGCGCGATAGACGGTGAGCGGCGCGCCCGCGCCGACGGCGACTTCGGCGCTTTCGGCGGCGAGGTCGTTGTCGGCGAAGCCTTGCGGCAGCACTTGCGAGAGCGAATCGCGCAAATCGCGCTCCTCGGCCTTGCGGATGGCGGCGGAAGTGGCGCTGTTCGCCCACGCCAGCGACGCCGAGGCGAGCAGCGCCACCGCGCCGAGCAGGACGGGCTGGTAGAGCGGATGGTCTTTCCACTGCTCGAACATGGTCACGCCTCCTTGCCCACGGCGGCGATGGCCTCGCCGCCGCGCGTGCGACCGAGGATGCGCGGTCGCGTGCAGCGGTCGATGAGCGGCGTGATTCCGTTCATCAGCAACACCGCGAAGGCGACGCCTTCCGGGTAGCCGCCGAGGCTGCGGATGACCCAGGTCACCAGCCCGACGCCGAGTCCGAAGGCCAGCCGTCCGGCGGCGGTGGCCGGGGTGGTCACGTAATCGGTGGCGATGAAGAACGCGCCGAGCAGCAGCGCGCCGGAGAACAGATGCGTGTGCGCGTCGAGAAAGCGTTCCGGGGCGAGCGCGTGCGCGATGAGCGCGGGGATGAGCGTGCCGGCGAGCACGCCGACCGGCGCGTGCCAGCGGATGATGCCGACGCCGAGCAGGAAAGCGCCGCCGAGCGCAATCAAGAGCGCCGACGATTCGCCGAGGCTGCCGGCGCGCACGCCGAGCCACGAGACCTGCGGCGCGCCGACGGCGGCGAAGGCTTGCGACAACTCCGCCCCGCGCGCCAGTTCCGTCTTGGCGAAGCCGAGCAGCGAGGCGCTGGTCATCGCGTCCGGCAACGGCGTCTGGCCGAGGAATATATATAGTCCGTCGACGAATCCCGGCGCGCCCGCGCCCACGAGCGGCAGCGGCGTCACCCACGCCGTCAGTTGCAGAGGGAAGGAAATCAGCAGCGCCACCCGCGCCACCATCGCCGGATTGAACACGTTCTGGCCAAGGCCGCCGAACACCTGCTTGCCGACGACGATGGCGATGAACGCGCCGAGGCAGCCCACCCACCACGGCGACCACGGCGGCAGCGTCATCGCCAGCAGCCAGCCGGAGAGCAGCGCCGAACCGTCGGCGAGCGCGCGCCCCGGCGCTTTGCGCCCCATCAGGCGCAGACAGAAGAACTCGAAGACCAGCGCCGAGACGAGCGTCGTCGTCCACAGAAAGAACGCCGGCCAGCCGTAAAGCCAGAAGCCGAACAGCGTCGCGGGCGTGAGCGCCAGTTGGACGAGGAACATCGTCTGCCCGACGCTGCCGTCGCCGTGCGCGTGCGGCGCGGCGAAAGTGCGTTCGGCGCGGTAGGCGAGGCGGCTCATCAGGCGGCCTCCGCGTTGGCGGCGGCGGCTTCGGCTTCCGCCTTCGCCTTGGCTGCGGCGCGTTCGGCCTTGCGGCGCGCGGCGGCCTCGGCCTTCTCGCGCGCCTCGGCGGCCATGCGTTCGTTCTTCGCCTGCGCCAGCTTGCGCGTCGCCTCCAGTCGTTGCTTGGCGCGGTCTTCGGCGGCGAGGCTGCCCTTGGCGAAGGCGAACAACTGCACCAGCGGCACATGCGCCGGACAGACGTAGGAACAGCAGCCGCAGGCGATGCAATCCTTCAAACCGATGTCGACCGCGCCTTTCAAATCGTCGGATTCGATGTGGCGCGCCATCTCCAGCGGCAGCAAACCCATCGGACAGGCGCGCACGCAGGTGGCGCAGCGGATGCACGGCTCGCGCTCGTGTTCGACCGCTTCCGCCGCCGACAGCGCCAGAATGCCGCTCGTGCCCTTGACCACCGGCACGCGCGCGTGCGGCAGCGCCATGCCCATCATCGGCCCGCCCATCACCAGCCGCGCCGGCTCGCCCTTCAGCCCGCCCGCGAAAGCGAGCACGTCCTCGACCAGCGCGCCCACCGGCGCCAGCACGTTGCCCGGCGCACAGGCCGCGCCGCCGTTGACGGTGAGCAGCCGCTCCACCAGCGGACGCCCGTAGCGTATCGCCTCCGACACCGCGCGCGCCGTGCCGACGTTGTGCACCACCACGCCGGCGTCGGCGGGCAGCCGTCCGGCGGGAATCTCGCGCCCGGTCAGGGTCAGCACCAGTTGTCGTTCCGAACCCATCGGATAGCGCGCCGGCACCGCGCGCACCGTCACGTCGCCGAACGGCGCCGCCGCCAGCGTCATCGCCGCGATGGCTTCCGGCTTGTTGTCCTCGATGCCCACCAGCGCCCGCTTCGCGCCGGTGGCGTGCAGCATGACGCGCACGCCGTCGACGATGGCCGCCGCCTCGTCGCGCATCAGCCGGTCGTCGCAGGAAAGATACGGCTCGCACTCGCCGCCGTTGATGACGAGCGTGTTCACCCCCGCTTTCTTCGACGACGACAGTTTCAGCGCCGAGGGAAACGCCGCCCCGCCCATGCCGACCACGCCCGCCTGCGCCACGCGCCGCCCGATTTCGTCGGGGTCGAGCGCGAACGGGTCGTCGCAGGGCGCAAGCTCGCACCACTCGTCCGCCCCGTCGGCGTCGATGGTCACCGCCAGCACCGGCAGCCCCGAAGGATGCGGCGCGGCGATTTCGCCGATGGCCGACACCGTGCCCGAAGTCGGCGCATGAATCGCGGCGGAAACCGCCCCCTGCGGGTCGGCCAGCCGTTCGCCCTTTTTCACTTTCTGTCCCACCAGCACGGTCGGCAAAGCCGGCGCGCCCAAATGCTGCGCCAGCGGCACGAACAGCCGCTCCGGCGTCGGCATCGCCCGCGCCGCCAAATCCGCCGCCGGACGCTTGTAGTCCTGCGGGTGTACGCCCCACGTGCTGGCGAAGATTTTTTCAAGCAGGCCCATGATGCGATTCGTCAATGAGGATGCCGTGGCCGTGCAATACCCGTGCCAGCGGGGAAAAGCCTTGCGGAGCAAGGATTTCGCGGCAGGCGAGGGCGGAAATGTGGGGAAAACGACGCGACGAACGTCGTGTTTCGGACAGGGGGGGACGGCGGGTCGAATTATCGAAACGAAATAAATAATGACAATCTGTTTATGTATAAAGTATAGTCGTCGTATGACCAACGATAAACGACATATCCAATGAGCAACGAACTTTTCTCCCCTCGCCAAGACATCGTGTTCAAGATGCTGTTCGGCAGCGAAGGCAGCACCGACATCCTCACCGCTTTCCTCAAAGCGGTGCTGCCCCTGTCCGACGACGAGTACGCCGAAGTCACCCTCCTCAACCCCATCTCGACGAGCGACTTTCCCGACGACAAGATTTGCATTCTCGACGTGAAGGTGGAAACCGCCAAGGGGCGCATCATCGACGTCGAGATTCAGGTCGCTAACAAATCCGACCTGCGCGAGCGCATCGTCTACTACCTCTCAAAGATGGTCACCGAGCAGGTGGGCAAGGGCGAGTCCTACCTCACCATCAAACCGTCGGTGTGCATCCTCATCACCGATTTCGTGCTCGTCCCGGAAAACGCGCGTTACCACAACCGCTACCGGCTGCGAGATTTCGCCACGGGGTCGGAGTTCACCGATTTGATGGAAGTGAACACGCTGGAGTTGCCGAAATTGCCCGATAATAGCGACGGCACGCCGGAATGGTTCTGGTTGGCGTTCCTGAAGGACGACCGTGAGGAGGTCTACGAAGTGCTCTCCGACAACAACCCTGACGTGAAGAAAGC
>JAISSY010000154.1 GCA_031272995.1 Azoarcus sp.
CGGCGTTCTCCGGCAACAAGGATTCCGCCAGCGCCCATAAACGGCTCTCCACCGCGCCTTCGCCCGGAAAGCCCTCGACGCCGAAAGCGCGGCAGAGCACGCGCTTGACGTTGCCGTCGAGAATCGCGCCGCGCTCGCCGCTGACGAAAGCGGCGATGGCCGCCGCCGTCGAGCGCCCGACGCCGGGCAGCGTCGCCAGTTCCGCCGCCGTGCTCGGAAAACAGCCGCCGTGTTCGCTCATCACCTGCCGCGCGGCGCGGTGCAGGTTGCGGGCGCGGGCGTAGTAGCCCAACCCGCTCCACAACGCCATCACCTCCTCCACCGGCGCGGCGGCGAGCGCGGCGACGTCGGGAAAACGCGCCAGAAAGCGGGCGTAGTAGGGAACGACCGTCGCCACCTGCGTCTGTTGCAACATGATTTCGGAGAGCCAGACGCGATAGGGGTCGCGGCTGCCCTGCCAAGGCAAGTCGTGGCGACCGTGAACGCGTTGCCATTCGACGAGGAGAGCGGAAAATACTGACATGGAACGTAAGAGCCGGCGGGAGGCGGATTCTAGCGGAGCCAACCTGCCGTTGGTCGGATGATTTTTCGCCACGCGGCTCTCACCAATTCCCTGAAATCAGGTGCATAGTTATACTTCAAGTGTGAGATTCGTCACACAATAGTCTTTCCGGTTTCTCCTCCACTCTTTCAAGCGAAGCGACGCTATGAATACACAAACTCATACGCCCGCCCTTGCCGACGTGTCCGATAAAGATTTGATGGCGCAGATCGTGCAAGGCAACGTCTCGGTTCCGGCGGCCGAACTGTACCGACGTCATAATCGCGCCTTGTTCAATTTCGTCGCCTGGAGTTGCCAAGGAAACAGCTTCGAAGCGGAAGAACTCTGCCAGAAGATTTGGCTCAAGGTGATGTATTGCACGCATTACCAATCGGCATCTTCCTTCAAAACCTTTCTGTATCAGACCGCGCGCGAAGTGTTGACCGAGTCGCGCGCCAGCGCTTACGACCAGCAGGCCATCGTCGGCAACGATTTGAACGTTCCCGACGCCGACCTGACCCCGGAGGCGGAGTCCGAATTGCGGCTCAACCTGCATCGCGTGCGGCGGGCGTTCATGGAACTGCCCACCTTGCTGCGCGAAACCGTGGCGTTACGCTTCTTCTGCGACCTGACGCTGGAAGAAATCGCCGCCGCCACCGGAACGGTATTCGATACGGCCAAGGGCCGGTTGCGCAATGCGTTCGCGTATTTGCGCCGTGAATTGGGGCATGCGTAATGGATATCATCGAACGTTTCATCGCAGGTGAGGACAAGCTCAGCGGCTTGTTGAAGATGGTGCCCTTCTTCGAGGCGCCGGCCACCATGGCGTCTTGGGTGACGAGCGTCGTGCGCGTCGTTCAGGCCGAAAGACAACCCGATGCGCCCAAGGCGCAAACGCAAACCGCCACCGTGGCGCAGCCCGCCAGCGTGGCCGTCGAACCGAAAGCGCCGCCCGTCGAGCCGAAGGCGCCCGCCAAGCCGGTTGAACCCACGCCGGTAGCGGCAGTGGCCGCCGCAAAGGCGACATCGGCTTCGGTGGCGGCAGCGATCGCGGAAGCCGAGGCAGCCATCGCGGCAGTCGATTTGGATTCCTTCATTCCGAAGAAGAAGGTGGCGCGCCCGGCACGCGAAGCCTCGCCGCTGGCCGAAACCGTGGTGGTGCCGTCCGTCGTCGGCGGCGAGATGCCGACCACGGTTGCGGTAATGACCGAACTGTCGGCGCACGACATGTCGTTGCCGCCGCTGTCGGAAAGCGAACTCGCCGACGAGGACGACGAACCGCGTCCGAACCTGTGGCTGCGTCCGGCCCTGATTAGCGGCGGCGCGTTCATCGCCTCGCTGATTTTCGGTTTGCTGGTCGCCAGCGGCAAGGGCAGCGACGCACAGGTAAGAGACGCTTCGTCGTACCGCACCGCGACCGCGCCGGCTTCGTCGGCGCCTAGCGTCACAGCCGCGCCTGTCGCCGCCTCGCCGGTGGCGCATGCCAACGCCTCCGCCCTGACGGCGACGGGCAGTGCGCCGGCAGCCGCCGTCGAACCGTCGCCGGCGCCAGCCCCTGCGCATCGGGCGCCGAAACAAGCCGCAGAACCGGCGCCGACTGCCGCGCCCGCAGCGAGCGGGCCGTCTACGCTGCAAGACATGGAAGCGCGCGCGCGAGAACTGGGGATCGTCGCCGCCGACGGAATGCCGACACAGAAGGTTGCAGCCCCCTCCGTGCAGGCTCCCGCCGTGCAAGTCGCCGCCGTTCAACAGCAACCTACCCGCCGGGTGAAAACGCCGATTCGGCTCGCGCCCGAATACACCTACGCCATCAACGCGCAACAGTGGAAGCAACTGGTCGCCACCCTCGCCGAGCATCCGGTGGCCACCGCGAACGGGCAAGGCCGCTATCAACGCTGGCTGCTGCTCACCGGCAGCAAGCGCACCCCGGAAGTGCGCGCCTTGGCCGGCCGCTTGCAGCGTGTGATTCCAACCGATTCGGAACTGAGCGTGTTCTACTCGGTGCCCGAAATCCCGGCGGGCTACGCCCGGCTGATGCCGCCGCAGTAAGGCGCGGCAACCAAAAAAAAAAGCGCGGCTGATGCCGCGCTTTTTTTTTGCGCTCATCGACTCACGCGAACAAGGCTCCGACGCTCGCGCCGCTGTGAATGCGCTCGATGGCCGCCGCAAACAGCGGCGCCACCGTGAGCACGGTAAGTTTGTCGAGCTTCTTTTCTGGCGCGACATATACGGTGTTGGTGACCACCACCGAGTCGATGGGCGCGGCGGCGAGCCGTTCGATGGCCGGGCCGCAGAGCACGCCGTGCACCGCGCCGGCGTGGACGCTTTTCGCCCCGGCGGCGCGCAGGGTTTCGATGGTCGAAATCAGCGTGCCGGCAGTGGAAATCTCGTCCTCGAAAATCACCGCGTCGCGCCCGCTCACTTCGCCCACCACCTGACCCTGCTTCACCGTGGTGTCGCTGATGCGCCGCTTGTCGATGATCGCCATCGGAATGCCGAGCCGCTCCGAGAAGCGCCCGACGCGCTTGGCGCCGCCCGCGTCGGTGGCCACCGCCACCACGTTGGAGAAGTCGTAGTGCTGGCGGAAATGCTCGGCAATGACCGAAATCGCGGTGAGGTGGTCGACCGGCACGCTGAAAAAGCCATGCACCTGATCGGCGTGCAAATCCATGGTGAGGACGCGATTGGCCCCGGCGGTAACCAGCATGTCAGCCATCAATCGCCCGGCGATGGAGATGCGCGGCTTGTCTTTTTTGTCCGAACGCGCGTAGGAGTAGTACGGAATCACTGCCGTGATGCGCTGCGCCGAGGCGCTGCGCAGCGCGTCGAGCGTGATCAGCAACTCCATGATGTGGTCGGAGACCGGCTCGGTGAAGGGCTGCAACACGAACACGTCGCGCTCGCGCACGTTTTCGAGAATCTGCACGTGCAGGTTGTCGTTGGAAAAACGCGAGATTTCCATCTGCGACAGCGGCACGCCGAGGCGCGAGCAAATCTCGCTCGCCAGCGGCGCGTTGGCGTTACCGGAAAAAATCTTCAGGGCATGTTTGATCACGTCGGCTCTCCGAGGCTGCGTTCCGTCAGGGGTAAAGCAAATAGGGTCGGCGCGCTTCGAGCCACGCCGTTTCGTCGGCGCCTGCGATGGCGTCGAGGTCGACGGGCGCGGCGGCATCGTCGTCCACCCACTCGCGCAGCGCCGGGCCGCCGTTGATGAGGTCGATGGCGAGGCGCTCGAATTCGTACTCGTAGGCGAACTCGCGCCACAGCGCATAGCCTGGCAACAGCCGCCGCAACGCCTTGAAGGCCAGCGCCATCACCCGCCACGGGCGGAAGGCGGCGTGGTCGTAGTGGTCGACATCGACGTGGATTTGCACCCCGGCGCACAACTGCCCGGCGTGCTTGTGGAAAGTCGGCTCGAACCAGCATTCGCGCAACCGGCAGCCCGCCAGCCATTGCGGCGCGATTTCGCGCATCGCCTCGATGAGCGCGCGCGGCGCGATGCCCGGCGCGCCGAACAGTTCCAGCGGTCGCGTGGTGCCGCGCCCTTCGGAAAGAGTGGTGCCTTCGAGCATCACCGTCCCCGCGTAGGCGCGCGCCATCGACAGATTGGGCGCGTTCGGACTCGGATTTATCCACTCGCGCTCCGCCGGCCAGCCGAACCCCGGCGCGGCGTCGGGCTGCCAGCCGCTCATGGCGACGACGCGGTAATCGACGTCGAGTCCGAGATGGGCGACGAACCAATGCCCCAATTCGCCGAGCGTCAGCCCATGACGCATCGGCAGCGGCCCGGCGCCGACGAAGCTCTCCCACCCCGCCTGCAACAGCGTGCCTTCCACCGGCCTGCCCACCGGATTGGGGCGGTCGAGCACCCACACCGCCTTGCCGTGGCGCGCGGCGGCTTCCAGCACGTAGCGCAACGTGGTGATGAAGGTATAGATGCGGCAGCCCAAATCCTGCATGTCGACGAGCAGCACGTCGAAGTGCGACATCATCTCGTCGGTCGGGTGGCGCACGCGCCCGTAAAGGCTGAAGGCGGGAATGCCGTACTGCGGGTCGACGTAGTCGGGCGACTCCACCATGTTGTCCTGCTTGTCGCCGCGCAACCCGTGTTGCGGCCCGAAAAGGGCGGAGAGATTCAGCCCCGGCAGCACCGCGAGCGCGTCGACGGCGTGGGTCAAATCGTGCGTGACCGAAGCCGGATGCGCGAGCAGCGCGACGCGTTTGCCGACGAGCGGTCGCGTCAGTTCCGGTTCGGCGAGCAGGCGGTCAAGCCCGGTGAGGAATCGCGGCGCGCTCATTGCGCCACCAGTCGGGTATCGAGTAGCAAAGTCCAGCCTCCGTCGTGGTGGAAATCGGGCTTGTCGCCTGGATGGCGCAATGCCCAGTAATCGAGCCGCCCATCGTTGCGCTCGACCACCGCCGCGAGTCCGACGCGCAGTTCCGGCCCCGCAGGCAGCAGCGCGGGCGGCAGTTGCACCGATAGCGTCAGCACGCCGGCGGCGCGCGCCATGCCGATGACCGGCGCGCCGTCGTTTTCGAGAAAGCGCACGCGTTCGCGGTAGCGCGAGAACTCCGCCGCCGACCATTGCCCGTCCGGCGAGAAATTGAACTCGCGGTAACCTTCCTCGCCCAACGTGGACAAGAAAACCTCGAAACAGGTGTGTTCCCACAACGGCAGCGGCGCAGGCGCGCCCTCGGCGGCAATTTTCAGCGCATCGAGCCGCCCTTCGAGCCGATATTCGAGCCGCATCGCCCCATCCGGCTGGACAGAAAAGCTCGCCAGCAGCGCCGAAACCGGCGGCTCGTCCTCCGTCGCCGCCGCGAAGGGGCGCAATCCGACGGTAATGGAGGGAATTTTTGGCGCGTGCGGCGGAGTCGTCGAAGTCACGGGGTGAAATCAAAGCGGCGGAGGCGCAATGTTACCCTGCAAAGGGGCGCAGGCGCGACAGGGTAAGGCGCGGAAGCGACGAGGCGCTTGTAGTCGGAGCAAAAAATCAGTGCATCAGGGCGCGAATTTCGTCGATGGAGAGGCCGGTGTCCTCCATGATTTCTTCGAGCGGTCGGCCATGACTCAGCATTTTGCGGGCAACGGCGTGAAGTGCTTCCGACTGACCTTTTTCAAATCCCTTTCTCTCCCTGGTTTTCTCTATCGCCGCCAAGTCGCGCCGGCTCTTTTCACGCGCATCGGCCAACATCCGTTCGCGCTCATCGGCGGTCAGTTCCATCAGCTTGCCGACAGCCTTCTTCAGTTGCGGGTTCTTTTTGGGAAGCATATGGCAAGGAGGTTTGTTCGCGGCGATAGATTTCGACACTTCCTTGCAAAGCGTGTCACAGACAGCACGAAAAGCGAGGATGTTACGAAAGACAAAAACTTCAGTACTTCGCCCCAACTTTCATGACCAAACTTCGTATCCTCACGGCATTTCTACTTCTGAATTTAATCGTTCCCTGTTAAATAGCTGAAACGTTCGCCCAAAAGTTAATGGATAACCCGTAGTGGAATGCCGCACTCCGCGATATAAGACACATTGCGGCGAATTGATAATATGAGGCGAGAGAGCAAAACGTTAAATAGTTCGCTTGGAAAGCGTCCAAATACCTATAAATTTTAACCAGCTACAGGAGGCTGACTAAAGTGACATATAAATCGAATTTCTTGTGCATTGTCCTGCTCGCAACCCTTACGACCTCTGCAATAGCGCAGACCCGTGTTTATAAATGCATCGATTCAAACACAGGTAAGGTAACTTATTCAGAACTACTTTGCCCTAGTTCAAGCAAACAAAAACATGTAGACATGTCGCTAAATTCGATTGCCACACCCGAAGTGCGAGTGTATGCAGACAAACTCAAAAACAAAGAAATTATTCAACAAAATGTAGAACAGTCACTATTTGAACAAAACTCCGACGAAGAAGTATCACAAATAGAAAATACTGCCACCCCACGCGAATGTGAGGAAGCCA
>JAISSY010000162.1 GCA_031272995.1 Azoarcus sp.
TGGCGAGCCGTTCCACCACGCTCTTGCCCCAACCCTCGCTTTCCTGACGCTCGACGATCATGCGACCGATGTCCCAATACAGGCCGACCAGTTCCTTGTTGACCGCCTTGAGCGCCGCGTACTGCGCGGCGCGGACGCGGTTCTTCACTTCGGACAACAGGTTGGAATAGCCGTCGATGTGTGCGGCTGCGGGCTGGATACGCTTGGATGGACTTGTCGGCATGATTTTTCGCGGCGGATTCCATGTGAGTGGATGTTGGCGCAACGAATGTTATTAGAATATATCGGCCAACACAATCGTCATGGATTCAAATGCCTCGCCCGCCGCTTCGTCACATGCCACAGCAAACCCCCGAACGACAGCGCCGCCGTGACGGTGGAGGCGACCGCTGCTTGCCAGAAGCCTGCGGCGCCTTGGGGGACGGGGGCGTTGAAGGCGAGCCAGTAGCCGAGGCCGAGTCCCAAGCCCCAGAAGCAGGCGAGGTGAATCAGGAGCGGCACGAAGCTGATTTTGTAGCCGCGCAGGGAGAAGCAGGCGATGGTCTGGACGGCGTCGAAGAACTGGTAGAGCGCGATGTAGAAGGCGAGCGCGATGGCGGTTTCGGCCACAAGGGGGTCTTCGGTGGCCAGCCAGGCGATGGGGGCGCGCAGCCAGAGCAGGAAGCCGGCCATGAACACGGCGCAGACGCAGGCGATTTTGAGTCCGGCGAAAGCGTAGGCGCGCGCCTGACGTTCGTTGCCGGCGCCGACCGATTGCGCCACTTGCGCGGCGGTGGCGATGGCGAGCGCCAGCGGCAGCATGTAGACGAGGGCGGAAAGGTTGGCGGCGATGCGGTGGCCGCTGACGGTTTCGGCGCCGAGGCGGGCGATGAAAATCGCCATCAGGGTGAAGGCGCTGATTTCGACCAAGAAGGACAAGCCGATGGGGATGCCGAGGCGGAGCAACTCTTTCTGCACCGGCCAACTGGGGCGCTCCCAGTGCGCGAAGACGTGGAAGGGCGCGAAGCGCGGGCTTTTCAGCAACAGCCAGCAGCACAGGGCGAGACTGACGAAACTGACGATGACCTGCGACAGCGCCGCGCCGGTGGCGCCGAGTTCGGGCAGGCCGAGACGACCGCCGACCAGACAGGTCGCCAATACCGCGTGACCGAGCGTTTCCAGAAAGGCGACCACCATCAGCGGGCGCGGTTGGCCGAGCGCGGTGGCGGTGGCGTGGAAGGCGCGATAGCCGAGCGAGGCGGGCAGCGACAGGGCGAGCACGCGCATGTAGCGGGCGGCAATTTCTTCCACCTCCGGTTCCAGATGCGCAGGGGCGAGCAGCCAGCCGGGTTCTGCGAACAGCGCGCCGCCGGCGACGGCGAGCGCCAGCGCCAGCCATAGCCCCTGCCGCAGCGCGAAGCCGATTTTTTCCGTCCGTCCGGCGCCGTAATGCTGGCCGACGATGGGCGCGAGCGCCTGCAACACGCCGCCCAGACCCATCGCCAGCGCCGCGTAAATGCCGGAGCCGACCGCGACGGCGGCGAGGTGTTGGGTGGAATAGCGCCCGACCACCAATGTATCCACCACCATCATGCCGATGGAGACGAGTTGCGCCACCAGCACCGGCCATGCGGTGCCGAGAATGACGCGGACGAGTTTGGAGGTGGCGGGAATCATGCGGGCTTTGGGGGCGTAGACGGCGGTCATTATTCTTTGGTCGCCGCGAGTGCGGCAAGGTACCATGCGTTCGGCGTGTCCGCATGACGGCGGGCGACGTTTTCTCATGGTTTCGGGCTTTTTACCTCGATGCAGATTTTCGTCCTCATCAAGTGGCTGTATTTCCTCGTCAACGTCTGGCTCGTATATAAGCTGTACGACGCCCTGCGCGCGCCGGAAGTGTCGCGCGGTTTTCGCTTCGGCGCTTGCGCGCTCGCGGTTTTATTGTCGCTCTCCTATCCGGTTTCACGGCTGATCGAGAGCAACGATTTCTGGGTGAGGGCGCTCGCCTTCGCCGGCACTTTCTGGCTGTCGCTGGTGCTGCACGCCGTGCTGGCGTGGTGGGCGCTCATCGTTTTCCGCTGGCTCAACCGGCGCTGCGGCTGGTTCGAGTTCGCGCCGGAGCGCGCCGCGCACTGGCGGCTGCTTGCCTGCGGCGGCATTACGGCGGCGGCGCTCGTCGCCTCGACCGCCGGACTCGTCAACTCGCAGTTTCCCACCGTGCGCGCGCTGACGCTCGCCGCGCCCGCCGACGCCGCGCCGCTGCGCATCGTCGCGGTGTCCGACTCTCACCTCGGACGCCTCAGTTCGCCCGCTTATTTCGACAAAGTGGTCGACCTCATCGTGCCGTTGCAGCCCGACTTGGTCGTTTTTGCCGGCGACGTGCTCGAATACGATTTCGACCCCGCCGACGCGCCCGCCCTTGCCGCCGCGATTCGCCGCCTCACGCCGCGTCTGGGCGTATGGGGCGTGTACGGCAACCACGAATACATCGGCGGACGCATCGAACTCAACAAACAGTTGCTCAAGGAAATCGGCATTCGCATTCTGGTCGACGAGTGGGCGGAACTGGAAAACGCGCCCGGCAAAAATTTGCTGCTCATCGGCCGCGACGACCTCTCCGGCAAATGGTTCGGACGCGAGCGCAAGTCGTTGGCGGAAATTCTTGCCGACGCGCCGGCAGGCGAGCACCTGAAAATCCTTCTCGACCATCAGCCTTTCGATTTGCCGGAAGCGGAGGCGGCGGGCGTCTATCTGCAAGTCTCCGGGCACACGCACCGGGGGCAAATCGCCCCCTTCAATCTGCTGGTGTGGCTGATTTATGAGAATTCCTACGGGCTGTCGACGCGCGGCGACAGTCACTTTCTGGTGTCGTCCGGCGTCGGGACGTGGGGGCCGAGCGTGCGCACCACCGGGCGTCCCGAAGTGGTGCTGATCGACCTCGTGCCGCAGAAGTAAGCTCAGGCGCTGCCGAGGATGCGACCGCCGCCGCTTGGGCGCGCGTGGCCGCCGGCATCGTATAACTGCGGATGATTGGCGGCGGCGAGCAGCACCGAGAGCGCCGCTTGCGCGTGGTTCATGCGCTCGCCGATCAACTGGCCGTTGGTGGCGTTGCGGGCGCGGGCGCGTTCGGCGAGCTTCAGCACTTCTTCCCAACGCGCCAGCACGCGCGGCATGTTGCCGTAGAGGATGCGCACGGCGTCGGCCGTATCGCGCAGGCCGCAGCGGCCGAGCAACATGGCGCGGTCGTCGTGCAGACGCTGCAACTGGCGGTGGCGTTCGGTTTTTTCCTGTGTGATGGCGTTGAGGCCGTCGGTGTCGCCGGTGACGAGCAGGGCTTCCTCCAGAGCGAGGAGGTCGATGAATTCTTTGAGTTGGCGCGCTTCGGCTTCGATTAGAAGAGCGATGCGTTGGATTTCGTTGGGGCTAGGGGCTGGCATGGCGGCACACGAATCGAAAACGTTGGGATGGGGATGCGACTTTGACTGCGACGTTTTCGTTGCATCAAACGTGCCAATGTGAGGGTGCCGTAAACGGGAGGCGGGGATTGCGCCATTACCGCGCAATCCCCGCCGGGGGCCGGTCGCTCTTTATCTAACGCTCAAACCCGCCCGGCTTGCGAGTCGAGCATCTGGCGAACATCGGCAACCAAGCCATCGGCGATGCGGGAGGCGTCGATTTGGAAACGTCCATCGCGGATGGCCTGTTTGATTTCTTCGACACGTTTGCTGTCGACCGCCGGGGTTTCCGCCAGCGCCGCTTCGGCTTTTTGCAGGGTGGAGGCGAGCGGCGACAGTTTTACGCTGTCTCCGGCGCTCGCCACCGGGGCGGAACCGGGACGCAGGCGCGATTCGGTGGCGGGGGCAGTGGCGACTGGCTTGCCCAGGCTCTCGATCTTCATGGTGAAGGCTCCAAGGTGGAATGTGGGTGCTTGTAGCTGACTACGGCAGCGATTCGTGAAACTTTAGCGATTTGACGAAAAATACCGCCGTCAAGTCCCCGAATGCAAGCCCGCTACTTTCAGTCGCCGATTTCCACCTTGCCGTCGGCGCGCGCCGTGCCGACGACGACGCGATTGTCGGACAGGCGCACCTTGACGCGCTCGCCGGGTGCGGCGGAGTTGAGCGCCCGGCCGCTGTTGGAAACCGCGAAGCCCGCCCCGACGGCGACGACGGTGACTTCGCTGTTGCGCGCGACGGCGGCGGGTACGCGCAGCATCCGTCGTTGCAGCGGACGCCCGGCAGCGAGCGCGAAGCGCGCCGGACGACCGAGCGCCAGCGCCGGGTCGGTGAGCAAATCGGCGGGCAGGGCGGCGACGTCGCCGCGCCGGGACTCGATGTCGGCGGCGTCGAGAATCTGCCCGCCGCGCACGGCGCGGGCGAGCACGAGGTAGTCGGCTTCCACCCGCACGCGCGCCTTGAGATAAACCGTCCACGCCGTCGGCGCTTCGCACCTGACGCCGACGCTGAACGCGCCCCACGGCCGCGTCGCGGCGGGCAGAAAGGCCGCCAGCGCGGCGCAGGGCGGCAAACGGTTGTCGGCGGCGAGCGGCGATATTTCGATGTCGACCTCGCCGGGCAATCCGCGCGTGCGCTCGGCGACGAAGGCGTAAGCCGCCTCATGCACCGGCGCGGCGGGTTGTTGCGCGCCGACGCTGGCGGCGGCGAGGACGAAGGCGAGGGGGAGGACGAACGAAAATCGCATGGCAAGAGTTTATTGCCGTCGCGCCCACATGGAATTGAAATTTATGAACGACGACGACGATTCGACAAATACGTCACGGAAAAAGCCGCCCAAAAGTCACGATTGATTTTGGCAATGGGAAAAAAATTGATATTTGCGGCAAAGCCGGCAGGAAATTTCTGCCGCTTTGCCGATGGTTTATTCCGGTTAATTGAAGCCACATTTCGCGTTTGTTTCAGGTTATGGCTGCAAAAAAATGGATTACCATCGCATCGACCGTGACAAAGTGCGCACCCCCCAAGGCTGGCACGGTTAGTGCAAATATAAACGCGGAAAGCGACAGGTAGGGCAATGAAAAATCTACTCGACAAGGAACTCGCCGTTCATCGCACTGCGCTGAATTTGCAAGCGTATCGGCAGCAATTGCTGGCGTCGAACATCGCCAATGCCGACACGCCGCATTACAAGGCGCGCGATTTGAAGTTCCGTGACGCGCTCGACGCCGCCACCGGCCGCCGTCGTGGCGAAAAGCCCTTGCCGTTGGCGCGCACGCATCCGCGTCATCTCGAAGAAAAGAAAAAAACCGCGCCGGAAGATTTCGTGCGTTTCCGCACGGAATTTCAATCCGCCGTCGATGGCAATACCGTCGATATGGATACCGAACGCGCCGCCTTCGCTGAAAACTCGGTTCATTACGAAGCGAGCGTCACGTTCATCAATGGCCTGTTGCGTTCGATGCAATCGGCCATTACCGGTCAATGAACCGGCCAATGAGCCGGTCAATGAGAGGCAGCGCCCCGTCCGGCGCATCCGGTAATTAAAGGAGGCAGTCATGGACGGCAATATGTTCAACGTTTTTTCGATTGCCGGGTCGGCGCTGACGGCGCAATCCATGCGCCTGAATACCACCGCGTCCAATCTCGCCAACGCCGATAGCGTCATTGCCGAGGACGGCCAACCTTACCGCGCCAAACAGGTCGTTTTTGCCGCCCGGCAATTACCGGATGCCGGTCGCGCTTCCATCGGCGTGCGGGTGACGCAAATCGTCGAAAGCGCCGCGCCGATGCGGCTCGTCTATGAGCCGAACAACCCCGCCGCCCGCCCGGACGGCTACGTGGAAATGCCCAACGTCAACGTGGTCGAGGAGATGGTCAACATGATCTCCGCCTCGCGTTCGTACCAGAACAACGTCGAGGTCATGAACACGGCACGAACCTTGCTGCAGAAGACATTGCAAATCGGTCAATAAGGATTGACCGGCAGTAAATGCCCCGCAGGAGGTTGTAAAAATGAGCAGTTACGACACTACGGCCACTGGCTCCGTCGCCAGCGCCTTGTCCAGTCTCGCGCGCACTACGACGGCGAGCACGTCGACGACCCAATCCGATCAGATGCAATTCCTCACGCTGCTGACCACGCAGTTGAAGAATCAGGATCCGATGAATCCGCTCGAGAACGCCGAACTCACTTCGCAACTGGCGCAGTTGAGCACGGTGGACGGCATCGAGCGTTTGAACAAGCTCGTGCAGTCGCTGATCGGCACGCAGGAAGTCGCCGACAGCGCCGCGCTCATCGGGCATGGCGTACTGGTCGCCGGCAAGGGACTCACCCTCACCGACGCCGGCGCCATCGGCGGCTTCGACTTGAACGCCGCCGCCGACAGCGTCGTGCTGGAAGTGCTCGACGCCAGCGGCAGGGTGGTGAACACCATCGAGTTTTCCAACATGGAAGCCGGCAGCCACAACTATTTCTGGGACGGCACGGCGGCCGACGGCACGGCGGCGGCGACGGGGAAATACTCCGTCCGTGTTTCCGCCAGTTTCAACGGTTCGCCGGTCGGCGTCTCCGCGCTCGAATTCGGAACCGTATCGAGCGTGATTCGCGGCGCCAGCAGCACCGACCTGCAAGTCGGCAGCCTTGGCATCTACCAGCTCGACGACATCAAACAAATACTCTGAGCATCACTGAGGCAGGAGAAACATCATGGCATTCCAACAAGGCTTGAGCGGGCTGAACGTCTCATCGAAAGCGCTCGACGTCATCTCCAACAACATCGCCAACGCCAGCACGGTCGGCTTCAAGGCCGCCAACACCATCTTCGCCGACATCTTCACCGGCGCGCTTTCCGGCACGTCGTCGAACATTCAGGTCGGCACCGGCGCGAAAGTCACCGCCGTCTATCAGAACTTCGCCGACGGTTTGACGACCACCACCAGCAATCCGCTCGACATGGCGATCATCGGCAACGGTTTCTACGTCATCCAGAGGAACGACGGCTCCACCGCCTACAGTCGCAACGGTCAATTCGACATCGACAAGGACGGCTACATCGTCACGCCACTGGGCGAAAAGCTGATGGGCATCCGCGCCGACGTCAACGGCTTCATCTCGCCTTCCGGCGGCATCGTCGAACCGCTGTTCGTGTCGCAGGGCGACATCGACCCGCGCGCCACCACCGAGTTCAACATCAAGTCGGGCAACCTCGACGCGCGCATCAACCCGGGTTTCGTCGACGTCGATCAGACGACGCCGTTGGTGACGCCGTTCAACCCCACCAACGTCGATTCCTACCACTACATGACCACCATCCCGGTCTACGACACGCTAGGCATGGAGCACTCGTTGCAGGCGTACTGCGTCAAGACCGGGCCGATTCCGCCCGCCACCGGCAACGGAACCTGGGACGTCTACGCGATGATCGACAACGACCCCACCACCCTTCAGGGGCCGGGCGTCATCACTTTCGACACCACCGGCAAGCTGCTCACGCCCGCCGGCACGCCGACCTTTCCCGGTCTGGCCTTTCCGGTGACGAGCGGCGCCAACAATCTGACCATCGACGTCAACCTCGGCCAGATCACCCAATACGGCTCGGCGTTCTCCGTCACCGACATCTCGCAGGACGGTTACACCTCCGGACAGATCTCCTCCATCGTCGTGGCGCAGGACGGCACGATTCAGGGGCGTTACACCAATGGGCAGGCCAAGAATCTCGGGCAGGTGGTGCTCGCCACCTTCCGCAGCAATCAGGGACTGACCTCGGTGGGCGACAACCTGTGGATCGAGTCGCCCGATTCCGGCCCGGCCATCGTCGGGCGCCCGACTTCGGGTCTGAACGGGCTGATTTCCGGCGGACAGGTCGAAGAATCCAACGTCGATCTGACGCAGGAGCTGGTCAACATGATCATCCAGCAGCGCAATTACCAAGCCAACGCGCAGACGATCAAGACTCAGGATCAGATCATGTCGACGCTGGTGAACCTGCGCTGACGTGAGTTGAATCATGGATCGCGTCATTTACACGGCGATGACGGGGGCCAAGAGCACCCTCGGGCAGCAGGCCGCCGTCGCCCACAACCTCGCCAACGTCGACTCCGCCGGCTTTCGCACCGAGATGCACAAGATGCGCGCCGTCGAAGTGCAGACGCAGGCTTACCACACGCGCGCCTTCGTGGTCGATGCGTCGGTGGCCACCGACTTCACGCCGGGGCCGCTCAAGTTTTCCGGCAATCCGCTCGACGTGGCGGTGAAGGGCAAAGGGTGGCTGGCGGTGGAGACGCCGCAGGGCGAGGCTTACACCCGCGACGGCGCGTTCGAGGTGTCGGAAAACGGCATCCTGCAAACCCACGCCGGGCTGCCGGTGCTCTCCGACGGCGGGCCGATCACCATTCCCCCCGACAGCGAAATCGTCGTCGGCGTCGATGGCACGATTTCGGCGATTCAGGACGGCGTCACCAACGAAGTGGCGCGCCTGAAGCTGGTCAATCCGCCGGAGAGCGATCTGGTGCGCGGCGAGGACGGTTTCTTCCGCCTCGCCAACGGCCAGCCGGCGGCGATGAACGACGACGTGAAGGTGGCGGGCGGCTATCTCGAAGGCAGCAACGTCAATCCCGCCGAGCAGATGGTGACGATGATCTCGCTCGCGCGCCAATTCGAAATGCAGATGCGCGTCATCACCAACGCGCAGGAAAACGACAACAAGGCGACGCAGGTGATTACGCCGCGCTGACCCCGATAAAGAGAGGCAAAGAAAATGATTCGATCCCTTTGGATAGCCCGAACCGGACTGGACGCGCAGCAGACTTCGCTCGACGTCATCGCCAACAACCTCGCCAACGTCTCGACCAACGGCTTCAAGCACCAGCGCGCCATCTTCGAGGATTTGCTCTACCAGACCATCCGCCAGCCCGGCGCGCAATCGACGCAGCAGACGCAAATCTCCAGCGGTCTGACGATTGGTACCGGCGTGCGTCCGGTGGCCACCGAGCGCATCTTCACCCAAGGCACGCCGACGCAGACCGACGGCGACCTCGACGTGATGATTCAGGGCGACGGTTTCTTCCAAATCGCGCTGCCCGACGGCACCACCGCCTACACGCGCGACGGCGCCTTCCAACGCGACAATCAGGGCAACATGGTCACCGCCAGCGGCTATACGCTGGCCGACAACATCAACATTCCGGCCGACGCCACCTCGATCACCATCGCCAAGGACGGCACCGTCACCGTCACGCAGGCGGGCAGTTCGGCATCGGTGCAGATCGGCAGTATCCAGCTCGCCACCTTCATCAATCCGGGCGGATTGCAGGCGGCGTCCGAAAACCTCTTTCTCGAAACCGCCTCCTCCGGCGTGCCGACGCCGCTCACCCCCGGCAGCAACGGCGCCGGCGTGCTCAATCAACGCTACGTCGAATCCTCCAACGTCAACGTCGCCGAGGAACTGGTGAACATGATCGTCACCCAACGCGCCTACGAGATGAATTCGCGCGTCATCAGCACGTCCGACACCATGCTCGGTCGTCTCACCCAACTGTGAGGCCGATCATGAAAATTTTCGTCCATCTCGCCTACGCCGCCTCCTGCCTGATGGTGGCGTTGTGCGCGCTCGTGTTCGCCGCGCTGCTCGCCGGTTGCGCTTCGGTGGCGGGGACGCCGCCGGCTACCGTGCATCAGCCGATGACGGCGCGTCCCGCCGACCCGCCGCGCGCCATCGCCTCCACCGGCGCGATTTACCGACCCGGGGCCGGGCGCGGGCTGTTCGAGGATCGCCGCGCCGGACGCATCGGCGACACCATCACCATCAATCTGGTGGAAAAGACGACGGCGCAGAAGAACGCCAACGCCAGCGCTTCGCGCGCCTCCTCGTTGAGCGGCGGGTTGTCCGCCGCCTCCAACAAGCTGCCGCTCTCCAGTCTCGCCGGGCTGTCCGCGACGGCGGAAACCTCGTCGGACTTCTCCGGCAAGGGCGCGGCGGCGGCCAACAACGCCTTCAACGGCACCATCACCGTCACCGTCATCGACGTGCTGCCCAACGGCAATCTGCTCGTCTCCGGCGAAAAGATGCTCACCATCAATCAGGGCAACGAGTTCATCCGCTTCTCCGGCGTCATCAACGCGGTGAACATCAGTTCCACCAACACGGTGCAATCGACGCAGGTGGCCGACGCCCGCATGGAATATCGCGGCAGCGGCGTGCTCGACGAATCGAACACGATGGGCTGGCTGCATCGCTTCTTCGTCGCCATCAATCCGTTCTAGGGGAGGGAATATGTTTACGTTCGCCATTCCCCGCCCGCGCCGCCTGCCGGCCTTCGTCGCCGCTCTCCTCCTCGTCGCCGCCGCCCTGTTCGTCTGCTCTCCGGCGCGCGCCGAACGCATCCGCGACATCGCCAGCGTCGCCGGCGTGCGCGACAACCAACTCGCCGGCTACGGGCTGGTGGTGGGGCTGGACGGCTCCGGCGACCAGACGACGCAGACGCCGTTTACCGTGCAGAGCATCGTCAACATGCTCGGCAACCTCGGCGTGACGCTGCCGGCGGGCACCAATCTGCAACTGAAGAACGTCGCCGCCGTGATGGTGACGGCGGATTTGCCCGCCTACGCCCGTCCGGGGCAGCGCATCGACGTCACCGTTTCCTCGATCGGCAACGCCAAGAGCCTGAAAGGCGGCACGTTGGTGATGACACCGCTTAAGGGCGCCGACGGTCAAATCTACGCCATCGCGCAGGGCAACCTCGCGGTGGCCGGCGCCGGGGGACAGGCGGCGGGCGGCGCGCAGACGACGATCAACCATCTGCTTGCCGGTCGCATCCCCGGCGGCGCCACGGTGGAGCGCGCCGTGCCGGCGACGGTGGGCGAGGGCGGCGTCGTCCTCGTCGAATTGAACGACACCGATTTCGCCACCGCGCGCCGCGTCGCCGACGCCATCAACGATGCTGCGCCGGATTCGGCGCGCGCGCTCGACGGGCGCAGCGTCGAAGTGCGCGCCCCCGCCGATTTGTCGGCGCGCGTCGCTTTTCTCGGCCGCATCGAAAACCTCGAAGTCACCGTCGCGCCGCAGGCGGCGAAGGTCATCGTCAATTCGCGCACCGGCTCGGTGGTGATGAACCGCGCCGTCACTCTGCAGGATTGCGCCGTCGCCCACGGCAACCTGACGGTGACGATCAGCAATCAGACCACGGTCAGCCAGCCCAATCCGGGCACGTTCGGCAACACGGTGGCGACCACTTCCGGCTTGGTCAACATCGACCAGCAAGGCGGCACTTTCATGGAATTGCGCAGCAGCGCCAAGCTCGCCGACGTGGTGAAGGCGTTGAACGCGCTCGGCGCCAAACCGCTCGATCTGGTCAGCATCCTGCAGGCGATGAAAGCCTCCGGGGCGCTGCGCGCCGAACTCGAAATCATTTAAGAGAGAGGAGAACCTCGATATGGCGAGCGCCGCTTTTCAACTCAACACGCTCGACCCGCGCTCGCTCGCCGATCTCAAGCGGCTGGCGAAAGCCGAGGGCAATTCCGACGCCGCTCTGCGCGCCGCCTCGAAGCAGGTGGAGTCGCTTTTCCTCGGCATGATGCTGAAAGCGATGCGCGACGCCACTCCTTCGTACAGCCCGTTCGAGAGCGAACAGACGCGCATGGTGCAGGGACTTTACGACCAGCAACTCGCCAGCGATCTGGCGATGTCGGCGAACGGCGCCGGGCTGGCCGACGCGATCTACCGCCAACTCGGCGGCGGACGCGAGAGCCGGACGCAGATTCAATCGGCGCCCGCGCCGACCAAAACCAAACCCCAACCTCAAATTCAAACGCAACCCTCGACCCCGGCCTCGACCAAAACCCGGACGCAGACCGCGCCGACGCTGCCGTCCTCGGTGGTCGAATCCGCCGCCCTGTCGGCAAGTATTGCCGTCACCGTCGACGCGGCGCGGCGCGAAGTCGGCAAGGTGCCCGAACACGTGCGCGATTTCGTCGCCAGCGTCTGGCCGCACGCGCAGGCCGCCAGCGCCGCCACCGGCATCCCGGCGCATTTCATGGTGGCGCAGGCGGCGCTGGAAACCGGTTGGGGCGCGAAACAGCCGAAGAACGCCGACGGCAGCCCGAGCTACAACCTGTTCAACGTCAAGGCCGGCGGCAACTGGACGGGCGCCACCACCGCCGACTACACGGTGGCCGAGCACGACGCCGCCAGCGGCTGGCGCAAGCAGAAAGCGGCTTTTCGCTCCTATTCCTCCTACGCCGAGGCGTTCAGCGATTACGCCGAATTGCTCAAGGGCAGTTCGCGCTACGCCGAGGTGCTCGGCAAACGGGACGCCGCCGCCTTCGCCGTCGGCCTGCAGGAAGCGGGCTACGCCACCGACCCGATGTACGCCGACAAACTGCTGCGCATCATCGGCGGCAACACCCTGAAAAACGCGCTGGCGGCGACGCCGGCCTGAAAATGCGGCGCTGCGCGCCGCATTTGTGACGTATTTCCGCCCGCGAACATCCGCCTTGGCAAACTTCTTGCAGCGATAAGCCCATAAAAGCCGTTCAAGGAGAATTCATCATGGCAGGGCTGCTCAACATCGGTTTGACGGGCGTTAACGCCGCGCAAGGCCAACTCGTCACCACCAGCCACAACATCGCCAACGCCGACACCGCTGGCTATCACCGCCAACGCGTCATTCAGGCGTCGCAGTCGCCGTACTACTCCGGCGTCGGATTCTTCGGCAACGGCACCAAGATCACGACGGTGACGCGCGCCTACGACCAGTTTCTCGAGAATCAGGTGTTGAGCGCCAGCGCGCACATGAATCAATACTCGGCTTTCGTCGATCAGATCAGCCAAATCGACAACCTGCTCGCCGACCCCACGGCGGGCATCTCCGCGGTGCTGGACGAATTCTTCGCCGGCGTGCAGGAAGTCGCCGCCAATCCGACCGACTCCTCGGCGCGGCAAGCGCTGATCTCCAGCGCGCAGGCGCTGGTGAGCCGCTTCCACAGCCTCGACTCGACCCTGACCGAAATCCGCGAAGGCGTCGAATACGAAATCAGCAGCACGGTCAATCAGATCAACACGCTCGCCAGTTCAATCGCCGAATTGAACCAGCGCATCGTGGTGGCGCAGTCGGCGTCGACGAGCCAGCCCGCCAACGACCTGCTCGACCAGCGCAACGAACTGGTCGCGCAACTGAACGATTTGATTCAGGTCACGACCAAGGTGGAAAGCGACGGCACGCTGTCGGTGTTCATCGGCACCGGCCAAAGCCTGATACAGAGCAACCACGCCACCAAGCTCGGCGTGATTCAGGGCGCCAACGACCCGACGCAATACGACGTGGCGATGATGCCCATCGGCGGCGCGCCGATCCGCTTGCCCGAACGGCTGGTCACCGGCGGCCAGTTGGCCGGCTTGCTCCAATTCCGCAGCCAATCGCTCAATTCGACCCAGAACACGCTCGGAATGCTGGCGGTGTCGATTGCCGCCGCCTTCAACAACCAGCACGAACTGGGCGTCGATCTCGAAGGTGCGTTGGGGCAGGAATTCTTCAGCATCTCCAGCCCCGTCACCATCCCTAGCGACGCGGCGACGGTGACGTTCGATTTCAATACCGACCCGCTCGCCGACGACATCGCAAACCTTGGCCAACTCACCGCCGCCGACTACGTACTGCGCTACGACGGCACCAATTACACCATCGTCAACAAGACGACCGGCGATTCCAAAGTGCTGGCCGTGCCGCAGGACACTTTTCAGGGTTTGAGCATCGACCTCAGCGCCAGCACGCTGGCGGCGGGTGAGAGCGCGCTGATTCAGCCGACGCGCTACGCGGCGCGCGACATCAAGCTGGCGATCACCGACCCGCGTCAGGTGGCCGCCGGCTGCCCGGTCATCGCCGACGTGCCGACCATCAACGCCGGCAACGCCGGGATTTCCGCCATCGTGATGAACGACGTCACCGGCGTGACCGCGAGCGGCTGGCAGGCGACCCTGACCTTTACCGCGCCGAACACGCTGACGGTGACGAGTAGCGGCGGCGCCAGCTTCACCCCCGCGACCTTCTCCTTCGACCCCACGACCGAATCGGCGGGCAAGACCTTCACCCTGACCGACGCCAGCGGCTTCGAGTTCAGCTTCACCTTCGCCGGCACGCCGCAGACGGGCGACACCTTCAACCTGCAACAGACGCAACAGGGCGTCGCCGACAGCCGCAACGCCAACCTGCTCGGCGCGCTGCAAACGAAGAAGCTGCTCTACGACAACGGCTCCGGCGTCGCCACTTCCACCATCGGCTCGGCCTACTCGCAACTGGTCAACAAGGTCGCCAACAAGACGCACGAAGTCCAGACCAATCTCGACACGCAAACGACGCTTTACGCGCAGACCTCGGAAGCGCGCGATTCGCTTTCCGCCGTCAATCTCGACGAGGAGGCCGCCAACCTCATCCGCTATCAGCAGGCGTATCAGGCTTCAGCCCGCGTGATGACGATTGCGGAAAAGCTGTTCGACGAAATCATCGCCATCGTCCGCTAAGGAGACCATCATGCGCATCTCCACCAACATGATCTACGACCGCAACGTCTCCACCATGCAGACGTTGTGGACGAATTTGCTGCACGCCAATTCCGAAGTCTCCACCGGACGCCGCGTGCTCACTCCCGCCGACGACCCGGTCGCCGCCGCGCGCGCTCTCGACGTCACCCGCTCGCAAAGCATCAACACGCAGTTCAAGACCAATCAGGACTATGCCGGCGACGGCCTCAAGCTGCTGGAAAACAAGCTCGCCGGCGTCGGGGACATCCTGCAATACGTGCGCTCCAGCGCCATGCAGGCCGGCGACGGCATCCTCACCCAGACCGAACTGGATTTCATCGCCACCGACATGCGCTCGCAATACGACTCGATGGTGGCGCTCGCCAACACGCAGGACGCGCGCGGCGACTTCCTCTTTTCCGGTTATCGCTCCGACGTGATGCCGTTTCAGGGCGGTTTCGGCAACGTGCAATACATGGGCGATCAGGGTTCGCGCACCATGCAGGTGTCGGCGACGCGCTTCATGCCGGTGAGCGTGGCGGGCAGCGACGTGTTCGACAACACGCGCCGGCTCGACGGCGCGGTCAACGCCTGGAACAGCGCCGGCGACAGCGTGCCGGTGTCGTACAACGCCACGATGACGGCGGCGGACATGGGCCGCCGCTACGAAGTGACCTTCAACGGCACCGATTACGACGTGGTCGAACACGTGCTCGGCGGCACGACCACGACGGTGGCGGGTTCGCCGTTCGCCGCCAGCGGCACGCCGCCGACGATCAGCTTCAACGGCATCGACATGGACGTGACCAACTTCACCACCAGCGGCGAGACCTTCGAGGTGTTCGCGTCCTCCAAGAACGTGTTTCAGAATCTGGAACTGTTCATCGACACCCTCGAACATCCGGGCGCGAGCGGGGTCATCAGCGGCGTCAAGTTCGCCATCGACAACGTCGACGCCGCGCTCGACACCTCGCTGCGGGTACGGGCGCAAGTCGGTTCGCAACTGGTCGAACTCGAACAGCTCAACACCCTCTCCACCGATATGGACACGCAATACGCCACGACCTTGAGCCGTTTGCAGGATTGCGACTACGCCGAAGCCATCTCACGGCTGACGCAACTGCAGACCAACTTGCAGGCGGCGCAACTCTCGTTCATGAAGGTGAGTGGCCTGTCGCTGTTCAACTATTTGAGTTGAGGCCGGTCATGAAACGCCTGTTCGCGCTGACTCTCGCGCTCGCTCTTTGTGGCTGCTCTTGGCTGCAGAACCATCGCGCCTTTCTGGAAGAAAACCATGGCGCCGTCGCCGGACTCGGCGGTACGGCGTGGATGGCCTCGCAACTCTCGTATCTGAAGCCGGAATACCTCGCCGGCGGACTCATCGCCTACGGCATCTACGACCCGCTGGCGCCGACATGGGAGATTCGCGTCACCGAAGTCGACGAGCACCTGCG
The DNA here is from genome assembly GCA_031272995.1 of Azoarcus sp. Lineage (GTDB taxonomy): Bacteria > Pseudomonadota > Gammaproteobacteria > Burkholderiales > Rhodocyclaceae > WRNU01. The sequence goes on from JAISSY010000162.1 coordinate 15,904, forward strand.
CCGCATCGATCTGAGCATGAAACGCCTGAGCACCGGCGGCGACGGCGAAGCGCGGCGCGAATTCGTCCGCGTCGCGCGCGGGCTGGTAGAGAAGGGTGGATTCGCCGGCTTCGACGAACTACGCTACGAGGAAGGCATCGAATCGACGCGCCCCTTCGCGCACCGCTACGCCGGAGGCGAGATCCGGCTGGTGAAGTCGAGACAGTTTCCCGAGTTGTGACAGGGAGACGGTGGGCAAAAAAAACGGCCCCGCGCGGTTGGCGGGGCCGATATTTTGGGGCGTGTCGATTCAGAACTTGTAGCCGATGCCGAAGAAGAACTGCCACGGGTCGACGTCCGCTTTCCAGGAAAGGCTGCTGTTTCCTTCCTTGTATTTGATCTTGGAGTAGACGTCGAGCTTCCAGAGCGCGGCATTCAACACGAAGCGGTCGGTAACCGCGAAATCTATGCCGGTTTGCATCGCCAGACCCAGCGAATCGGTGACCTTGAATCCGTGACCGTCATAGTTGTTGCGCAAGTCGCTGTCGATGGATTCGTCGTAGAAAGCCGTGTAATTCATCTCCAGACCGACGTAAGGCTGGAAGCGCGACTGCGGCGGCATGAAAAAGAACTGCGCGCTGACGGTGGGGGAGAAAGCCTTGACCTTGCCGACGTCGTAATGGGCGGTCTTGTCCCTTACTTTCAGGGAAAAGGGCGCCCCGGTTGCGAATTCGATGCCCAAGTGGGGAATGACCATCCATGTGGCGGAGAGTCCGACGTTGGTGTCGGCGTCGATATCCACCTTGTCTCGCCAGACCATGTAACCCCATCTGTTGCCGGTCTTTTCATGCAGCCGCCCGCTGGTCACGTCCGGCGAATAGTGCATGGCGCCGACACGCAAGATGACTTCGCCCGCTTCATGGGCGCCGGCCGGCGCCGAGAGCGCGAGTGTGGCAACGATGGTCGCGATTGATTTAATTTTCATAATCGACCCCCTCTGTTGATATTGACTCGATTGATTTCAACGATGATACGCCGGGCATGGATAGAGGAAAAACCGCGTATGTTGCGTAATCGTCAAAATGCCGCCATTACCGCGCGACTGCGGGCGTCAACGCCTCCAGTAGCGGCGGCACCATCGCGAAACCGCGCTCGAACAAGCTTTGCGCCACTGGGGCGAAGTTGCCCATCAGCAACACGAGGGAGAGGAAGCCGACGGTCATCGTCACCGGGAAGCCGATGGCGAACAGATTCAACTGCGGCGCGGCGCGGGTGAGGACGCCGAGCGCGGTGTTGGTGACCAGCAATACCGCGAGCACCGGCAGCGACAGCAGCAGGCCGGTGGAGAAAATCGCCACCCCGGCGCGCGGAATCTGCGCCCAACCGGCGCCGGACAGCCCGGCGCCGACCGGCAGCCACTCGAAGCTCGCCGCTAACAGGTGAATCAGCATCAGGTGGCCGTCGAGGGCAAGAAAGAGAAGCGTCGCCACCAGACTCATGAAATCGGCGAGCACGGCGCTCTGGCCACCGGAATTGGGGTCGAAAAAGAGCGCGAACGACAGCCCCATCTGCATGCCGATGAAGGAGCCGGCGAGGTCGATGGCGGCGAAAACGAGGCGGACGGTGAAGCCGATGGCGGCGCCGATGAACACCTGTTCGCCCATCACCAGCAGGCCGATGCCTGAACCGGGAGCAATGTCGGGCATTTTCGGCGCGGCGGGCAAGATTGCGAGGGCGATGCCGAAGCCGATGGCCAGACGCACCCGCGTCGACATGCCGCGAGTCGAGAACACCGGCGCCGCCATCAACATGCCCAACAGGCGCACGAAAGGAAACATGAAGGCGGCGAGCCACGCGTCGAGTTGGGCCGAGGTGACGCTCAGCATGGCGACGGGCGCGGCGCGTCTATCCGATCATGCTCGGAAAGTTGGTATAGAGCCGACGCATGAAGTCGGTGATCATTGTGATCATCCACGGCCCCGCCAACACCAGCGTGAGAAAAATCGCCACCACCTTGGGCACGAAAGTGAGCGTCATCTCGTTGATCTGCGTCGCCGCCTGAAAGATGGAGATGATGAGACCGGTGCACAGCGCGGCGCCAAAAAGCGGCGCCGACACCATCAGCGTGACTTCGACGGCCTGACGGCCCAGTTCGACGACGGCGGTGGGGGTCATGGTTGCAATCTCCTGTTTATCGTTTTCACGCCGCGCCGAAGCTCTGCACCAGCGAGCCGATGATCAGCCCCCAGCCGTCGACCAGCACGAACAGCATGAGCTTGAAAGGCAGCGACACGATGACCGGCGACATCATCATCATCCCCATCGACATCAGCACCGAGGCGACCACCATGTCGATGATAATGAAGGGGATAAAGACGATGAAGCCGATCTGGAAAGCGGTTTTCACTTCGGACGTGACGTAGGCGGGGACGACGACGCGCATCGGCAAATCCTCGGCCTTGTCGACCGGCGCGACCTTGCCCAATTGGGTGAACAGCGACAGATCCGATTCGCGCACCTGATGCAGCATGAAGGTGCGCATCGGCTTGGCGGCGCGCTCCAGCGCCTGATCGATCTGGATCGTGCCCTCGGCCATCGGGCGGTAGGCGTCGGTGTAGACCCGATCAGCCACCGGCGACATGATGAAGAAAGTGAGAAAGAGCGCCAGACCGAGCAAGACCTGATTCGGCGGCGAGGTTTGCGTGCCCATCGCCTGCCGCAGCAGGGCGAAGACGATGATGATGCGGGTGAAGCTGGTCATCATCAGCACCAGCGCCGGCAGAAAGCTCAACAACGTCAGCAGGATGAGCGTCTGCACCGTCAGGCTGTAGGAGGTGACGCCGTTGCCGAGTCGCTGCGCGGTCAACGCCGGCAGGGCGAAAAGGTCGTCCGCCTCCTGCGCCCCGGCGGCGAGCGGCAACAGCGCGAGGGCGAGAGTGAAAAGCGCCGCTTTAACCCGCATCGCGCCGCCCCTTGATCGCATCGCGCAGGCGGTTGGCGAAACTGGCGACGATTGCGGCCCCCGGCGGGGGCGTGGTCGCGGCGGACGCGGCGAGCGGCAGTTCGTCGCGCGCGAAGACGTGCAGGGTGCGGACGTTGGCGGCGGTGACGCCGAGCATCAACACTTTTTCGCCTGCTTCCACCAGCACCACCTTCTCGCGCGGCCCCACCGCCGTGGCGCCGAGCACGCGCACGGCGCCGCTGCCGCGCAAGGGTTCGGCGAAACGGCGCAACAACCAGACGCAGGCGACGAGGATGGCGAGCACCGCGACGAGGCCAAAAATCATCTGCCCGACGCCGGCCAACGGTTCGATGGTCGTCGCGGTCGTCGTGGCCGGCGGCAAGATCGCCGCCTGTTGCGCGAGGGCCGGCAGGGGCAGGGCGGCGAAAGTGGCGGCGAGCGGCTTCATCGGGCGCGGCTCAATGATGGAGTTTCCGCATCCGTTCGGCGGGCGTGATGATGTCGGTGAGGCGGATGCCGAACTTGTCGTTGACCACCACCACCTCGCCCTGCGCGATCAGGGTGCCGTTGACCAGCACGTCCATCGGCTCGCCCGCCAGACCGTCGAGTTCCACCACCGAACCGTGCGCCAGTTGCAACAGGCTGCGGATGGAGAGCTTGGTGCGTCCGAGTTCGACGGTGATTTGCACCGGAATGTCGAGAATCATGTCGAAGTCGTTGAGCGAACTCGGTTTTCCTCCGGCGCCGCCGCCCAAATCCTCGAACAACTGGCTGGCGGGTTTGGCCTGATAGGGCGATTCCCCGGCGGCGTGGGCGAGGTCGGCGGCCACTTGGGCGGCTTCGGGGTCGACCTGATTTTCGGCGGCGGCCTGCTCCTGCATGGCGGCGGCCCAGTCGTCCTCGGCGCTGCCGGTTTCGGCTTCTGGCGCGGCGGCGGGCGGCGTGGCGGATGCGGTTCCAGCGGATGCGGCGGGCGCAGCGGAAGCGGTTCCGGCGGACGCGGCGGGTGCAGCGGATGCGGTGCCGGCAGGAGCGGCGGGCGGCGCTTCGGCGGTCGCGGTGGCGGCGCCGCTTTCGGCGGCGGCCTGTTCCTGCATCGCGGCGGCCCAGTCGTCCTCGCCGACCGGAGTGTCGGTCTTGGTCTCGTCAGCCATGATTGACGGCTCCCGATATCTTGTTGAGAGGTTCGCTGCTACCGAGCAGCCGTTCGACCATCAGCGCGTACTGGTGGTTGCGGGTGCCGGAGCGGCATTCGAGCACCGGCACGCCATCTACCTCGGCTTGCAGCAGCGGCGGCACGTTGAGCGGAATCACGTCGCCGACGCGCATGTTCACGATGTCGCGCAGGGTCGCCTTGGCGGTGCCGAGGTTGCACACCAGTTCGACGTCGGCGCCCTGCAATTCCTGCGACAGCGTCGTCACCCAGCGCTTGTCTTGCGTCAGGTGGTCGCTCTGCATCGTCGAATAGAGCAATTCGCGAATCGGCTCCAGCATCGAATAGGGGAAACAGACGTTCATCTCGGCCTGCACGTCGCCCATCTCGAGCGTAAACGCGGTGGCGACGACGATTTCGGAGGGCGTGGCGATGTTGGCGAACTGCGAATTCATCTCCGAGCGCACGTATTCGAGGTCGATTTGGAACACCGGCGCCCACGCCTTGCCGTATTCGGTGAATACGACGTTGAGCAAGCCTTGAATGATGCGTTGCTCGGTGGCGGTGAAATCGCGCCCTTCGACGCGGGTATGGAAGCGGCCGTCGCCGCCGAACATGTTGTCGATGACCACGAACACCAGCGTCGGATCGAACACCACCAGTCCGGTGCCGCGCAGCGGCTTGGCGAGCACGAGATTGAGGTTGGTCGGCACCACGAGGTTGCGCACGAATTCGGCGTATTTCTGCACCTTGATCGGCCCGACCGAGACTTCGACGTTGCGGTGCATGTAGTTGAACAGGCCGATGCGGAAGTAACGCGCGAAACGCTCGTTGATGAGTTCCATCGTCGGCATGCGTCCGCGCACGATGCGCTCTTGCGTCGCCATGTTGTAGGCGCGCACGCCGCCTTTTTCTTCCTCCTCCGGCGCCGGTTCGTCGGACTCTCCGTTGACGCCGCGCAGCAGGGCGTCAACCTCCTCTTGGGAAAGAAAGTCCGCTGGCATTTTCGCGCCTCGTCACTGCACGATGAAGGAATTGAACAGCACCGCCTGTATCGGCCCCACCGCCACGGTCTGCGAACCCGGCGGCGGCGGCGGCACGCCGAGCAAGGTGTTCAACTGCACCATGATTTCCTTGGCGATTTCTTCACGGTTTTCCGGGTTGAGCGCCTCGGCGGGCAGCTTGGAGGCGAGCAGGAGCGTGATGCGGTCGCGAATGCGCGGCATCCAGCCCTTGAGCGCGTCGGCGGTAATCTGGTCTTGAACCTGCAGGGCGATGACCGCTTGCAGATAGCGGCTGTCCTCGCCGTCGGCGCTGCGCAGGTTGACGGTGAACGGGTCGAGCGCGGCGAATACCGGCGGCTTGGTGAGATCGACGGCGGACGGCGCCGCCGCCACCGGGGGGGGCGGCGCCACGGCAGCGGCCGCTTCGGAGGATTCATGGTTGTTGCCGCCGCCCTTTTTCAGTACCAGCAGCGCGCCGACGCCAACGACGGCGAGCAACAGCACCAGCACCAGAATCAGCACGACGATGAGCAGCAATTTGCCGCTGCGCTTGGGCGCGGCGGCCTCGGTGGCGGGGGGTTCGGGTTTGGCGGGCGTCTTGGCGGACGCGGCTGCTGCGGGTTGCGCCATGTCACTTCTCCTTTCTGCGGTCGATTATTGCTTGCCGCCATCGCCCGCGATGCGAGGAAAAGTGAGGCTTGCAGCCCCTTATTCACACGCTTTCAGGCGAAGGTGTCGACCAGTCCATTATCGGTTTTATGCCAACGCGCCGATGTGACGCCCGTGGCATCGTCATGAACGTCGTCGCCGGCGCCGAAGCCGCTGCCGGCATGGCCGCCGCCGCTGGCGTCGCGTTCGCCGCCGGCCTGCGTCTGGCTCTCCGGCGTCGAGGTGCCGACGTTGGCGTCGGCCAGCGCCACGCCCGCCTGCGCCAGCATTTCGCGCAGTCGCGGCAACGCCTGTTCGAGCGCGTCGCGCGCCGCCTGCGAGGCGGCGACGAACTGCGCCGTGGTCTGGTCGCCGTTCATGGAGATGGAGACTTCCACCTTGCCGAGATGCGGCGGCGTGAGCACGAGTTCGGCGCGGCTTTCGCCGCGTCCGAGCATCCACATGACGCGGTTGCCGACTTCCTCGCTCCAGCCGGGCTGGCCGACCGGCGTCGGCACGGCGACGGCGCGGGGAGCGGCGGTGTCCGCCGTAGCGGGCGTCTGCATGGCGTTGAGGATGGGGATGGGGTTGGGGTCGGCGGCGGAAATCGTCGGCGCGGCGGCGTTTTGTTGTCCGGCGCTCACCCCGGCGCGGGCGACGAGAATCTCGGCGTTGCGGGCGAGGGCGGCCACGGTGGAGGTGGAGGCGTCCTTCACTGTCGCTTTTGCCGCGTCGGCGAAGCGTTCGTCGATGAGCGATGCAGTGGAGGGTTTGGCGGTGGAGTTTGCGGCGGTGTTGGTGTCGCTCCCATCCCTGACAAGGGAGAGGTCGGGGGTGGGTTTACGACCGTCCAAAATGGCGCCGTCCGTGGTTTCGAGCAAGGCCGCAAACCCCTCCCCGGCCCTCCCCTTGTCAGGGGAGGGGGTTAGGCCGGCGGGGAGGGAGGAGGCGTCGGCGTCGACGTCGGAAGCGGCGGCGTCGGCGAGCGCGGCGGCGACTTGTCCGGCAATTCCGCCCAGCAGAGCGGCAATGCTTGCCGCCGTCGCGGGCAGGACGACGGTCTCCATCGGTACGGCGGCGGGCAACGCCACGATAGGCGCGTCGTCGACGGGTTCGTTAGCCGGCAGCGGCGCGACATCTTGCGCGTCGGGAGCGGGGTTCATGGTTTTGGCGTCGTCGGCGGGCGCGCTCGCGTCGCGCGGCGCTTCCGGCTCGCGCGCCGCTTCGGCGTGACGCTCGGACGGCTCGCGCATACGGTCGCGCAGGGTGTTGGAGAAAGCGGCGCGCTCGGTCTCTTTGCCGCTGCGCGCGCTTTCGGCTGGCGTCGCCGGTTTGGAGGCGACGACGTTCAACACGCCGCTGGCGTTCATTGCCGGATTTGTCATGGTCTTGCCCTCGTTGGCATGGGTTCTCAACCCGAAGGGAGCAAGGCATGTGCCAGAAGGGCGGCACTTTGACGCGTTCAGCCCGCTTCTTCGCCGCGTTCGCGGTATTTGCGCGAGGCGTGCTCGTCGGTGGCGCGCTGTTCCTGTTTGGTGACCTTGCGCGCCAGTTCGTCCTGAAAGCGTTGCGAGAGGGTGTCGAAGGCGCGCACCTTGGTGCGCTGCGCCATCCATTGCCGTTGCCCCTGCGTGGTGTGCAGGCGCGCTTGCTCGACGACGCGCTGTTGCGTGTCGACGGCCTCGTCGATGCGGGCGAGGAAGGCGCGGTAATTGCGCAGGGTGTCGGGGCCGATGCCTTCGCGCGTCGCTTCGACGTAACGCTGGCTGTATTCGTTGCGGTATTGCCGCAGCAGGTCGAGTTTTTGCTGGTCGCTGCGCTCGGAGGCGATCAACTCGCCGAGTTGGCGGGTGACCTCGTCCATGCGGGTGTTGGCGAGGTCGAGCAGAGGTTGGAGCGGGAATTTTTCGGGCATCGTGCGGTTGCGCTGGTTTCGGTGCGAACGACACGATTGTAGGCGGCGCGGCGTGGCGTCACGCCATGCCGAATTCACGGCGCGATCAAAACACGGTTCTTTCCGGCGCGTTTTGCGGCGTACATGGCTTCGTCGGCGCGGGCGATGGCCGCTTCCGGCCGTTCGCTGGCGGCCATTTGCGCAATGCCGGCGCTGAAGGTGATGAGCAGTTTTTCGCTGTTCGGCGCCATGAAGATGCGCCGCGTCAGCTCGCGCTGCAGGCGCACGAGCACGGTTTCGCCCACTTCCGGCGTGGTTTCCGGCAGCAGGATGATGAATTCCTCGCCGCCGTAGCGCGCCACCACGTCCTGCGGGCGCAGGGTTTCGGTGACGGTACGGGTGAGGTGACAGAGCACGTCGTCGCCGGTGCCGTGACCGTAGACATCGTTTACTTTCTTGAAGTTGTCGAGGTCGAGCAGGGCGATGCACAGCGGCGAGCCTTTGCGCTGCACGCGCGAGATTTCCCGCGTCAGCGCTTCGTCCAGTCCCTTGCGGTTCAACACGCCGGTGAGCGGGTCGTGGCGCACCAAGCGGCTGGCGGCGTCGAGTTCGTTTTGCAGGCGGGCGATTTCGGCGTTGGCGTTGTCGACGCGTTCGCGAAGTTCGACGAGTTCCTGCCCGGCGCGCAGGGTGAATTCCTGCGCGTGACGGGTTTCGACCAGCAACATGCCGACGACCGTGGAAAGTTCGTCGATGTTGGCGGCTTCACTGATGCGGCGCGCGCTCTTGACGAGCAGTTCGTGGTAGTCGCCGGTGGAGACGGTGACTTCGGAGAGGCGGTCGACGAAGCCGGCGAGCATCTCCTTCAGGCGTGATTGCGCTTCGCCGAGGTCGCGCTTCAGGCGGCTTTGTTTGTCGATGACGTCGCGCAACTGCTGGCCGACGACGTCGAGCATGCGCAGGTTGAGCGGGCCGGCGAAAGTTTCGGCGATGGCCGACAACTGCCCGTGCAACCAACTGTCGTCGATCACCAGTTCGCGGATGTTGTCGACGATGAGGCGCATCAGTTCGAGCAGCGCTTCGCGCATGGCACGGTGTTCGTCGGTGGTCCAGTTCAGTTGGCCGATCAGCCGTTCGAGCCGGGTGGCGAAACTGGCGTCGGGGTCGCTGCGACCGTCGCCACGCAGGATGCTCGCCAGCGCCCGCGCCTCGGCGGCGAGCGCCTCGTTGTCGCTGGCGAGCGGAGCGATGCCGTTGTCGAGCAGGTTGGCGAGCAGCGGGCGCAAGGGCGAGTCCGTCGTCGGGGTAGTCGCGGCGGCGGGTGGAAGTGAACTCGCCCCCGTCGCGGCGGAGAGGAGCGAGGTTGCGTCGGTCGCGGGTTCGGCCTCGGTCTCGCGCGGGGCGAGGGTAACGGCGCCGGCGACTTTCCCTTTCGCTTGGCTCCAACTGCGCACCAGCGCGTTCAGGCGTTCGTTGAGGATGCTGGAGACGGGGTGCCCGTCGAGCACGCGATTGAGCGCCTCGCGCTTGCGCGCTTGCGTCAGTTCGCCGTGGACGCGTTCGAATTGCGCGATCAAATCGCGAATCAACGCGTTCCAGGGTTTGTGGTCGTCGGCGGTGCCACGAATCTCGAAATAGAGATCGCGGTAGTTGTCCGGCGTCGGCGGCACTTTGCGCTGCGCGAGTTGGCGCAGCGTCTCGCGCGCCACCTCGGTGGGCGAATCCAGGTCGGTTTCGTCGCTATCCGGATTCCCGGGGAGGCGCGACTTGTTGAACTGGGTCGAGGTCATGGTGAGTGCCTGAAAAGCGGAAATAACCTTTGCGCAACGACAAACCTCCGCATCATGCGGGAACGCATGGCGAAGTCACAATGTGGATTATCCGCACTTGTAACGTGTATTCAGCCGCGAGTTAGTGGCCGGTTGTCGCCTCTTTTCTGCGCTCTCCGCCCGGCAGCAGGGTAGAGGTCGGGTGCTGCGCCGGCTCGTATTCGTTCACCCAACGCCGAATGTCGCGGCGCACGGTCTCGTCGTCGAGCGGACTGGGCTGGTCGAGCCATGCCAGCAGGTCGGGGAGGAAGCCCGGCGGCACCGGGCGCGGGCGCGCGATGCGCAGCTTGGGGTGCGGGGTCGGCAACGTTTGTTCGGCATCGGCCAGCACTTCCTCGTAGAGCTTTTCGCCCGGACGCAGGCCGGTGAATTCAATGCCGATTTGCGCTTCGGTATAGCCCGACAAGCGAATCATGTTGCGCGCCAAATCGGCAATCTTCACCGGTTCGCCCATGTCGAGCACGAAGATGTCGCCGTTCGCGCCAAGCGCGGCGGCTTGCAGCACCAGTTGCGCCGCTTCGGGAATCGACATGAAGAAGCGGGTGATTTCCGGGTGGGTCACCGTCACCGGGCCGCCACGGGCGATTTGTTGCTGGAATTTCGGAATGACGCTGCCGGTGCTGCCGAGCACGTTGCCGAAGCGCACCATCTCGAAGCGCGTGCCGCCGTCGCTGGCCAGCGCCAGACAAACCATTTCGGCGAGGCGCTTGGTGGCGCCCATGACGTTGGTCGGGTTGACCGCCTTGTCGGTGGAGATCATCACGAAGCGCTCGACCCCGTGCCGCTGCGCACAGCGAGCCAGAAGCAGGGTGCCGAGCACGTTGTTCTTCACCGCCTGCCAAGCGTTGTCGTTTTCCATCAGCGGCACGTGTTTGTAAGCGGCGGCATGGAAAACCGCCTGCGGCTTCCAGACCGAGAAGATTTCCTCGTTGCGCGCCTCGTCCTTGACGTCGCCGATGAGCGGGATGATTTCGGTATCGGGACGATTCTCGGCGAACCACTCGACGATCGAATAAAGCGCGAACTCACTGGTTTCCTGCAACAGCAAGCGTTTCGGCCCGAAATGCGCGATCTGGCGACACAGTTCGCTGCCGATGGAGCCTCCGGCGCCCGAAATCAGGATGGTGCTGTCGACGAGCAGGCGATGGACGTGCGCAGTGTCGATATGCACCGGGTCGCGACCGAGCAGATCCTCGACCTCGATCGGACGCATGGCGTCGATGCCGACGCGGCCGCACATCAGTTCGTCCAGCCCCGGCACGATGAACACGCGAGCGCCGGCGCCGACGGCGATGTCCGCCGCGCGCTTGATGACCGATGGCGCCGCCGAGGGCATGGCGAGGATGACGTGTTTGGCCTTGCTCTCGGTCAGCGTCTTGGGTAGGGCGTCCACGCCGCCGGCCACGCGCACGCCGGACAATTCCAGCCCCCATTTCTTTTCGTCGTCGTCGACCAGCGCCACCACCCGCCAATTGGGGCTGTGCGCCAGCGCATTCACCAGCATCGCGCCGCCGGTGCCGGCGCCGACGATCACTACCGGCTTGCCGGTTTTGGCAAGTCCGCCATAGAGCCGGTGCTCGCGGAACATCCGCCAGGCAATCCGCCCGCCGCACATGACGACGGCGAGCAGCAAGGGGTAGAGCACCAGCATCGAGCGCGGCATCGCCGGGCCGGAATAGACGGAGAGCGCCTTGATCGTCAGCAACCCGATGGCCGATACCGCGACCGCGTAAAGAACGCGCTTGAGATCCGGCACGCTGGCGAACGCCCAGATGCCCCGATACAGTCCCAGTGAATGGCAGGCGGCGATTTGAATGACGACCAGCAACGCCGGCACCATGGTGGTGTCGAAGCCGTAATCGTCGGGCCAGTTGAGGTTGAAACGAATCGCCAAGCCGGCCGTCCATGCGATGAGGACGGCCAGAACGTCGAACAGAAAGACGAGGAAATGACGGAATTTCATTACGGGCGATTATAGTGTTTGAGCATCGTGACGGGCTATTTCTGCCGCTGTTCGAGGAAATATGCCACTGTCTGTTTCAGCGCTTCGTCGACCGTCATCGGTGGCGACCAGTCGAGTAGTCGTTTGGTATGACCGATGTCGACCTGCAACGGCGCGCTGAGCTTTTCAAAATAATCGCGCCGCCCCAACAGCCGCGCGGCGACATCGAGCAGCCACGGCGGCACGCGCAGCAAGCGCGCCGGTTTGCCGAGCGCCGCGCCCAGACGCCGCAACAAATCCGGCATGCTCAAATCCTCGCCGTCGCTCACCGGCAAAATCTGATTGGCGGCGGCGGGGTGCTCGACGCAGCGCGCCAGCAAATCGACCAGATTGGCGCGCGCCGCGAGCGACCGCTGCCCGTCGACGCCCGCCAGCGGCAGCGGACGGCCACGGTCGAGCCATTGCATCATGCGCAGAAAATTGGCCTTGACCCCCGGCCCATAGACGAGCGGCGGGCGCACGATGACCACTTCCATGCCGGAGCAGGCGGTGAGCGAGGACAGGGCGCGTTCGGCTTCGAGCTTGGAGATGGCGTAGGGGTCGGTCGGCGCCGGCGGCGTGTCGACGGTGAACGGCTGCCGCGAGCGTTCGCCCCATACCTTGACCGTACTGACGAACACGAAACGCCGCACCCCGGCGCGCGCCGCCTGCGCCCCCAGCCGCGCGCTGCCGTCGAGATTGACGCGACGGTATTCCGCCAGCGCGTCGGCGGCGCTCTCCTTCATGACGTGCGTGCGTCCGGCGCAATGGACGACCACCTCGACCCCGGCGAGCGCCGTCGTCCAGTCAGTGTCGGCGCTCAAGCCCTCGAAACGAAACACCTCGGCGGCGGGAATGTCCAGCGCCAGCGGCGAACGCAGCGCCAGCCGCAGGCGATGCCCGTCGGCGGCCAGCCGCAACGCCAGCGATTGGCCGATGAACCCGCTCGCGCCGGTGAGAAGAATCGTGCTCATAGGCCGCGAATGATAGCCCGCGATGGGCGAGGGCGTCCCTGAACGTATAATCCCCGCCATCGCAAACAAGTAACCAGAGGTCGCCCCGTGTCCCTCATCGTTCTCGGTCTGTCCGGCGCCGTCAGTCACGACCCGTCCGCCGCCCTTTACATCGACGGCAAGCTCGTCGCCGCCGCCGAAGAAGAACGCTTCGTGCGCGACAAGCACGCCAAAGGCCGTATGCCCTACGAGGCGGCGAAATTCTGTCTCGCCCACGCGGGCGTCAAACCCGCCGAAGTCGATGTCGTCGCCATTCCCTTCGCGCCCATCAGCATCTTCGGCCCGGCGCGCTGGCACTACGCGCGCCGCTACCTCTACGCCCCCGACCGCTCGCTCGACGCCATCCTGATGGGCAATCGCCGCTACCGGCGCTACAAGCGGCGCATCGAATGGTGCCTCGTGCAACTCGGCTTCGACGTCAAAAAGACCAAAATCCAGCCGGTCGAACACCACCTCGCCCACGCCGCCAGCGCCTATCTGTGCTCCGGCTTCAAGGAAAAGACGGCGATTCTCGGCATCGACGGCAAGGGCGAATACGCCACCACCTTCTTCGGTTGGGGCGAGAACGGCAAAATCCACAAAATCAAGGAGTTCTTCGACCCCGATTCGCTCGGCGGCCTTTACGGCGCCATCACCGAATATCTCGGCTTCGACATGCTCGACGGCGAATTCAAGGTCATGGGCATGGCGCCCTACGGCGACGCCGCCAAATTCGATTTCTCGCGGCTGGCGAAATTCGAGAACGGCGAACTCACCGTCAACACCGACTACGCCAACGTCATCGGATTCAGGCGCTACAAGGAAAAGGGCAAGGGCTTCTACTTCTCGCCCAAGCTCGTCGACTGGCTCGGCCCCAAGCGCGAGGGCGACGTGGCCGACGAACCCTATGTCCATCACGCCGCCGCCATGCAGGCGCTGTTCGAGAAATTGTCGCTGGAGATGATGGATTACTACCTCGGCGACATCGTCCGCGAGACCGGAAAAATCGCCTTCGCCGGCGGTTGCGCCCTCAACGTCAAGCTCAACCAGAAAATCATCTCGCGCCCCGAAGTGAAGGAACTCTACGTCCAGCCCGCCGCTTCCGACGCCGGCACGGCGGTTGGCGCGGCGGCCTACGTCTCGCAGGAGCGCGGCGTGCCGGTGGAGAAAATGGAGCACGTCTATCTCGGCCCCGCCTATTCGAACGAGGACGTCATTGCCGCCATCGCGCGCCACGAGCGCGCCCATGATGTCAAGCTCACATGGGAAAAAATCGACGCCGTGCCGCAACGCGTCGCCAAAATCCTCGCCGAAGGCAACCCGGTGGCGTGGTTTCAGGGTCGCATGGAATTCGGCCCGCGCGCCCTCGGCAACCGTTCCATCCTCGGCTGCCCAAGCGTGGCCGGCGTCGCCGACCGCATCAACGCCCAAATCAAGTTCCGCGAGCGTTGGCGTCCCTTCTGCCCCTCGATGCTCGATACCGTCGGCCCGCAAATGTTCAAGGTCGACCATCCCGCGCCGTTCATGACCTTCACCTTCGA
>JAISSY010000188.1 GCA_031272995.1 Azoarcus sp.
CTGCTCTCCATCGAAGCCGCCGACCGCCCCGGCCTGCTGTTCAGCGTCGCCGAGGTGCTGGCCAACTACGACATCAACGTCGAAACCGCCAAAATCGCCACCCTCGGCGAGCGCGTCGAGGATACCTTCCTCCTCACCGGCGGCGGTCTGGAACGCAACAAGCGCGCGATTCAACTGGAAAGGGAATTGCTGGAGCGGTTGCAGCTTTGAGTGTCGGGGCTGCGAATCGGGCCGGCTGGAATCATCCCGCCAGCCATTCGGGAAGATACCTGCGCTGTATTCCAGCAACGTCCCGCCCCATTTCGCGGTCGAGCGTCAACAAGAGTTTGGGATAGTTGTCCCGCACCGCCAGCAGTGGCGAAGTTTCGCGTTCGAGGGTTTCTTTCGTCGGCAGCAGGTAGGCAACCTGAACGTACAGTTTTTCTCCCCCCTGCTCCGCCACAAAGTCGATTTCCGCGTCACCCACCCGTCCCACGGAGACACGATAGCCCCGGCGCAAAAGCTCCAGACAGGTCACGTTCTCCAACATGCCGCCGATGTCGTCGGCGCGATACCCCAACATCGCCGTGCGCATGCCGAGGTCGGCGACGTAATGTTTTTCGTTGACCTCCAGATGCCGCCGCCCCTTGATGTCGTACAACAGGACACGGTGCGTCAGATGAGCATCGTCGAACCAGCGCAGATAGTTCAGGATGGTATCGACGCCGACCGACAGACGTTGGCTTTTGAGGAAGGCGTTGATCCGGCTGGCGTTGGTCAGATTGCCGATGTTGTCGAACACGTAGCGCGCCACCTGTTCCAGCAATGCGTGGTTCCTGACCTGATGACGCCGCAGGATGTCGCGCAACATGATCGTGTCGTACACGCCGGCGACGAAAGGACGGAACGTCGCCTCGTTCAGCGTCCCGAATTCATGCAGCCCCGGCAAACCGCCAAATTCAAGGTAACGCCCGAACGCCTCGCCCCGGTCGATGTCCGCAAGCCCATGGAAAACGATGAATTCCGCGAAAGACAGCGGATAGACGGGAATCTCCACGTAGCGCCCGGCAAGCAGCGTCGACAACTCTCCTGACAACATGCGCGCGTTCGAGCCGGTGATGACCACATCCAAATCGCGCCGCCCCGACCAATCCGCGACGATTCGCTCCCATCCTTCGATTTCCTGAATCTCGTCGATGAAAACGTAGCAGAGGTCGCTGTTCTTGCCGGAAGGAAGCGCCGTCTCCACATGCTTCGCCAAATCGTGATAGTCACGAATGGCGTCGAACGCATAGGATTCCTTGTCCACATAGATGATGCGTTCCGGCGCGACGCCGCTGGCGATCAGACCTTCGATAAGCAACCGCACCAGACAACTTTTACCGGAGCGGCGCATACCCGTGACGACCTTGATCACGGGCTTGCCAAGGAATGGCTGGATGGCTTTGATGTATTTATTTCGTTCGTACACGAAATCTTCCCTGAAAATCGAATTATTTTTGATATATCAAAAATAGCACAATTTTCAAGGCGCTACGACTCAATGTTTCGCCGCCGCCAGCTTGTCCATCAGCGCGTAAAACACCCCGGAGAACAGGAAGGTGACGTGGATGCCGATCATCCACGACAGGTGACGGTCGGCGAGTTGGTCAATGCTCATGAACGCCTTGAGCAGTTCGATGCCGGAAATCGCCACCATCGAGCCGATGAGCTTGATTTTGAGATCAGAGAAGCCGATGTGACCCATCCAGTCGGGGCGATCCTCGTGGTCGTGCAGGTCTTCCATCTTGGAGACGAAATTCTCGTAACCGCTGAGGACGATGATGATGAGCAGATTCATGATCAGCGCCACGTCCACCAGCGACAGCACGCCGGTGATGAGCGAGCCGCTGGTGGCGCTGCCGAGCGACATGAAGATGCCGAGGATTTCTTTGCCGAACTTGATCAGCAACACCAGCATCGCCAGCACCAGACCAAGATAAACCGGCGCCATCAGCCAGCGACTGGTGAACAGGAAATGCTCGAAGCTGGTTTCGATTTTCTTCATCTTCTATCTCCGGGGGAAGAACGGTTACTTCAGGCTTGCCCACACAACTGCACGAGCACCTTGCGCACTCGCGTCATGGCGTCCTGCAAAACCTCCTCGACGCGCTCGAAACGGATGCCGGCGGCGCTGGCGCGGCGACCGGCGGCGTAGTTGGCGACCACGGCGATGGCGGCGTAAGGCACGTCCAGTTCGCGCGCCAAGGCGGCTTCGGGCATGCCGGTCATGCCGACCATGTCGGCGCCGTCGCGCTCGAAACGGTCGATTTCGGCGGCGGTTTCGAGCCGTGGGCCTTGCGTGGTGGCGTAGACGCCGCCGTCGATGATCGGCTCGCCCGCCGCTTGCGCGGCAGCCAGAATGGCGCGGCGGATGGTTTCGTCGTAGGGGTGGGTGAAGTCGATGTGGCGCACGGGCGTTTCGATGTCGTCGAAGAAGGTGCCGACGCGACCCCACGTGTAATCGAGAATCTGGTCGGGAACCACCAGCGCGCCGGGGGCGCAATCCGGGCGAATGCCGCCGACCGAGGCGACCGAGACGATGCTTTTCGCGCCGGCGTCCTGCAACGCCCACAGATTGGCGCGGTAATTGACCCGATGCGGCGGAATGGTGTGACCGTAGCCGTGGCGGGCGAGAAACACCACTTCGCGTTCGCACAGACGCCCGAAAGTGAGCGCGCCGGACGGCTCGCCGTAAGGCGTGCGCGCCACTTCGCGGCGCAGCACTTCGAGCGAGGATAACTGGGTGAGTCCGGTGCCTCCGATGATGGCGAGCAAAGCTGTTACTCCGTCGATTCTGTTGGGCGCGCGATTCTAGCATGGTGCTAGAATTCGCCCCTTTTTCCCGCCCAACAGTTCACATGTCCCGCGCCATTCGCAACATAGCCATCATCGCCCACGTCGACCACGGCAAAACCACCCTCGTTGACCAATTGCTGCGCCAATCCGGCACCTTCCGCGACAACCAGCAGGTCGCCGAACGCGTCATGGATTCCGGCGACATCGAAAAAGAGCGCGGCATCACCATCCTCTCCAAGAACTGCGCCATCCAGTACGGCGACACCCACATCAACATCGTCGACACCCCCGGACACGCCGATTTCGGCGGCGAGGTCGAGCGCGTGCTGTCGATGGTCGATAGCGTGCTGCTGCTGGTCGACGCGCAGGAAGGCCCGATGCCGCAAACGCGCTTCGTCACCCGCAAGGCGTTGGCGCAAGGGCTGCGCCCCATCGTGGTGGTAAACAAAATCGACCGCCCCGGCGCGCGCCCGGATTGGGTGGTGAGCCACACGTTCGACCTGTTCGACAAGCTCGGTGCCACCGAAGAACAACTCGACTTCCCGGTGATTTACGCCTCGGCGCTGAACGGTTTCGCCATCGAACATCTCGGCGACGAGCAGAAAGACATGCGCCCGCTGTTCGAGGCCATCATGCGCCACGTGCCGCCGCCGGAAATCGACGTCGACGGCCCGCTGCAATTGCAGGTCTGTTCGCTCGACTATTCCACCTACATGGGGCAACTGGGCATCGGACGCATCAAGCGCGGGCGCATCCGCCAGAATCAGGAAGTCGTCGCCATGTACGGCGACGAAAATCGCGGCAAGGGCAAGGTCAGTCAGGTGCTCACCTTTCAGGGTCTCGACCGCCTGCCCTCGGAGAGCGCCGAAGCCGGCGACATCGTGCTCATCGCCGGCGTCGACCAGGTCAACATCGGCGTCACCCTCTGCGACCCCGAAGCGCCGGAAGGCTTGCCGCCCATCGCCGTCGACGAGCCGACGCTGACCATGAACTTCATGGTGAACACTTCGCCTCTGGCCGGGCGCGAAGGCAAATACGTCACCAGCCGGCAAATCCGCGAACGGCTGGAAAAGGAACTGCTCAAGAACGTCGCCCTGCGCGTCAACTTCACGCAGGATTCCGACGTTTTCGAGGTCTCCGGCCGCGGCGAACTGCACCTCACCATCCTGCTCGAAAACATGCGCCGCGAAGGCTACGAACTCGCGGTCGGTCGTCCGCGCGTCGTCTACAAGGATGTCGACGGCGTGCGGCAGGAGCCGTATGAACTGCTCACCGTCGACGTCGAGGAACAGCATCAGGGCGGCGTCATGGAAGAACTCGGCCGCCGTCGCGGCGACCTGCAGGACATGCAGCCCGACGGCAAGGGTCGCGTGCGGCTCGAATACCGCATTCCGGCGCGCGGTCTCATCGGCTTTCAGGGCGAATTTCTCAATCTGACGCGCGGCACCGGCATCGCCAGCCACGTTTTCGACGACTACGGCCCGCTTGCCGGCGCGATGTCCGAGCGTCGCAACGGCGTGATGATTTCGCAAAACGACGGCGCCGCCGTCGCCTACGCGCTATGGAATTTGCAGGATCGCGGTCGCATGTTCGTCAAGCCCGGCGACACGCTCTACGAGGGCATGATCATCGGCGTGCACAGCCGCGACAACGATCTCGTCGTCAACCCGATCAAGGGCAAGCAACTCACCAACATCCGCGCCTCCGGCAAGGACGAAGCCATCGCGCTCACCCCGCCCATCGAACTGACGCTCGAATCGGCGGTGGAATTCATCGCCGACGACGAGTTGGTGGAAATCACCCCGAAGAACATCCGCCTGCGCAAACGCCACCTCAAGGAAATCGACCGCCGCCGCGCCGCGCGCAGTGACGCGGAGTAAGGCGTCGTCACACCCGTTTGGCGATGAATTCCTTCACCGCCGACACCTGTGGCGACATCACTTCGACCCGCTGCGGGCGGTCTTCCAGATCCTTGAGGTCGTCGGGGATTTCGGGGTCGCGCACCAAGGCTTCGCGGATGGTGGCGGAGAATTTCGCCGGTTGGGCGGTTTCCAGCACCACGATGGGGACGCCGGAGGGAACGTCGGCGGCTTTGTCGTGCGCGACCTTGACGCCGTCGGCGGTGTGGGGGTCGATCATCACGCCGTATTGCTCGTAGAGGCGCTTGATCGTCGCCAAGCGATCGGCGTGCGTGCTGCTGCCGGAGATGAAGCCGAAGTCGGACACGCGCGCGAACCATGGCGTGGTGGAGAGATCGAAGGCGCGACCGGCGTCGATTTCCGCCCATAGCTCGCGCACCTTTTCCGGCTCACGACCGACGAGGTCGAACACGAAACGCTCGAAGTTCGACGCCTTGGAGATGTCCATCGACGGGCTGGAGGTAATGCGGGTCTCGCCAGCGGCGCGCGGGCGGTAGACGCCGGTGCGGAAAAATTCGTCCAAGACGTCGTTTTCGTTGGTGGCGAGAATCAGGCGGGCGATCGGCAGGCCCATGCAACGCGCGATGTGACCGGCGCAGATGTTGCCGAAGTTGCCGGAAGGCACGCTGAAGGCGACTTGCTCGTCGTTCGACCTGGTGGCGGCGAAATAGCCCTTGAAGTAGTAGACGACCTGCGCCGCAACCCGCGCCCAGTTGATTGAATTGACCGCGCCGATGCGGTGTCTGGCCTTGAAATCGGCGTCGTTGAACACCGCCTTCACGATGTCCTGCGCTTCATCGAACATGCCGGTGACGGCGATGTTGAAGATGTTCGGCTCGGTGAGCGAATACATCTGCGCGCGCTGGAAGGCGCTCATCTTGCCGGCGGGCGACAGCATGAACACCTTGACGCGCGCCTTGCCGCGCATGGCGTATTCGGCGGCGGAGCCGGTGTCGCCGGAGGTGGCGCCGAGGATGTTGATCGTCTCGTCGCGGCGCTCCAGCACGTACTCGAACAGGTTGCCGAGCAACTGCATCGCCATATCCTTGAAGGCGAGCGTCGGACCGTTGGAGAGCGCGAGCAGCCCGAGCTTGCCGGGTTCAAGCCAGTGCAGCGGCGTGATTTGGGTGGCGTCGTCGCCGCGACGGGCGTGGCGGTAGTTTCTGGAGTTGTAGGTGCGGACGCAAATCTCGCGCAGGTCGGCGGCGGGAATGTCGCTGATGAAGCGGGTAAGAATCTGGAAGGCCAGTTCGGCGTAGGAAAGATGCCGCCAAGCGTCGAGTTCGGCGCGACCGACGCGCGGATAGGCTTCCGGCAGGTAAAGCCCGCCGTCGGGCGCCAGTCCGCCGAGCAGGATGGCGCAAAATTCGGGTTTGGCGGCATGGCCACGGGTGGAGATGTACTTCACGCTGGATGTCCTCGAAGGCGGCGCGGCGCGAAAAGCGCGGGAAAGGAAAGAGTCTAGTTATACTTCGCGGCTTCTGTCCATCCGCGAATATAAGCCATGAAGCTCGATCCCACCGCTCCCGAAGGCGACATTGCCCGTCGTCGCGCCGGCCTTTTCCTGTTGCTGGCGCTCGTCGCCACCGCCCTGTCCGTTTGGTTGTTTCCGCACGCCGCCGAACTGTGGGCGCGCATCGCGCCGCTTTCCGGCGCGGCGTTCGACTTCACCGCCTTCTTCTTCGGGCTGGCGCTCGCGGTAGTGCCGGTGCTGGCGGTTTTGGGCTGGTTGGGGGCGTTGTGGTTCGGGGTGGCGAGCGTCTTCGCGCCACGCTCGAAAGAAACGCCGCTGCTCGACCGCGTCATCGTCGCGATTGGCGTCGTGGTGTGGTTCCTGCCCGCGCTCGCCTTCGTGGTGGCGGCGATTTGGTCGCTCGGTTCCGGGCAGGTGCATTTCACTTATCCGGCGCGCGATTATTTCCGCGCCTCCGACCCGATGGCCTATTGGGAGGGCATCGGCTTCATGTTCATCGCCGCCGCGGTGTTTGGGTGGGGGGCGTGGCGGTTTTGGCAGGGGAAATTGCGGCAGATGTTCGGCGGGGCGAGAACGGCGTTGGGCGAATGATTATTCGCCCCTACAGGTTCCACGCGATTTGTAGCGCCTGTTCGATGCGGTCTACGCCGTGGATGGCGATGCCGGGGATTTTCTGGCGCGCCACGTTGGCGCGCGGCACGAGCGCGGTTTTGAAACCGAGTTTGGCAGCTTCCTTCAGACGTTCCTGACCGCGCGGCGCGGGACGGATTTCGCCCGCGAGACCGACTTCGCCGAAGACCGCCAAACCTTGCGGCAACGGCTTGTCGCGCAGCGAGGACACTACCGCGAGCAGGATGGCGAGGTCGGCGGCGGGTTCGGCAATCCTGACTCCGCCGACGGCGTTGACGAAAACGTCCTGATCGGCGCAGACGAGTCCGGCGTGACGGTGCATCACCGCCAGCAGCATCGCCAGCCGCGTCGGCTCCAGACCGACCGAGAGGCGGCGCGGCGTCGGGCTTTGCGCCGTGTCGACCAGCGCCTGAATTTCCACCAGCAGCGGCCGGGTGCCTTCCTGCGTCACCAGCACGCAACTGCCGGCGACGGCGGCGTCGTGATGCGAAAGGAAAAGCGCCGATGGGTTGGAGACGCCTTTGAGGCCGCTTTCGGTCATGGCGAAGACGCCGAGTTCGTTGACCGCGCCGAAACGGTTCTTGAAAGCGCGAATCAGGCGGAAGCTCGAATGGGTGTCGCCCTCGAAATAAAGCACGGTGTCGACGATGTGCTCCAACACGCGCGGGCCGGCGAGCGCGCCGTCCTTGGTGACGTGGCCGACGAGAACGAGCGTGGTGCCGCTTTGTTTAGCGTGGCGCGTCAGCTGCGCCGCGCATTCGCGCACCTGCCCGACCGAACCGGGAGCCGATTGCAGGGCTTCCGAGTACAAGGTCTGAATCGAG
Organism: Azoarcus sp.; assembly: GCA_031272995.1. Classification (GTDB taxonomy): domain Bacteria; phylum Pseudomonadota; class Gammaproteobacteria; order Burkholderiales; family Rhodocyclaceae; genus WRNU01. Next base: position 7,665 of record JAISSY010000188.1, read on the forward strand.
TCGATGACCGCCACGCGCGGCGCGGCATCGGCGAGCGCATCGAGAATGCGTTCGAGATTGCATTCGGCGAGCAGCCGCAAGCCGGCGGGCGCGAGTTGCAGGCGTTGCGCGCGCAGCGCCACCTGTTCGGGCGACTCCTCGCCGCTCACGTAGACGACGGCGTGCTCGGCCTGCGCCAGTTTGCACAGGGCTTGCAGCAGCAGGGTCGATTTGCCGATGCCGGGGTCGCCGCCGATGAGCACGACGCCGCCCGCCACCAGACCGCCGCCAAGCACGCGGTCGAATTCCTCGATGCCGCTCGGCAAGCGCGGCTCCTCACGCGCATCGAGCGCGGCGAGTTTGAGCATTCTGGACGCCGCGCCGCTCACGCCGCTACGGCGCGGCGCGGCGCCGGGGCCGCGTTCGACGACGGTTTCGACGAGGGTGTTCCATTCCTTGCACTGCGGACACTGGCCCTGCCAGCGCGGCACTTGTGCGCCGCAGCCGCTGCAAACGTAGGCGGATTTTGCTTTCGACATAACGAGTTGAAGCGGAAAGAGTTACGCGATTAGACCACATCCGCCCGCGTTGCCGGCATCCTGAAAAGCTGCCGTTACGGACCGGGGGGCTTCGTGTTATAAGGACATACCCCTGAATAATTTCCACGGTTTCCCGGGCATGCCTTTTGGCTTTTACATCATCATGGCGGCGCAGTTTTTTTCCGCGCTCGCCGACAACGCGCTCCTCATCCTCGCCATCGACATTCTTCGGAACGTTGGCGCTCCGGCAGAACACGAACCGCTGTTGCGCTCCTTCTTTTCCGTGTCGTACGTGGCGCTGGCCGCCTTCGTAGGCGCGTTCGCCGATTCGATGCCGAAATGGCGCGTCATGCTGATCAGCAACACGGTGAAAATCCTCGGCTGCATGATGCTTTACGTCGGCGTGCAGCCGCTTTACGCCTACGCGATGGTCGGACTCGGCGCGGCGGCGTACTCGCCGGCCAAATATGGCATTCTCACCGAATACCTGCCGCACCGCCTGCTGGTGGTCGCCAACGGCTGGATCGAGGGGCTGACGGTAGGCGGCATCATCATCGGTTTCGTGCTTGGCGGCGAGTTGATCGACAAGAACGTGGTGGCGTGGTTCGTCAGACAAGAGATTCCGCTTTTCGACAACGCCGCCCATGCCGGCATCGTGATCATCGCGCTGATTTATCTCGTTGCGGCGTTGTTTAATTTGTTCATTCCCAACACCGGCGTCGATCACAAGCCGCTGCACAACAACCCGCTCTATCTCGCGCACGATTTCGGTCACTGCCTGAAGCTGCTGTGGCGCGACAAACTCGGTCAAATCTCGCTGGCGGTGACGACGCTCGCTTGGGGGGTGGCGGCGGTGCTGCAACTGCTGGTACTGGAATGGGCGATGCCCAACCTCGGACTGGAGTTGTCGAAAGCGACGCGCCTGCTCGGCGTGGTGGCGGCGGGGATGGCGATTGGCGCGGTGCTGGCTTCGCGCTTCGTCAGCCTGCGTCAGTCGGTGCGGGTGATTCCGCTCGGCATCGCCATGGGCGGCGCCATTTTGCTGATGCCGCTGGTGACGAACATGGTCGCCGCCGTCGTCATGCTGCTCATCATCGGCGCGCTCGGCGGCTTTTTCGTCGTGCCGATGAACGCGCTGCTCCAGCATCGCGGCCACGTGCTGATGGGCGCCGGGCACTCGATCGCGGTGCAGAACTTCAACGAGAACCTGTCGATTCTGCTGATGAACGGCGGTTACGCGTTGCTGATTTTCGTCGGCCTGTCGATCAATACCGTGGTGGTTGGTTTCGGGCTGTTCGTCGCCATCGTCATGTATCTGATCAAACGCTGGCACGACGCCAATCAGCGCGTAGTCGACACGGTGGCGCAACTCGACGAGGTGCGGTGACCTCAGGCGCTGGACTCAGTTCCGCGCTGCCGCTTCGTTGAGGATGCGGCGCGCGAAGCAGAGGTCTTCCCACACTTTCGCCTTGTCGAGCGGATTGCGCAGCAGATAGGCCGGGTGATAGGTGACGACGACCGGCACGCCGTCTTTCTCGAAACGTTTGCCGCGCGCGGCGGAGATGCTGATTTCGCGCCCAAGCAGCGCCTGCGCCGCCGGGCGACCGAGGGCGATCAGCAACCCCGGCTGGACGAGCGCGATCTGGCGGTCGAGGAAAGGGGCACAGGCGGCGATTTCCCCCACTTCCGGCGTGCGGTTGAGCGGCGGGCGGCATTTGACGGCGTTGGCGATGTAGACGCCTTCGCCGCGCTTCAACCCAAGCGCGGCGAGCATGTTGTCGAGCAGCTTGCCCGCCGCGCCGACGAAAGGCTCGCCACGGCGATCTTCCTCCGCGCCCGGCCCCTCGCCGACGAACATCCAGCGCGCTTTGCGGTCGCCGACGCCGGGGACGGCCTGCCGACGCTGCTTGCACAACACGCAGGCGCGGCACTCGCGGATGGCGGCCTCCAGTTCTGGCCAATCCATCGCCGAAACGTTCGAAGGGGGCGATGCCGGGTTTTGTAGGGGCGAATAATTATTCGCCCTCGCGTCGTCCGCGCTCGTAACGTTCGTATCCGGGCCGTTCGCGCTCGCAGCGTTCGTCGTGTTTCCTGCGGCGATTTCGGTCTTTGGACGTGGGGGGGGCGAATAATCATTCGCCCCTACGGGTTCGGGGGTAACCGGGGGTGTTTCGATGGTTTCAGCCTCGACGGCGCGCACGCGCCATATCGGGGCGAGGCCCATTTCGCGCAGGATGGCGGCACGGCGTGGCGTCATGGTTCAAGTCTCATCACGATGGCGTCCTCACGCCCTTCAAGCCCCGGATAATAGCCCTTGCGGCGGCCGATTTCGACGAACCCGGCGCGCCGGTACAGAGCCAGCGCCGCGATGTTCGATGGCCGCACTTCGAGGAAGAACTGGCGTTTGCCGCTCGCGCGCGCGTCGTCGATCAAACGTTCGAGCAGACGGCGACCGACGCTCTGCCCTTGCATCGCGCGCGTGACGCTGACGTTGAGCAAATGCGCCTCGTCGAGCACGTTCAGCACCACCGCGTATCCCACCGGCGCGTCGGCGGCGTACATCAGCCAACAGACATGACCGGCGGCGAGCGAATCGACGAAATTGCCGCGCGTCCACGGGAAACGGTGCAATTCGGCTTCCTGCGCCACCACCCAATCGAGATCGCGCTCGCGCATCGGTTCAAAGCGATATTCGTCCGCGCTCACGCCTTGTTGCCCCGCGCCAGTCGCTCGGCGGTGGTGAGCGCCACCTTGTTGCGCACGTAAAGCGGCGCCGCCTGCTCCGGCGCGACGATGGCCGCGCTGCCCGCTCGCGCCGCCAACCGCGCCACCGCCGCGGCGGCCGGCGTCGCCGTCGCGTCGCAGCCGACGAGCGCGGCGCGCAAGGGCGCGAGCGCTTCGGCGTAGACGGCGAAAGCCGAGCCGATGCCGAACCATTCGCCTGTCGGCAACGCCAAATCCTGCGGCGCGCAGCACATCGGCGCGGTGAGTTCGTGCGCCACGTCGTCCTCGACGCGGTAACGGGCGTGATAGACCTCGCCCATGCGCGCGTCGGTCGCCGCCAGCACTTGCGACGCGGCAGACTGTAGCGCCAGCGCCGCCAGACTACAGACGGGAATCACGCCCAATTCTGCCCCCAGCGCCAAGCCCTGCGCGACGCCGCACGCCAGCCGCAGGCCGGTGAAAGCGCCCGGCCCGGAGCCGAACGCGACTGCGTCGAGCGCATTCATGGCGACGCCGCTCTCGGAGAGCAAGTCGCGCACGGCGGCAAGCAGATGTTCGGAGTGGTTGGCGTGGCCTTGCAACTGGCGCGCCCTTATCGCACCGTCGAAAAAAAGCGCCACGCTCGCCCGTTCGCAGGAAGATTCAATCGCCAACAGTTTCATGGGGGCGGATTTTACCGGCGGCAAGGACGGGCGGGAATTTACAAATCGTAACCAAAGCAGACTGGTATGAGTAACACGAGCGCGTTACGATGGCGCGCATGGATGAAAAAGTACGCTATCGTTTATTGGTCGTCGACGACGATGCGCGTTTGCGCGAATTGTTGTCCCGCTATCTGACCGAGCAGGGATTCACGGTCAAGGTGGTCGGCGACGCGCCCGCGATGGATCACGCG
>JAISSY010000031.1 GCA_031272995.1 Azoarcus sp.
CGCGTCAAGGCGGATGGTAGCGGCGTGGATTTGGCTGGCGTAAAAATGAGCATGAATCCGTTCGACGAAATTGCGGTGGAAGAGGCCGTTCGCTTGAAAGAAGCCGGCAAGGCCACCGAAATCGTCGTCGTTACTGCGGGCCCGGCGGCAGCGCAGGAAACGCTGCGCACTGCCCTCGCCATGGGCGCGGATCGCGCGATTCTGGTTGAAACCGATGCCGACGTGCAGCCTCTGGCAGTCGCCAAGATTCTGAAGGCGCTCGTCGATAAAGAGCAGCCCAAAGTGGTCATCGCCGGCAAACAGGCGATCGACGACGATTCCAACCAAACCGGTCAGAAGCTGGCCGCGTTGCTCGGTTGGCCGCAAGCGACGTTCATCTCCAAGCTGGTGCCGGAGGCGGACAGCATCACCATCACGCGTGAAATCGACGGCGGTCTGGAGCAACTCTCGGTCAAGCTGCCGGCGGTGGTCACCGTCGACCTGCGACTGAACGAGCCGCGCTACGCCACTTTGCCGAACATCATGAAGGCGAAGAAGAAACCACTCGACACGGTGAAGCCCGCCGATCTTGGCGTAGACGTAGCGCCGCGCCTGACGGTGCTCAAGGTTGCCGAGCCGCCCAAGCGCAGCGCCGGCATCGTCGTGCCCGATGTCGCCCAACTGGTCGATAAACTCAAAAACGTAGCCAAGGTGATCTGAACATGGCCATTCTCGTCATAGCCGAACACGACAACGCTGCCCTGAAGGCTGCAACCCTCAACGCCGTGACCGCCGCCGCCAAGCTTGGCGGTGACATCAACGTGCTCGTCGCCGGCGCCAACGTCGCCGCCGTCGGGCAGGCCGCCGCCAAAGTGGCCGGTGTCGCCAAGGTGCTCGTTGCCGACGCGCCCCATTACGAGGCGCAAACCCCGGAAAACCTCGCCGAACTCGTCAAGGGTCTGGCTTCCGGATACAGCCACATCGTCGTTCCCGCCACCAGCGGGGGCAAGAACGTCGCCCCGCGCATCGCGGCTCTGCTCGATTCCGCGCAGATCAGCGATGTCGTCGCCATCGAATCGCCCGATACCTTCGTGCGTCCGATCTACGCCGGCAACGCGCTCGCCACGGTCAAGAGCGCTGACGCCGTCAAGGTGCTCACGGTGCGCACGACGGCGTTCGACGCTGCTGCCGAGGGCGGTTCCGCCGCCGTCGAATCGGTGGCCGCCGGTCCCGATCTCGGACTGGTGAAGCTGGTTGGACGCGAAATCGTCAAGAGCGCCCGTCCCGAACTGGGCGCGGCCAAGATCATCGTTTCCGGTGGTCGCGGTCTGGGCAGCGGCGACAACTATCGCGCCGTGCTCGAACCGCTGGCCGACAAGCTCGGCGCGGCGCTCGGCGCCAGCCGCGCGGCGGTCGACGCGGGCTTCGTGCCGAACGATTATCAGGTCGGTCAAACCGGCAAGATCGTCGCGCCGCAGCTTTACTTCGCGATCGGCATTTCCGGCCAAATCCAGCACTTGGCGGGCATGAAGGATTCCAAGGTGATCGTGGCGATCAACAAGGATCCGGACGCGCCCATTTTCCAAGTGGCCGATTACGGGCTGGTGGCGGATTTGTTTACCGCCGTGCCTGAACTGGTCGCCGCCCTCTGATTTTTTCAGGGGGTAGACGAAAACAATAAAAGGGGAGAGGAGCGCCAATGAACCTGCCGGCTTCGTTGTTCGGAACAGCGTGGCATTGGGTTTCATGGGCGCTCGCGACCCTCGTGCTGTATCAGGTGTGGCTGCGCGCGCCGTGGGCGAGGCTCAGGGATTCGACGCAGCTCAACCTGCTGTTGGGCGTCGCCGTGACGCTGGCACTGGCGTGGACGATGAAGGCCGGCGTCAAGCCGGGATTGAATCTCCATCTGCTTGGCGCGATGCTCGCCGTGCTCTGTTTGGGCGCGCGGCTGGCGCTGGTGGCGCTGGCGTTGTCGCTTGTCGGCATTGCGGCGAGCGGCGGCATCGAATGGCAGGCATGGGCGATCAACTTCCTGTTGATGGCGGTCGTGCCGGTCATCGTCGCCAACGCCATTCGGCAGTGGGTGGAAAAACACCTGCCGGCGCACTTTTTCGTTTTTGTTTTCGTCGTGGGTTTTGCCGGATCGGCCATCGTCATCATGTTGCAGGGCGCGCTCGCCAGCGCGGCTTTGGCGCTTTCCGGCGCATACGAGGCGGGTTACCTCATCAACGAATATCTGCCGTATTTCCTGTTGGTCGGCTTCTCCGAGGCATGGCTCAGCGGGGCTTTGATTACGTTGTTCGTGGTATACCGGCCTGAATGGGTAGTGGCTTTCGATGACCGACGCTATCTGTTGAACAAATAGGCATCACACACACACTTCATCCTGGAGGGAGACTCAGCATGAGTACATATACCGCACCATTGGCCGACATGAAGTTCGACATGAACGAACTGGCCGGCTTGAAGGAAATCCTCGGTCTGCCCGCTTTCGCCGAGATCGACGCCGACACCGTCGATGCGATTCTCGAAGAAGCGTCCAAGTTCGCCACTGAACAGATCGACCCCATCAACATCATCGGCGACCGCAAGAACTCCCCGCAATGGGACAACGGCGTCGTCACCGTCAGCCCGGAATACAAGAGCGTCTACAACCAGTTCCGCGACAACGGCTGGCACGCCATGCCGGGCGACCCGCAATACGGCGGTCAGGGCTTGCCGAATCTGGTCAATTTCGCCGTCAATGAAATGTGGCGTTCGGCGAGCATCGCCTTCGCCCTGTGCCCGATGCTGACGATGGGCGCGGTTCACGCCATCGAGCACCACGCCTCCGACGAATTGAAGCAGAAATATCTGCCCAACATGGTCGCCGGCATCTGGGGCGGCACGATGAACCTGACCGAACCGCAAGCCGGTTCCGACCTCACCGCCATCCGCACCAAGGCCATTCCCAACCCGAACGGCGACGGCACCTACCTCATCACCGGCACCAAGATCTTCATCACTTGGGGCGAACACGACATGGCGGAGAACATCATCCACCTCGTGCTCGCGCGTCTGCCCAATTCCGATCCGGGTCTGAAGGGCATTTCGCTCTTTTTGGTGCCGAAGTTCCTGGTCAACGACGACGGTTCGCTCGGCGCCCGCAACGACCTCATCTGCTCGGCGATCGAACACAAGCTCGGCATCAAGGGCAGCGCCACGGCAGTGATGTCCTACGGCGATCACACCGGCGCCATCGGCTGGCTGATCGGCAAGGAAGGCAACGGCGTCGCCTACATGTTCACCATGATGAACCACGCCCGTATCCACGTCGGTCTCGAAGGCATCGCGGTGGCCGAACGCGCCTACCAGCATTCGCTCACCTACGCGCGTGAACGCATTCAAGGCGCAATCATCGGCGACGCCGAAAGCAAGACGACGCCGAAGCCCATCCTGTACCACCCCGACGTGCGCCGTCTGCTGATGGAACAAAAAGCGCGCACCGAAGCGCTGCGCGCCGTCGGCTACTACGCCGCTGGTCAGATGGACATCGCCAACTTCTCCACCGATCCGGAAAAGAAGAAGAAAGCGCAGGCCATCCTTGAACTGCTCACCCCGATCGTCAAGGGCTGGAGCACGGAAAGCTCGATCGAGCTGACTTCCGCCGGCGTGCAGGTGCATGGCGGCACCGGCTTCATCGAAGAAACCGGCGCGGCGCAGTACTACCGCGACTGCCGCATCACCGCGATCTACGAAGGCACCACGGCCATTCAAGCCAACGACTACGTAGGCCGCAAGACCGCGCGTGAAGTCAACAAGGCGACCGGCGACGTGGCGTTTACCGCGCGTGGCCTCTACAAGGAAATCCTTGCCTTCGCCAACGGGCTTGCCGCCGACGCCAAACTCGGCGACATCGGCAAGATCCTGAAGGACGCCACCCAAGCCCTGATCGACACCACCGAATGGGTGGTCGGCATCTACGGCACCGACCCGGCCAACGCTCACGCGGGTTCCGTTCCGTACCTCAAGCTCGGTGGCATCGTCACCGGCGGCTGGTTGTTGGCGAAATCCGCCAAGATCGCGCAAGACAAGCTCGCTGCGGGCGCGAACGACGGCTACCTGAAAGGCAAGATCGCCACCGCGCGTTACTACGCTTGGCACGTGCTGGTGCAAGCAGAAGGGCTGAAGAAGACCATCACCGAAGGCGGCTCCGCCGTGTTCGGTCTGGACGAACCCTTGTTCTGAAACTGCTGCGGCAAATAAAAACGGGTGGAGCAATCCACCCGTTTTTTTATGTCCGACCGAAAAGAAGAATTACTTCACTTCGGCCTGCTTTTCCAATTCCTCGATGTATTCCTGCACCTTGCGTTGTTGCAGGCCCATTTGCAGTTGCTGCTTCACTTCCTCGAACGGCGGCGCCTGCAATTCACGCACGTCTTCGAGCAGGATGACGTGATAGCCGAAATCGGTCTTGACCGGCGCCGTTGTGTATTTGCCCTTTTCTAGCTTGACGAGCGCTTCGGCGAACTGCGGCACGTAAGAACCTGCGTTCGACCAGCCCAAGTCGCCGCCACGATCCTTCGAGCCGGGGTCGAGCGATTTCTTCGCCAGAGTCGCGAACTTCGCGCCTTTCTTCAACCGCGCAATCAGGTCGTTGGCTTCCTTTTCGCTCGCCACCAACACGTGGCGGGCGCGGTATTCCTTGTCGCCGAGACGCGATTTGATCGTGTCGTATTCCTTCTTCAGTTCCTCGTCGGTGGGCGGATTGTTCTTCACCCAATCCTGCAGGTAATCCTGAATCAACACGTTCTGGCGCGCCAGATCCTGACGCGCCGCCGTGCTGGCTTGCTTGTCGACGCCCGCCTTGACGGCGGCCTGCGTCAGCACGGCGCGGCGAATCAGATCCTTGCGGATGTTTTCGACCAGATTCGGGGCTTCCTGAGCGCCTTGCGCGCGTTGCGAGGCGAGCAGGATTTCCGCGTACTCGCCGGGTATGACCTGTCCGTTGACGGTCGCTACGGGCGCCGCCGCTGGTTCAGCGGTGGTTTCGGCCTTGGTGGCCGCGTTGGAGCTTGCCACTTGATCGCCGACGCAACCGGTGAGCGCGAACAGGCTGGCAATCAATGCGACGGTCAGTCGTCTCTGAGTGTTTTTCATTGGATTGATTCCTTTTGGTGTGATGGCCCTGTGGCCGTTTGAATGCGATTCAGCTTTCTTTCGGTTCGTCGTCGATCAGATGCTTCGACAGATACAAACCCTGAGCGATGGCGAAAACGAACACCAGCGTCGTGCAGCCGAACAATTTGAAGTTGACCCACGCTTCTTCCGAAAAGTTGAAAGCAACGTAGAGATTGAGTCCGCCCAAAACGATGAAAAACAGCGCCCAAGACAGATTGACGCGCGACCAGATCGCGTCGGGAAGGCTGATTTGGCTCTCCAGCATACGGCGCATGAGGTTGCGGCGGAAAAACAGTCCCGACACCAACAACGCCAAACCGAACAGCCAGTAAAGCGCCGTCGGTTTCCATTTAATGAAGGTGGCGTCGTGAAAGAGCAGGGTGGCGCCGCCGAGCACGGCGATGATGGCAAGACTTATCCACAACATGCGATCCACCTTGCCGTGTCGCATCCAGACGATGGCGATCTGCAACGCCGTGGCGACGATGGTGGTGGCGGTGGCGATCAGAATCGGCGCCTGATCGATGGCGATGTCGCTGCCGAGCCAACTCG
>JAISSY010000115.1 GCA_031272995.1 Azoarcus sp.
AGGGCGAAGCCGAGCCGATAGCCGACAACACCGACCCCGACGGCAGAGCGCGCAATCGGCGCATTGAATTTTATCTAAACTGAATATTGTAGGGGCGAATAATTATTCGCCCTCCCCCACGCGCCGCGCGCCACCCCTAACATACCGTCATTCCCGCGAAAGCGGGAATCCAGCAGCGTTAGTCAGATATACGCACTGGATTCCCGCTTTCGCGGGAATGACATTTATGTAATGTCATCGGTGCTCCAACCACCACGCCAACCCCTGCGCGTTCAGTTCCAAATCCACCCGCAACACCTCCGGTAGCCGCTGGCGAATCTCCGCCGTGGCGTCCTTGAGGAATTCACGTTCGATGGCGGCGCGGATGGCGTTCTTGCGCGCTTCGCCCTCGCCGGGCGCGGCTTCGGCCAGAGCAACCAAGGCGTCGATGCGCTGCACGAGTTCGACGCCGAGGCGGTCGACGTCGTCGACGCGGCTGAAGTGGGTGAGATAAATCCCTTCCGGTTTCAAATCCAGCAAGCGACGAATGGAGGCTTTCATCGCGTCGGGGTCGAATTGCGTCGGCGTGGTGGCGGGGATGAGGAAGGGGCCGTCGGCTGTGGTCAGTTCGCGGTAGGCGGCGCCGAACGCGTCGCCGGAGAAACAGGCGCGGGCGCGCTCGTCCCATATGCATTGATGATGCTTGGCGTGTCCGGGCGTGTGCAGGCATTGCAGCGGACGACCGGCAAGCTCGAAAACCTGCCCGTCCGCGCTCTCGACGACGCGCTCGCGCGGCACCGGCACCGGGTCCCCGTAAAGCCGGCGGGCGTTGTTGGCGCCATAGACCTCGCTGGCGCTGGCGAACAACTGCGTCGGGTCAATCATGTGGCGCGCGCCGCGTGGATGCACCACCAGTTTGGCGTTGGGCAAGGCCGCCATGTAAGCGCCCGCGCCGCCGGCGTGGTCGAGGTGGACGTGGGTGAGGAAAACGTAATCGACCGCCTCCGGCGCGAGACCCAATTCCGCCAGCGCGGCGAGGAAGCGCGGCAGCGAGCCGTTGTGGGCGGTGTCGACGACTGCGGCGCGACCGCCTTCGACGATGAGATGCACGGCGGCAAGGCCGGGGCGCACGTAACCGGAATCGACGGCATGGATGCCGCCGGGAAAGTGCAACAGAGCGTTCGTCATTTCTTGTGCTCCGACGTTGGGGGAAAGGCGCGCTAATGTAGAACGGTTCGTCGACGGCGGCAAACGACCTTTCACGCAACAGGCAGCGAAACGGTCACGGAGCGGGGCGGCGGCTTTGCTAGAATCCGCGTTTTCCAGAAAAAACAATCCACTTGAAGTCATGACTCCCCGCAAGATACTCGTCACCAGCGCCCTGCCCTACGCCAACGGCGACATCCACATCGGCCATCTCGTCGGCTACATTCAGGCCGACATCTGGGTGCGCTTCCAGCGGATGCGCGGCCATACCGTGCATTACGTCTGCGCCGACGACACGCACGGCACGCCGGTGATGCTGCGCGCCGAAAAGGAAGGACTCAGCCCGGAGGCGCTCATCGCTCGCGTTCATGACGAACACTTGCGCGACTTCACCGATTTCGGCGTCGCCTTCGACAACTATCACTCCACCCACACGCCGGAAACCCGCGCCTATTGCGAGGATATCTACGCTCGCCTGCAAAGGGCGGGGATGATTGCCACCCGCGCCATCGAGCAGTTCTACGACCCCGTGAAGGAAATGTTCCTGCCCGACCGTTTCATCAAGGGCGACTGTCCGCGCTGCGGCGCGCCAGACCAGTACGGCGACAACTGCGAGGCGTGCGGGGCGGCCTACGCGCCCACCGAGTTGAGGAATCCGCGCTCGGCGGTCTCCGGCGCGACCCCGGTGCGGCGGGAATCCGAACATTATTTCTTCCGCCTGTCGGACGAGCGCGCCGTCGCCTTTCTGCGCGAATGGACGCGCGGCGAGGAGGCCGTGCCCGGCGCGACCCTGCGGCATCTGCCGCCGGAAGCGGCCAACAAGATGCAGGAATGGCTCGGCGGCGAAGGCGAAAACAAGCTCTCCGATTGGGATATTTCCCGCGACGCGCCCTACTTCGGTTTCGAGATTCCGGGCGCGCCGGGCAAATATTTCTACGTCTGGCTCGACGCTCCCATCGGCTATCTGGCGAGCTTCAAGAACTACGCCGTCAGGGCCGGCAATATCGCAGTGGAGGATTTCACCGACGCCGAGCGCGCGGCGGCAGCCGGCACCGAGATGGCGCACTTCATCGGCAAGGACATTCTCTATTTCCACGCTCTCTTCTGGCCGGCGATGCTGAAATTCGCCGGCTACCGCACGCCGAGCCAGTTGTGCGTGAACGGCTATCTCACCGTCAACGGCGCCAAGATGAGCAAGAGCCGCGGCACCTTCATCACCGCGCGCTCGTGGCTCGACGGCGGACTCGACCCGGAGGCGCTGCGCTATTACTTCGCCAGCAAATCCAACGGCGCGGTGGAAGACCTCGACCTGAGCTTCGACGACATGATTGCCAAGGTCAATTCCGATTTGGTCGGCAAGTTCGTGAACATCGCCAGCCGCTGCGCCGGTTTCATCGCCAAGCGTTTCGAGGGCAAGCTGGCCGCCATCGACGAAGCCGCCGCCGCGCCTTTCGTCGAGGCGTGGCAGGCGGGCGACATCGCCGCCGCTTACGAGGCGCGCGATTTCGGGCGTGCCCTGCGCGGCGTCATGCGGCTGGCCGACGTCGCCAATCTCTACATCGGCGACAAGAAACCGTGGGAACTCGCCAAACAGGACGGTCACGAAGCCGAACTGCACACCGTTTGCAGCACGGCATTGACGCTGTTCCGCGATTTGGCGCGCTATCTCAAGCCGGTGCTGCCGGCCCTGACGGCGAAAGTGGAAGCCTTCCTCGATATCGCGCCGCTCGATTGGCGGGGCAATTGGCAAGCTCTCCCCGCCGGTCACGCCATTGCGCCGTACAATCACCTCATGACACGCATCGAGCGCGCCCGGATAGACGCTCTCATCGAAGCCAACCGCGCCACGCTCGCCCCGAAAGCGGAGGTGAAGAAAATGCCCACGACCACGCCCATCGCCCCCGAAGTCTCCTTCGACGACTTCGCCAAGGTCGACCTGCGCATCGCCAAAATCGTCGCGGCGGATTTCGTCGACGGCGCCGACAAGCTCCTGCGCCTGCAACTGGACATCGGCGAAGAAAAGCCGCGTCAGGTCTTCGCCGGCATCAAGTCCGCCTACGCCCCGGAGGCGCTGGTCGGGCGGCTCACCGTGATGGTGGCCAACCTCGCGCCACGCAAGATGAAGTTTGGCGTCAGCGAAGGCATGGTGCTGGCCGCGTCCGACCCCGACGGGCAAACGCCGGGCATCCATCTGCTCTCCCCCGACGGCGGCGCGACGCCCGGAATGAAAGTCAAATAACAGACAAGGCGACGCCGCGACGGCGCCGAGGCAGGCTCCGACATGGAATTCCATTTCCGCCCCAAACTGCTCGACACCCTGCCGGGCTACTCACGCGGCGCTTTCGTGCAAGACCTCTCGGCGGGCATCACCGTCGGCGTGCTGGCGCTGCCGCTCGCCATGGCCTTCGCCATCGCCAGCGGCATGTCGCCGGCCTCCGGCATCTGGACGGCCATCGTCGCCGGGCTGCTGATTTCGCTCCTCGGCGGCTCGCGCGTGCAAATCGGCGGGCCCACCGGGGCGTTCATTCCCATCATCTACGGCATCGTCGCCACCCACAGCGTCGACGACCTGCTGCTCGCCACCACGATGTCGGGGATTTTGCTGTTCGCGCTCGGCGCTTTCCGGCTCGGCAACATGATTCGCTTCATCCCGCGCGCCGTCGTCACCGGCTTCACCAGCGGCATCGCGGTGGTGATTTTCCTCTCGCAAATCAACGATTTTCTCGGCCTGCGGGTCGAAAACCTGCCCGGCGAATTCTTCGCCAAGATGAAGGCGCTGTGGGCGGCGCTGCCCGGCCTGCACTTGCCGACGCTGCTGGTTTCCGCCGCCTCGCTCGTCGTGCTGGTGGCGTGGAACCGCAAGGCGGTGCGCGTCGCGTGGATGCGGCGACTGCCGGGGCCTCTCGCTGTGCTCATCATCTTCACCCTGTTGAGCGCCCTCGGGCTTTTGCCGACCACCGACACCATCGGCTCGCGCTTCGGCGGCATCCCGCAGGAATTGCCGCGCTTCGGCCTTGGCCAGTTCAATCTGGAAACCTTGCGCCATCTGATTTCCCCGGCGGTGGCGATTGCGCTCCTGGGCGCCATCGAATCGCTGCTCTCCGCCCGCGTCGCCGACGCGCAAATCGACGACCGTCACGACCCCAATCAGGAGTTGATGGCGCAGGGCGTCGCCAACATGGTCGCGCCGCTCTTCGGCGGTTTCGCCGCCACCGGCGCCATCGCCCGCACCGCCACCAACATCAGGAGCGGCGGCACCACCCCCATCGCCGGGGTGATACACGCGCTGGTGCTGCTCGCCATCGTCCTCATCCTCGCGCCGCTGGCGAGCGCCATTCCGCTGTCGACGCTCTCGGCCATCGTCGTCGTCGTCGCGCTCAACATGGGCGACTGGCACGCCCTGTCGCCGCGCGAACTGGCGCGCTATTCCAACAACTATCGCGGCATCCTGCTCGGCACCTTCCTCGTCACCATCGTTTTCGGCCTGACGCTGGCGGTCGAACTCGGCATGGTGATGGCGAGCCTGTTCTTCATCTACCGCATCTCGGCGCTGACCAAAATCGAACCCATCGAATTGCCGCCGGAAGACAGCGGCGTCGACGCGGCGGGCGGCCATCCGCACGTGCTGGCGTGGAAGCTCTCCGGCAGCCTGTTCTTCGGCGCCGCCAACAAACTCGAAGCGGCGCTGCTGGAGCGCGAAGACCG
>JAISSY010000155.1 GCA_031272995.1 Azoarcus sp.
CCTCCCGCCCCGGAAGAACCCGACGACGAGCCGGAAGTCTCCGAAGACGAACGCGCCCTCATCCTGCGCACCCTCGACGAAACCCGCTGGAACCGCTCGGCGGCGGCGCGCAAATTGGGAATGACGTTAAGGCAGATGCGGTATCGGTTGCAGAAGTGGGGGATGGATTGAGGGGGGCGGTCGTTATTTGATGATTGCCGGCTTGCCGCGCAGCTTTACGACGTAGGTTCCGGTGTTTTCCTGATGGCACCAGAAATTATTGGCGTCCTCGTAGTGCTTCTGGTCGTAGAAACTGACGATGTCGATGACCGCGTTGGCGCCGAATTGTTTGGCGTAGCCTTCGAACGAGGCCAATACCCGGCGCAACGCCGTGGCGCAGGCTCTGTTGATGGAGATGTTGATGACTTGCGTCCCCGCCGGCTTGTCATAGACGGCTTCGGGGAAAATCTCCTTCACGCCGTTGGCGGGTGTCTGCCCGCGCAAGAAGAATTTCACGCTCCCGTCGAGTTGTCCGTCCGACACGGCTGCCGCGACGACGGGCTGGAAGGGCAGGTACGGGTCACCGCTTTGCCCGGCGGCGGGAATGGACAGCGAGGCGAGCATTGCGAGGGCGAGCAATTTCTTCATCGTGAATCTCCCAACGAAAAAGCGGTGTGGTTTGGGTATGCAACACAGGAATTGTAATACCGCATTTGTCACTTCTTCTGCAACACCACCGTCGCCACCGCGCCGAGGATGCAGGCCATGCCGAACCATTCGGCCCAGTCGGGTTTTTCGCCGAGAATCAACATGCCGCCGGCGACGCCGACCAGCGGCACGACCAGCGAGGAGAGCGACGACACCGCCACCGGCAGGCGGCGGACGAGGTTGTTCCACGCCCAGTTGCAGAACATCAGCGACACGAAGACGTTGTAGAACACCGCGAAATTCGACCAGAACCCCAGGTGCCGCCAAGGCGCGATGTCCTCGAAGGCAAGCGCGAAGGGCAACGTCATCGCGCCGCCGAGCAGCAGCGTCCACGCGGAGAAAGTCAGCGTCGGCATGGCGAGCGGGAAACGCTTTATCGACACCACCCCCAAAGCCCACGAAAACGCCGCCCCGACCATGAGCAGCGCCCCCCACGGCGCGCCGGCGATTGCTCCCAACTCCGTGCCCATCATGGCGAACACCCCGACCGCGCCGAGCATCATGCCGGCGACGCGGCGCACGGTGAGCGGATTGCCGAGCAGCAGCGCCGACAGCAGGATGCTCCACACCGGCATGGTGTAGGCGATGAGCGCCGCGCGCCCGGAAGGCAGCAGCGCGATGCCGAAAATCGACAGCATGTTCCAGCCCGCGATGTTGGTGAGCGCCAGCCACGCCAGCACCGGCCATTTCCCCGGCGGCGGCAACATCGGCAGCCGCGCCAGCCGGGCGACGAGCATCAGCCCGACGCCACCCGCCAGCACCGTGAACGTGCGAAAACTCATCGGCGGAATCTCGCGCAACGCCACTTTCATCACCTGCCAGTTCAGCCCCCAAAACAGCGCCACGCCCAACAGGAGCAGGAGCAGGCGGGGCGAGAATCCGGCGGCGTCGCGGGGCGGGGTGGTTTTCATGGGGCGAGATTTTCACGCGCGGGGCGGGAAATGCAACTGGCGATTCTGAACGCATCACACTAAAATCCACCTCCCCACGCCGAGGAGCGTTGCGACCCTTTCGGGGCCAGGCTCGGCAAACGTGTGCAACGGCGCTCGCAAACTCGATGGTTTGCCGCGCCGTTGGTGTTTTCGGCGCGCCAGAGGAGACGACCGCCATGCAGCCCGACCGCAACGCCGAACTTCGCCAACTGCTCGAACGCCGCATTCTGGTGCTCGATGGGGCGATGGGCACGATGATTCAGCGCCACGGCTTGAGCGAAGCCGACTATCGCGGCGAACGCTTCGCGGAGCACGCGCAGGAAATCAAGGGCGACAACGACGTGCTGGTGCTGACGCGACCCGACGTGGTGGGCGGCATCCATCGCGCCTATCTGGAAGCGGGCGCGGACATTATCGAGACGTGCTCCTTCAACGCCACGCGGGTGTCGCAGGCCGATTACGGTTTGAGCGAACTCGCCTATGAAATCAACGTCGCGGCGGCGCGGCTGGCGCGCGGGCTGTGCGACGAATTCAGCGCCCTGACGCCGGAAAAGCCGCGCTTTTGCGCCGGGGTGTTGGGGCCGACTTCGCGCACGCTGTCGATTTCGCCCGACGTGAACGACCCCGGTTTTCGCAATATCGAGTTCGACGCGCTGGTCGACGATTATCTGAATTCGGCGCGCGGGCTGGCCGACGGCGGCGCGGATTTGCTGCTGGTCGAAACCGTTTTCGACACCCTGAACGCCAAGGCGGCGATTTTCGCCATCGAACGGTTGTTCGAGGAACGCGGCCAACGCCTGCCGGTGATGATTTCCGGCACCATCACCGACGCCTCCGGGCGCACGCTCTCCGGGCAGACGGCAGGGGCGTTCTGGAATTCGCTCGCGCACGCGCGCCCGATTTCCTTCGGGCTGAATTGCGCTCTCGGCGCAAAGGATTTGCGCCCGCACGTCGCCGACCTCGCGGCGCGTTGCGACACCTATATCTCCGCCCACCCCAACGCCGGGCTGCCCAATCCGCTCGCGCCCACCGGCTACGACGAAACCCCGGAACAACTGGCCGCCGAAATCGGCGATTGGGCGCGCGCCGGGCTGGTCAACATCGTCGGCGGTTGCTGCGGCACCACGCCGGCGCACATCGCGGCGGTGGCGCGGGCGGTGGCGGACGTGCCGCCGCGCCGCGTGCCGGAATTGCCGCGTCACTTGCGGCTCGCCGGGCTGGAGGCGTTCGAGATTGGCAGGGATAGCCTGTTCGTCAACGTCGGCGAGCGCACCAACGTCGCCGGCTCGCGCGCCTTCGCGCGCATGATTTCGGAGGGACGGTTCGACGACGCGCTCTCCGTCGCCCGTCAGCAGGTGGAGAACGGCGCGCAAATCATCGACGTCAACATGGACGACGCCATGCTCGATTCCCCGGCGGCGATGGCGCGCTTCCTCAAGCTCGTCGCCGCCGAGCCGGACATCGCGCGTGTGTCGGTGATGATTGATTCCTCGCGTTGGGACGTCATCGAAGCCGGGCTGCGCTGCATTCAGGGCAAGGGCGTGGTCAATTCCATCTCGCTCAAGAACGGCGAGGCGGAATTCGTGCGCGAGGCGCGCTTGGCGCGGCGTTACGGCGCCGCCGTGGTGGTGATGGCTTTCGACGAGGTGGGCCAAGCGGACAGTCTGGCGCGCAAAATCGAAATCTGCCGTCGCGCCCACGACCTGCTGGTGAAGCCGGAATCCGCCGGCGGCGCGGGGCTGCCGCCGCATGACATCATCTTCGACGCCGCCATTCTCTCCATCGGCACCGGCATCGAGGAGCACGACGATTACGCGGTCGATTTCATCGAGGCGGTGCGCTGGATTGGCGAAAACCTGCCCGATACGTGGACGTCGGGCGGCGTCTCCAACGTCTCCTTCGCCTTTCGCGGCAACGACGCGGTGCGCGAGGCGATTCACACCGTTTTCCTCTATCACGCCATCCGCGCCGGCATGACGATGGGCATCGTCAACGCCGGGATGCTCGGCGTCTACGACGAACTCGACCCGACGCTGCGCGACAAGGTGGAGGACGTAGTGCTCAACCGTCATCCCGGCGCCTGCGCCGAGTTGGTCGAATTCGCCCACACCGTCAAGGCGGGCGCGGCGAAGGAGCAGGCCGGCCCGGATTTGTCGTGGCGCGACGCGCCCGCCGAGGAGCGCCTCAAACACGCGCTGGTAAAAGGCGTCACCGAATACGTCGTCGCCGACACCGAGGAATTGCGCGCCCGTCTCGCCGCCGAGGGCAAGCCGCCGCTGGCGGTCATCGAAGGCCCGCTGATGGCGGGCATGGACACGGTGGGCGACCTGTTCGGCGCCGGCAAGATGTTTCTGCCGCAGGTGGTGAAATCGGCGCGGGTCATGAAGCAGGCGGTGGCGCATCTGGTGCCGTACATCGAGGCGGAAAAGGCACGCAGCGGCAGCGCCAGCAAGGGTCGCATCGTGCTCGCCACCGTCAAGGGCGACGTGCATGACATCGGCAAAAACATCGTCGCCGTGGTCTTGGCCTGCAACGGATTCGAGGTGGTCGACCTCGGCGTCATGGTGGCGGCGGACAAAATCCTCGCCGCCGCCCGCGAACACGCGGCGGGCGCGGTCGGCCTCTCCGGCCTGATTACGCCGTCGCTAGAGGAAATGCGCTTCGTCGCCGCCGAAATGCAACGTCAGGGCTTCACGATGCCGCTGCTCATCGGCGGCGCCACCACCAGCCGCGCCCACACCGCCATCAAAATCGCCCCCAACTACGAACAGCCGGTGGTCTACGTCCCCGACGCCTCGCGCGCCGCCAGCGTCGCCAGCGCCCTGTTGTCCGCCAGCGGCGCGGAAGATTTCCGCCGCAAAATCGCCGAGGACTACGCCCGCATCCGCGCCACCCACGCCGAACGCGAAGCCCCCGTGTTGCTCCCGCTCGCCGAAGCCCGCGCCAACGCCCTGCACATCGAGTGGGCGGTGCCCCCGCGCCCCCTTGTGACCGGCGTGCACGCCCTCGACGTCGACCTCGCCACCCTGCGCGACTACATCGACTGGACGCCCTTCTTCCAGACGTGGGATTTATCAGGCCGTTACCCCGCCATCCTCGACGACGCCAAGGTGGGCGA
>JAISSY010000164.1 GCA_031272995.1 Azoarcus sp.
CGAACTGATCGGCTTGACCAGATAATCGTCGGCGCCGGATTCGAACACCGCGATGCTCGCTTCGTCGTCGCCGGAGAGCAGCAGCAAAACGTAAATGGAGCGCCCGATGCGCGAAGCGCGCAACGCCTTGATGAGGCGGCCGACGTGGCCAGGGTCGTCGCTGCCGTTGAGCACCATGATGTGCGGTTGAACGTCGAGCACTTTTTCCAGCACGCCGCCCAGATCGACGAATTCGTGCGCGTCGACGCCGATGCCGCGTAGCGCTTTCGCCAGCCGCACGCGCTCGTTGCCGGCGCGCTCCACCACCATGGCGCGCAGACCGGAAACGACGGGCAGCGGCGACACGGACGAAGTCGGCGACCTGACTTCGGGCGCGGACGGCGCAGACTCGGAAATTTCGTGCCTCGTCTCCGGCTTGTGCGTGCTTTCGACGGACAGCATCTCGAAGGGCGGCGTGTCGGTGGCTTCGAGTTGCAGCAGCTTCGCCCACTCTTTCCATTGTTTGGCGATCTCGCCGCAATCGACGAGGAGGGCTTCGCGCGGGCAGCCCATTTGCGCTGCCTGCCGCACGGCGCGCGCCATTAAATCGGCTTGCGCGGCCGGTTCGGCGAAGCAAAGGTCGGCGACGATGCGAGAGAGGCTCAGGCATTGCATTGCCGCCGCCTCGCGGCTTTCGTTGGAGACCGGCGCCGCTGCCGGATGTTCGTAGAAACGCACCGGCAGGTTGAAAACACGCGGCACGCCCCAGTCGGCGAGCATCGCGCCGCCCAGATCGGCATGGGTCAGCGCCAGCGTTTGTTGCTCCAGTTCGCACAGGTCGGCGCCGGGTTTGGCGGCGGCGTCGGCGAGCACGTGGGCGTACTTGGACGGATATACCGTCGCCAACGCCAGTTCGCCAATCCGCGCCAGCAAGCCGACACTGAACGCCTCGTCGGCGGCGATTTGTCGCGTGCGGGTAGCGAAGGTCTGCATGGCGATGGCCATGACGATGGAGGACGACCAGAAACGCATATAGTCGAAGCCGAGGCAGTTGCCCTTGCGGTAGTTCGACAGCAGCGAGAAGCCCAGCACCATTGCGCGCACGGCGGCAAGCCCGACCACCATCAAGGCTTCCGACACCGAGACGATGGCGCGTTGGCGAACGAGCAGCCCGTTGGCGGCCTTGATCAGACGGCCGACGAAAGCCGGATCGCCCTTGATGACCCGCGCCAGTTCGACGAGCGACACCGTCTCGTCCTGCGCCATGCGCATGATCGCCACCGCCACGCCGCGCGGCGACGGCAGGTGGCCGGTGGCCTTGAGCTGCGCGAAGCGGTTGAGATCTAAGGAGGCAGGCATGGCGTGGAAAGGTTGAGCGGCGAGC
Source organism: Azoarcus sp. (assembly GCA_031272995.1). Lineage (GTDB taxonomy): Bacteria > Pseudomonadota > Gammaproteobacteria > Burkholderiales > Rhodocyclaceae > WRNU01. The sequence goes on from JAISSY010000164.1 coordinate 1,364, forward strand.
AAGTATATTCGGTGACGTTACCCCGATGTATTCGTCAATATCCCATCGCACCTTAACCCACCTGTCTTTTTTTGCCCCCCTCGGTTATCCGCAAAATGTGTCATATGACGCGCCCCGTCCGGCGCTGCTAGAATCGTCGCACATCCCCCTTTTTCCTTGCCAAATCATGAATTTTTGTTCCGAATGTGGCGCCCCCGTCGGCTTGCGCGTTCCCGAAGGCGATTCCCGCCCCCGGTACGTGTGCACGAAATGCGGCGCCGTCCACTATCAGAATCCGCGCCTCGTCGTCGGCGCCATTCCGGAATGGCGCGACGGCCGCATCCTGCTGTGCCGCCGCGCCATCGAACCGCGACTGGGCAAATGGACGCTGCCGGCCGGTTTCATGGAGAACGGCGAAACCACCGCCGAGGCCGCCGCGCGCGAAACGCTCGAAGAAGCCTGCGCCCACATCGAAATCGGCGACATGTACACGGTGGTCGACGTGCCGCACGTCAGTCAGGTGCACGTCTTTTTCCGCGCCCGCCTGCTCGACGAGGATTTTTACCCCGGCGACGAATCGCTCGAAACCGTTCTGCTTGCCGAGGACGAAATCCCTTGGCGCGACATCGCCTTTCGCACCACGCTGGTGACGCTGCGCCGCTACTACGAAGATCGTCGCGCCGGAGCGTGGCGTTTTCACGCCCTCGCCCTGCCGAAGCCGCATTAAAAAAACTCAAGAAAATCTCCACGCCGCCGTAGACGAGGATGCGGCATCGTTTTTTCAGAGGGGGAAGCCGACGACATGGAAACATTAAAAGAACCCGTCGCGGCGGAAACGAGCCTCAGCCTCGCCGACGGCGAGAAACTGCTGGCGTTCTACGAAACCATGCTGGCCGCGGCGCGTGGCGAGGATTGGGACATGCTGGCCGAGGTCGAACGACAGGCCGCCGCCGTGCGCGACGCGGCGCTCGCGCGCCCCGCCGTCGAAACCGCGACCGACGACGCCGCCGCGCTCACCGATCTGCTCACCCGCGTGCAGGCGCTCGACCGCGACATTCGCGACATCGTCGAACCGGCGCGCGAGGAAGCGCGTCAACAACTGGCCGCCGAGGTCAAGGGTCGCGCCGTGCGCGCCGCCTACGGCCCCGGAGGAGGAGGCGCGGGCAGTTGATTCCGCGCCCCGCGTGAGCACGCGCCATGATCCCGTCCGATCTCGCCGCCCGCCTGCGCTTCCTGCATGAAGCGAGTCTGTTCGAGACTTCCCCGCCGGTGGCGGGTTTGCAGCGCGCGCGCGAGATTCAGACCCAGTTGCAGGATTTGGTGCCGGGGCAGCGCTTTTTCGCCACTCTGCAACGCACCCTGCCCGACGGTACCTTCCGCGCTCTGGTCGCCGGCCAGCAGGTGACGCTGGCGCTCAACGCCTCGGCGCAACCGGGCGACACGCTCGAACTGGTCGCCACCCGCGTCTCCCCCGGACTCGTGGTCTCGAAGCTGGCGACGGAAGCCGCCGCGATGGCCGGTTCGGCGCGCCCCACTCTCAGCCCCACCGGACAACTCATCAGCTTTCTGCTCACTGGCCAACCCGCCAGCACGCCGACGACGCTCGCCAACAACCAGCCGTTGCTGAACGCGCCGCCCGCCGGGCAAAGCGTGGCGAATCCCGCCGCCTCCGGCGCTGGCGCGCAACTCGCCGCCACCGCAAACCCGGCCACGGGCGCAACCCTCGCCGCCGGGGCGGCATCGCCCGGCGGCGCCGTCGGCGTCGGCGCCAGCGCGCATCTGATCGCCACCACGCAACTGGCGCCGCTCTTGCGACAGGCGCTGTCGCAAAGCGGCCTGTTCTACGAAGCGCATCAGGCGCAATGGTTGGCGGGCAAGGTCGACCTCGCCGCCTTGCTGCGCGAGCCGCAGGCGCAAGCCGCGTCGCCGACGCCCGGACAATCGCCCGCGACCTCCACTCCCGCGTCGCAATCCGGTTCGCCCACCGCCGCGCTCGCCGGGCAAAACGCTGCGACGAGCGGCGCGGCGCCGACGGCCAACGTCGGCGCCGCCGCGCGCGCCGAGGCCGCCGCTTCCGGCAACGCCGCCTTGCAGGCCGTGGCGCGTAACGAGGAGCCGGTGACGGCGGTGAAAAGCGCCATCGGTCAGTACGCCGAAAACGCCATGCGCAACGGCCCCATCGCCGAACGACTGCTACCCATCGTCCATCAGCAGTTGGAGGCGCTCGCCAGCCAGCAATACGTCTTCCACGGCATGGCATGGCCGGGCCAACCTTTCGAGTTGATCGTCGAAGACCCGCGCGGCGACTGGCACGGCGGCGCAGGCGGCGAGGAAACCGACACCGAATGGAACACCACCCTGCGCCTCACCCTGCCGCGTCTGGGCGGGGTCGAAGCGCGCGTCAGTCTCAACGCCGCCGGGGTCGCCCTGCGCCTGCAAACCGCCGACGCGGATGCCGCCGCCGCGCTCGAAGCGCGCCGCGACGAACTCGCCGAGGCGCTGGCGGCAGCCGACGTGCCGCTCACCGGCATGGCGGTGGAAACCGTGGAGCAACGCGATGGCCGCTGAGGAATACACCCCCTCGTCGCGCGACGAAGCGGTTGCCCTCACCTACACGCCCGGCGACACGGCGCCGACCGTCGTCGCCAAGGGGCGCGGCTTCGTGGCGCAGGAAATCGTCGAGCGCGCCCACGCCGCCGGCATTTACGTGCATGAATCGCCCGAACTGGTGTCGCTGCTGATGCAGGTCGATCTCGACGAGCACATTCCGCCCAAGCTCTACACGGTAATTGCCGAATTGCTGGCCTGGATCTACCGCGTCGAAGCCGGCGACGATTTGCCGCCACCGAAATTCACTGCGCTACCGCAACAAATTGGCGGGTAGTCCCTGCCGTCATCGTGATATAACCCGGCAAGATTCCTCATGAACGCGCCCTATCCCGCCTCGAACAGCATGTCAGAACAGGCCAACGAGCAACCCGTCGCTCCGCTGCAGGAAGACAACCTCGAGCAATATCTGCTGCGCGGTTCGCGACAGATCCGCAAGTTGCTGCAGGATTTGATCGACGCCCGCGCGCTCATCAGCGTTCACCTGATTCCGGGCGGACTCTCCTTCCTCAGCACGTTGGTGACTTTCTCCGAGGACGAGGACTGGATCTTCCTCGATTCCAGTCCGAACGAGACCATCCACCGCCGCGCCCTCGAAGCCGAGCGCATGTTGTGCGTCACCCAGTTGAACAAGATTCGCATCCAGTTCCGGCTCAGCAACGGCACCGAAGTGCCGGTCGACGGCCATCCGACCATCGCGGCGCCGATTCCCGACGAAATCCTGCGCCTGCAACGCCGCGACGCCTTCCGCCTGCAAGTGCCGCTGTCGCACGAACTGCGCTGCATCCTGCCTGCGCTGCAACAGAAAAAAGGCGAGAGCGAAGCCAAACATCGCACCATTGAAGTGCCGGTCATCGACATCAGCGCCGGCGGCCTGTCGCTGGAAATCCCGCTCGGCAAGCACACGCCGACGGTAGGCGACCAGATCAACGGCTGTCACCTGAAACTGCCCAACGATTTGATCGGCATCAATCTCGAAGTGCGCAACCACGGCCGCCGCATTCAGGCCGACGGTCGCGAGGTGCTGCGCCTCGGTTGCAGTTTCGTCGGCTTGCCGACGCAGGCCGAAAACCAGATCCAGCGCTACATCTATCAGGCCGAACGCGAGATCAACGCCCGCGTCTGATACGACGACGGGCCGTTGTCGCGCAAAAACATCAGTCGCCGCCAAACGTTCCGACGAACGGCAAACGAGCCGCTCACCCGCATGGGGAGCGGCTTTTTTTGTTAATACTTAATATCCCATACCCATGACGCGCCACTAAATCAAGAAAAATTCGGGTTACTCCGTATCGTATTTCTCACAATGGAGGAAGTTCAATGTAAGTTCTAAAAGAGTAGTAGTAGCAGAGGATGTTGAAAAATGGACGACGACGCGAAATTTCCCGACTTAAGCGATCTTGGCAAATTGGATCTTGGTTTGGTTCAACTGGGCGCCACCAACGTGCGCAAGCAGCATTTGCCACTGCTCGCCACCGGCTTGGCGGTGACGCTCGTCTTGCGTCTGTGCGTGATGATGGACACCCGCGCGCGGCTACGCGGCGCGTTGCAGAACAGCCAGAAGATTCCGGGCAAGATCGACGCAGTGCTGAAATCCCCCGCCGCGAAGGAACTCGAAGCCGGCGCCGGAGACATGATGGCCGCCACCGAAAAGATGCGCGCCAAGCTGCGCACAATGATCGCCAGCCTCGACGCCAACGTCGTCCGCCTCACCGGCGACGCCGAAACCCTTGCCAGCGCGCTGGCGGCGGTGTCGCGTCCGCCCGCCGCGATTCCCAACGCGCCCAACGCTCCGGCGATGGCGGTGGCGCTGCTCAACGCCACCATCGACGCCGCCCGCGCCGACGCGATAGAAAACGACGACCCTTGCTTCATCAGCGACGACGTGCGCGAATTGCTCTCTCGGACCGCCAACTCGGCGCGCGAAACCTGCAACCTGTTCGCCACCCTCAAACAGCGCGCCCGCAGCGAAACCGTGCCGGCCACGCCGCATTTCGGCCGTCGTTCCGCCGATGCGCCGACGCCACAGCAGATCGGCATCGCTCGTATGCTGAACGCCATGTCGCATGGCGGTTCGGCTCCTACCCGTCTCCCGCGCACGGATCTCGACAAGGCCAGACACGTCGAGAACCTGCGTCGGATGATCGAGGAAATGCGCAAAAACGTCGGCCGCAACCGCGACTGAGTTCCTACAGCAACGCCACCGCCTTCACTTGCGCCGCCACGTCCTGACCCGGCGTGACGGCGAGCGCCTTGCGCGAGCGTTCGGTGATGCGGGCGAGCAGCAAGGGGCCGTCGTTCTTGAGCCGCAGTTGCACGAGCGCGTGCCCCGGCGTTTCCGCCGCCGCGACGGCGACGACGGTGGCGGGAAGGATGTTGACGATGCTGGTGTCGCGGTGCTCGGTAAGAGCGAGGCTCACGTCCCTCGCGTTGATGCGGCAGCGCAGGCGCGCGCCGAGAGGTTCGGAGCGCTCGCCGACGTAAAGCGGGCCGCCGGGAAAATCCAGCCGCGTCAGCCCGTCGGCCTCGTGCGCGCCCACCGTCGCCTCCAGCACCACGCCGGCATCCTCGGCGAAGACGGCGGTGAGATCGAGCCGCGCCAGCGTTTCCACCAACGCGCCGCTGGCGGTGGCGCGACCGCCGTCGATGAGGACGATGTGATCGGCCAGCCGCGCTACTTCGTCGGGCGAATGGCTGACGTAGAGCACCGGAATGTCCAGTTCGGCGCGCAGGGCTTCGAGGTAGGGCAATATCTCGCGCTTTTTCTTCACGTCGAGCGCGGCGAGCGGCTCGTCCATCAGCAACAGGCGCGGCCGGGTGAGCAGCGCGCGGGCGATGGCGACGCGCTGACGCTCGCCGCCGGAAAGACGTTCCGGGTCGCGGTCGAGCAAGGCGCCGATGCCCATGAGTTCGATCATGGCGTCGAACCCGGCACCCGCCGCGTTGCCGGCGCGCTTCATGCCGAATTCGAGGTTCTTCTTCACCGACAGGTGCGGAAACAGGCTCGCTTCCTGAAACACTAGTCCGAGCGGACGTTTGTAAGTGGGCAGAAACAGACCGCGCGCCTCGTCCTGCCAAACGTCGCCCGCCACTTCAAAAAACCCGCCCGGCGCGCGCTCCAGCCCGGCGGCGCAACGCAGCACCGTGGTCTTGCCGGAACCGGAAGGGCCGAACAGGGCAGTGACGCCGCGATCGGGCAGCGACAGATCGACGTCGAGCGTGAAACCGGGGTAATCGAGCTTGAAACGCGCCTGCATCAGCGGCTCCACGCGCCGCGCTTGCGTCCGCCGTAGAGCAGCAGCAGCACGACGAAGCAGAAGCACACCATGCCGCCGGCCAGCCAGTGCGCCTGCGTGTAGTCGCCGTTTTCGACGTAATCGTAGATTTTCACCGACAGCACTTGCGTCTTGCCGGGAATGTTGCCGCCCATCATCAGCACGACGCCGAATTCGCCCACCGTATGCGCGAAGCCGAGAATGGCGGCGGTGACGAATCCCGGTCGCGCCAGCGGCACCGCGACGCTGAAAAAAGCGTCCCACGGCGAAGCGCGCAGGCTGGCCGCCGCTTCCAGCGGTCGACGACCAATGGCCTCGAAGGCGTTTTGCAGCGGCTGCACCACGAAGGGCAGCGAATAGACGATGGAAGCCACCACCAGCCCGGCGAAGGTAAACGGCAGCCGTTGCAGGTCGAGCGCGTCCATCGCCTGTCCGATGAAGCCACGCGGCCCGAAAACGACCAGCAGATAGAAGCCAAGCACCGTCGGCGGCAACACCAGCGGCAGCGCCACCACCGCGCCCACCGGCCCTTTGAGCCGGGAGCGCGTGTTGGCCAGCCACCACGAAATCGGCGTGCCCACCACCAGCAACAGCACGGTGACGAGCGTCGCCAGCTTGACAGTGAGCCAGACGGCGGCGAGGGCGGAACTATCCAATTACTTGCCCAGTTGATAACCGAAGGACTTGATGATGGCGGCGGCCTTCTTGCCTTTCACGTAATCGAGCAGCGCAGTGGCGGCGGGATTGTCCTTGCCCTTGGCGAGCAGCACCGCGTCCTGCAGGATCGGCGAATAGTTCTCGGCCGGGACGATCCAGCCGGAACCGCCGGTCAGTTTGCCATCTTTATAGACCTGCGACAGCGCCACGAACCCCAGTTCGGCGTTGCCGGTGGCGATGAACTGATGCGCTTGCGCGATGTTGTTGCCGGTGACGATTTTGTCGCGCCCGCTCAGCATGTAATAAAGGCCGAGCTTCTTGAGCGTCTCCACCGCCGCCAGCCCGTAGGGCGCTTTCGCCGGGTCGGCGAGCGAGATGTGCTTGTAGTCGCCCTTGGTCAGCACTTCGCCTTTGGAATCCACGTAGCCTTCCTTGGCGCTCCACAGCACCAGCGTGCCGACGGCGTAGGTAAAGCGCGTTCCGGCAACGCCGTCGCCTTCCTTCTCCAGCTTTTCGGGGCGTTCGTTGTCGGCGGAGAAGAAAATCTCGAACGGCGCGCCGTTCTTGACCTGCGTATATAACTGGCCGCTGGAGCCGAACGAAGGCACGACCTTGTGGCCGGTATCCTTCTCGAACTCGGCGGCGATGGCCTGCATCGGCGCGGTGAAGTTGGCGGCGACGGCGACCGAGACTTCCCCGGCGCGCGCCGCGAACGGCAAGGCGGCGCTCAGCGCCAGAGCGGCGGCGGCAAAAATCGGCTTGAAGCGTTTCATAGTGTCACTCCTGATGGTTGGGACGGGAAACGGAACGGCGTTGCGGTGAATCGGCGTAATGGTGTCACAACCATAGCGCCGCAGGCAAAGGGAGCGTTATGGTTGATTCGTCGTAGCGTACGGGTCTACCCTGATTAACGCATTCCCAACACAAGGAGAACAACATGAGCATCAGCGCACGCAACCGTTTTCCGGGCACTGTCAGCGCGGTCGAAACCGGCCCGATCCATGCCAAAGTCGAACTGACCCTTGCCGGAGGCGACAAAATCGTCGCGGTCGTCACGCAGGAAAGCGTCAAGAATCTCGGTCTGGTCGTCGGCAAGAAAGCCTTCGTCTTCGTCAAGGCGCCGTGGGTGATGCTACTGTCCGCCGACGAAAAAATGCGCTTTTCGGCGCGCAATCGTCTGACCGGCACGGTGGACGCCGTCGTCAAGGGCGCGGTCAACAGCGAAGTGACCCTCAAGCTCAAGGGCGGTGAAAGCGTCTACGCCATCATCACCAACGACGCGGTCGCCGAAATGGGTCTGAAACCCGGCGTCCCCGCCTCGGCGCTGTTCAAGGCGAGCCACCTGATTCTGGGCGTCGCCGACTAAAGCCGAATCCCGCTGCGCGCTCGTCTCAGGCGGGCGCGCACAGGATGATGGAAGACGCCGCGATGGCGACGCGGGCGTCGTCGCCCGGAGCGACGCCTTCCGCGCGCTTGTTGGCGACCACGGCGCAGATGTTCTTGCCGCCGGGCAACGTCACGATCACCTCGGTATGCGCCTCGCCGCGCTGCACGCGGTCGACCTTGCCGGAGACGACGTTGAAGCCGGCGCCAAGATTTTCATCCGCTTCGAGCAGCCGCACGGCGGGCGCCTTCACCAGCGCCCAGATGTCCATGCCGAGCTTCAACCCGAGGTTTTCGGCGGATTCGCGCGTGATGACGGCGGTCAGTTCGTTGGCGTCGTCCAGCTTCAGCAGCACCTCGAAATCCACCTTCTCCACCTTCATGCCGACGATGGTGCCCGCGAACTGATTGCGCGCGCTGGTTTTCATCGCCATGCGCTGCAAAAGGCGGCGAAACTCCTGCATCGTCCCCGCCTCGCCCTCGTTCATGCTGGCGGCAAGGCGCTCCAGCGCCGCCTGATATTCCCCTTCCAGCGCCCGGTAAAGCTCCACCACCTTATGTCCGTAATCGGTGAGCCGGGTGCCGCCGCCATTGCGACCGCCGGTCGCGCGCGTCACCAGCGGCTGGTCGGCGAGGTTGTTCATTACGTCGACCGCGTCCCACGCCGCCTTGTAGGAAATCGGCACGAACTTGGCCGCGCGCGAAATCGAGCCATGCTCGTCGATGCACTCCAGCAACCGGATGCGCGTATCGCCAAGAAAAACGCCGCGTTCGGTCTGAACCTCCAGCCGCCCGGTAAGGTGCGAACCGTTGCCGCCCTGTTTGCTTTTCGATGTTTGTCGCATGGTCGTAGCATGAAAACCGTAGAAAGAAAACTCGTAAAGTATCCCCGAAAAACCGCCGCGCGTCAGTCCCCATCCGTGTTTTAGCCGCTTGCGGCTCCCGGTCACATCGGCTAAGATGCGCGCCTCTTCGGGGGTATAGCTCAGCTGGTAGAGCAGCGGACTCTTAATCCGTAGGTCCAAGGTTCGAGCCCTTGTGCCCCTACCAAATAAATCAAAGGGTTGCAGAGATGCAGCCCTTTTTGTTTCTGGAATATCTAGCATATATCTAGCACCCGGAAGCCAAAAAAACGTAAAAGTGGGAAGCCGAATACCCTCATTTTCAAAAAACTCGACACATTTGTCATTGTCGTTTCCCCCTCGCCAAGCACCAGCAAAAACCACTCCCCCACGCTTTGCGCCTGCGACAGTTGCGACTTCTGCGACACTTCGCCCAAGCCCGCGCCAACACTGGCATTCCGGGGATCCACGCTCGTAATTGCCCCGTGCGATACCCGCGACAGTTTGCGACAGCCAGCGGAAGTGTCGCTGGTGTCGCATCGTGTCGCTGGCGGCCTCGTTCTCCGCATCCGGCTCAACCACGCGGGTTTTCAGGCTTGTGTCGCGGATGTCGCAACTGTCGCAGGTACATTGCCCAGCAGCCACGGGTTCAACTTGATGTGCTTGCGCCGCCCCTCATGCCCCACCCGCACACGGTCGAGTTCCTCCAGTACCGCGAGCGCCACCTTGAGGCGATCCCTGTCACGCACCGGCCCGAGCCGCTGCGCTTCCCGCGTCGGGACGAAGTGCGTCCGGGCGCTCTTGCAGTGCTCCAGTAACCATGCGTCGAGCCGGGTGGCGTCGGCGAGGTCTACAGGCTGCGACAGTTCGCCCAGGATTCGCCGCGCTTCGTTCATGTGCCACGAGACCACCGCGCAGGCGCTGATGAGGGAATCCAGCGTCACCTCATCGCACAACCCTTGCTCGATGACCTGAAACTGCGCCGCCAGCCGCGCCACGTTGTCGGCGGCCTTGCTGGCCACGTCGCGCACGTCGACGAATCTGCCCTCCATGCCGAGATCGCGCTCGGTGGCGTCGTGAAAGACGATCCACTCCGCTTTTGCCTCTGGCTCAAGCGTCATCACCCTGGGGGTGAGCGTGCCGTCTTCGCCGATAGGCACTTCTTGTCGCAGGATGTCGGCGATGCGCTGGTGGAAACGGGCCAGACATGGCCAGTTGCGCGGCGGTTCGCTATAGAACCGCTGCCCCTGCGTCGAAATCGGTCGCGCGATGAGAAATCGCGCCAAGAACCCGGAGCCGCGCGCCAATGCGCCGTTTTTGGCGAGGAAGTCGGTGAGTGTCGCTTCCTGCACTTGCAGGCCCACGGTGAGCCGCACCCCGCGCACGGTGAACGATTCCGAGGTCTTGCGCCCGACCGAGTACATGCCGCCATCCCAGATCAGATTGAGTTGGGCGAAGCTGTTCATCGCCGAATCCTTGCTCATGCCGCGCGCCCCGAAGATCAGCCCGGCTTCGCTGACGATGATCGCCCCCGATGGATAGCGTTTCGAGAGCACGTAACCGAGGTTCTCCGGGGTCTCGTCGCCGAGCAGCAGCCTCGGCACCCGTGGCGGGCGTGGTTCGTCGCTTGCAGCAGCTTCAGGCTCTGTTCGAGTTCGGCGGGGTCCTTCCCCGTTCTGGTGGATGAGTTGATCTTCGCCAACAGGCCGTTCGTCTTCGCCTCCCATGCCAGCCGCGACGCCTTGTACTCGGCGGCGGCGGTCTTGGAGACTGCCTCCTGTTCGTCCTGATACTGGCGGATGGCGCGGGTAAAGAAGCTGTCGCAGGTCGACTTGCGCTCGCCCGAATCGGCGATGGTGAGCAGATAGAGACTCGTCGGCCCTCTCAACTTGTCGGCGCGCTGCACGTCTATCAGGGCTTGCGTGGCCACCGAGAGCGCGCTGAGGGCGCTTGCCGCCACCAACGCCACCGGGGCTTTGACGAACTGCGCGACCTCGCGCACCGCTTCGCGCAAGGTGGGCGGCAAGGCTTCGAGCGGATAGGGTTGCGGCTCGATTTTCGATCCAAGGCGCTGTGGCTGGAGCCATTCGTCGCCATCGAGGCTATGGATTTTGCCGGCCCAAGCATCCAGGAAGTCGCTGCCGCGTTGGCGGGCGCGATCGTCAGACATGACGCAGCCCCATCAGGTCGAGCGCGGCATCGAAGCGGCTGGCCGCCGTCAGCAGCGCGGCGAAATCTTCCTTGCTCAACGCCTCCCCGGCGCGCAGCGTCGCCGCGCAGCATAGCACCACCTTGGCGGCGAGGGCGAGGCAGGCGAGCGCATCGGCGGCGGGAAACGGCTGGCGCAATCGCGGTTGGTAATCCTGCCTCGGACGGTCGGCGAACAGGTCGCCGAAATCGAGGCCGAGGGCATGAAGAATGTCCGCCGTATCGCATCCGGCGAAGCAGTGAATCAATATCCGATCATCCCTGACGCAGACCGATAAAGATGGATGGCGGTCTTCGTGCGCCGGGCAGCAGGCGACCCAGCTATCGGGGCCGGTTCGTCTGACTCGTTCGAGACGGGAAACGATGTGGTCGATTTCCATGGTGAAGGGTTCTCTCCGTTGTGGTTGCCCCCACCCGGATGGGCGGGGGCGGCTGTGCTCAGGCCGTGGCGCCATTGCCGCGCAGGCGCTTCTCCAGCCATTCGACGAGATCGCTGCGGCGGTAGCGCACCTTGTGGCCGATCTTCACGAACGGCAGTCCGTAACGGCCAGTGGTGCGCCAGACGGAGAGCGTGCCGGGAGAGACGTTGAGAAACTGGCCGGCTTCTTCGTCGGTCAGCAGATCGGCGAACTTGACGGCGTTGGGGTTTGGGATGGTG
>JAISSY010000015.1 GCA_031272995.1 Azoarcus sp.
GCCAAGCCGCCGACCAACGCGGCGTGCCTTGTGTGTCTGATATCGCTCATGGGATGAAATCTCTGCCTGAAATGTAAAAATTATCGACAACCAACGGTGCCACGCACCATCGTTTCACCGCATGGCCGCAACCATACACGATCGGCGGCACAATTGCTGCATCGGAAACGACTTATTTGCCATTACGGCACAGTCGTGACTTTTGCCTCGGATGCAGAGCAACGACGACGCGTCATCCGTAGTTCACTTCATGTTGCCGATCCGATGCAAGCTTTATGCCATAATCGCCCCCACCATCAACCAACCGGAACTTCACACATGGACGACAACAAGGCCAAGGCGCTTGCCGCCGCACTCTCGCAAATCGAAAAGCAGTTCGGCAAAGGCTCGATCATGCGACTGGGCGACGGTCACGTCGAACGCGATATCCAAACCGTGTCGACCGGCTCGCTCGGACTGGACATCGCCCTCGGACTGGGCGGCCTGCCGCGCGGGCGCGTGGTCGAGATCTACGGGCCGGAGTCGTCCGGCAAAACCACCCTCACCTTGCAAGTAATCGCGGAAATGCAGAAGCTCGGCGGCGTCGCGGCCTTCATCGACGCCGAACACGCGCTCGACATCGGCTACGCGGCCAAGCTCGGCGTCAAGGTGGACGACCTGCTGGTGTCGCAGCCTGATACCGGCGAACAGGCGCTGGAAATCGCCGACATGCTGGTGCGCTCCGGCGGCATCGACATCGTGGTGATCGACTCGGTGGCGGCGCTGACGCCGAAGGCGGAAATCGAAGGCGACATGGGCGACCAACTGCCCGGCCTGCAAGCTCGCCTGATGAGTCAGGCGCTGCGCAAACTCACCGCCAACATCAAGCGCACCAACACGCTGGTGATCTTCATCAACCAGATCCGCATGAAAATCGGCGTCATGTTCGGCAGCCCGGAAACCACCACGGGCGGCAACGCGCTCAAGTTCTATTCCTCGGTTCGCATGGACATCCGCCGCACCGGCTCGATCAAGCGCAACGACGAAGTGATCGGTTCGGAAACCAAGGTCAAGGTGGTCAAGAACAAGGTGGCGCCGCCGTTCAAGGAGGCGCGTTTCGACATCCTCTACGGCGAGGGCATCTCGCGCGAAGGCGAGATCGTCGATATCGGCGCGGCGCGCGACATCATCGCCAAGTCCGGCGCGTGGTACGCGTACAACGGCGAGAAAATCGGTCAGGGCAAAGACAACACGCGCGAATTCCTACGCAACAACCCGGCGCTGGCGCGCGAAATCGAGAACAAGGTTCGCGTCGCTTTCGATCTGCCGGAATTGCCGGCGATCAAGGCCGAAGCCGCGCCCGCCCAACCCGCCAAGGACGGCGCTGAAGCCGCCTGAAGCCGTTTTTGCCGTCGTCCGCCATGACCGAACCCAGTTTGCGCGCACGGGCCTTGCGCCACCTCGCCCGCCGCGACCACAGCCGGGCGGAACTGACGCGCAAGCTCGCCCCCCACGGCAGCGCCGAGGAAATCGACGCGGTGCTCGACCGTATGCGCGATCTGGAACTGCAATCCGACCAGCGCATGGCGGAGAGCTGGATACGCAGCCACGCCGAGCGTTTCGGCAAGACGCGCCTGCGTCACGAACTGGCACAGCGCGGCGTGGCGCGCGAGTTGATCGAGCGCGCCCTTGCCGGGGAAGAAGTCACGAACGAGGAGGAGCGGGCGCGTGCAGTATGGCGGGCGAAGTTCGACGCCCCGCCAAAAGATGCGCGCGAATGGGCGCGGCAGGCGCGCTTCCTCAACGGGCGCGGGTTCGACGCCGCCACCATCCGCGCCGTGCTTCGCGAGGCGCCGGAAACGGGAGACGAATCGCAATGAGCCTGCTGCAAGCCAACGCCCTGCGCAAACGCTACAAGACGCGCACCGTCGTGCACGACGTCTCCTTCGAGGTCGGCGCCGGCGAAGTGGTTGGCTTGCTAGGTCCCAACGGCGCCGGCAAAACCACTTGTTTCTACATGATCGTCGGTCTGGTCAGAAGCGACGGCGGCGAAATCTCCCTCGACGGCAACCGCCTCACCCACCTGCCGATCCACGCCCGCGCTCGCTTGGGACTCTCCTATCTGCCACAGGAGATGAGCGTTTTCCGCAAGCTCACCGTCGCCGAGAACATCCGCGCCGTGCTCGAACTGCGTGACTTGAACGAAGACCAAATCGCCCAACGCCTCGACGAACTGCTCGCCGAACTGGGCATCTCGCACCTGCGCGACGCCACTGCGATTTCGCTCTCCGGCGGCGAACGGCGGCGCTGCGAAATCGCCCGCGCGCTCGCCACCGACCCGCGCCTCATCCTGCTCGACGAACCTTTCGCCGGCGTCGACCCCATCGCCGTGCTCGACATCCAGAAAATCATCCGCTTCCTCAAGGAACGCGGCATCGGCGTGCTCATCACCGACCACAACGTGCGCGAGACGCTCGGCATCTGCGACCACGCCACCATCATCAGCGAGGGTCGCGTGCTCACCAGCGGCGTGCCTGCCGAAATCATCGCCAACGAGAAAGTGCGCGAGGTCTACCTCGGCGAGCACTTCAAGCTGTAGGAACGAGCAGCCGCGATGAAACCGACCCTCCAGCTCAAGCTCTCGCAACACCTGACCCTGACGCCGCAGTTGCAGCAGTCGATCAAGCTGCTGCAACTGTCGACGCTCGAACTCAATCAGGAAATCGACCGCTTCCTGCTGGAAAACCCGATGCTGGAGCGCGAGGAAACCTCCTCCGGCAGCGGTGAATTCGTCGCCCCACCGTCCGCCTCCGGCCCCGCCGGCGAATCGGGCGGCGAGGCCGCCCACGACGAGCGCGAAGCCGCCAATACCCAAGATGCCGGCGACGCGAGCGAAAACGGCTATGAGGAAGGCGAAACCGTCGACTGGTCGAGCGTCGGCAGCGCGCCGAGCAACCGCAAGGACGACGATGACGAAGTCGACTTTCAGGAAGTGCAGGCCGCCAGCACTTCGCTGCGCGACCACCTCGACTCGCAAGTGGCGCTGTCGCCGCTCTCCGACCGCGACCGCATGTTGGTGCGCTTCGTCATCGAGGCGCTCGACGACGACGGCTATCTGCATCAGAGTCTGGAAGAACTGTTCGAGCTGCTGCCGCCCGAATTCGGCTTCGAGCCGGACGACCTCGACATCGCCCTCGCCCACGTCCAGCAACTCGAACCCACCGGCGTCGGCGCTCGCACGCCGCAGGAATGCCTCGCCCTGCAACTGCGCGCCCTGCCGGATTCGCCGCCGCGCGCACTTGCGCTCGTCATCGTCGAACAACATCTGGAACTGCTCGCCGAGCGCAACTTCAACCAGTTGAAGCGCTTCACCGGCTGCAACGACGTCGCCTTGCGCGAGGCGCGCGACCTCATTCTCTCGCTCGATCCGCACCCCGGCTCGCGCCATTCCGGCGAGGACACCCGCTACATACTGCCCGACGTCACGGTGAAGAAAATTCGCGGGCGCTGGACGGTGCAACTCAATCAGGACGCAATGCCGCGCCTGCGCATCAACCAGCTCTATGCCAGCCTGTTGCAACAGAACCGCGGCCATGCCAGCGGCTTGTCCGGCCAACTGCAGGAAGCGCGCTGGCTGATCAAAAATGTTCAACAAAGGTTTGACACAATTCTCCGTGTCTCGCAGGCCATCGTTGACCAGCAACGGCAGTTCTTCGATCATGGCGAGGTGGCCATGAGGCCACTGACCCTCCGGGAGATCGCAGACCAGCTTGAGTTGCACGAATCCACCGTGTCGCGCGTGACTACGCAGAAGTACATGGCCACCCCGCGTGGCGTGTTCGAATTGAAGTACTTTTTCGGCAGCCACGTCGCCACGGAGACCGGCGGGGCGGCATCCTCGACCGCGATTCGCGCCCTGATCCGCCAAATGATCGACGCCGAAGACAGAAAAAAGCCGCTGTCCGACGCCAAGATCGCCGACCTACTCGGTCAACAGGGGATCGTGGTCGCACGGCGAACCATCGCCAAATACCGCGAGTCGCTCGACATACCTCCCGTCAGTCTGCGTAAAACGCTTTGATAACAAGGAGTCAGCATGAATCTCAACATCACCGGCCATCATGTCGAAGTCACCGATGCCATTCGCGCCTATGCCACCGAAAAACTCGAACGTGTCGTACGTCATTTCGACAATGTCACCAGTGTTAGCGTGATTCTTTCCGTAGATAAGTTGAAGCAGAAAGCCGAAGCCACCGTACACGTGCGCGGCAAGGACATCCACGTCGAGAGCATCGACCCGGATCTCTACGCTGCGCTCGACGCCTTGGTCGACAAGCTCGATCGCCAAGTGCAGAAGTACAAACAGAAAGCCGCCGAGCACAACCATGACTCGCACAAGTTCGCGGTCGAACGCTGACATCCCGCCAGCCCATCCATCGACGCCCGGAAGCCGCCGCACGCGGCCTCCGGCGCGAGTCAAAAAAATCATGAGCCTCATCGCCTCTCTTCTGCCGCCCGCCAACGTGGTGGCCGCCCTCGACGCCAGCAGCAAAAAGCGCGTCTTCGAAGAAGCCGCCCAGTTGTTCGAGACCCAGTTGGGCCTCGCGCACGACGCCGTCTTCGACAAACTGTTCACCCGCGAGCGACTCGGCTCCACCGGACTCGGACAAGGCGTCGCCATCCCGCACGCCCGCGTCGCCGGTCTCGCCGAAGCCGCCGGCGCCTTCATCCGGCTGGCGACCCCGATTCCGTGGGATTCGCTCGACGGTCGTCCGGTCAGCTTGGTTTTCGTGCTGCTGGTGCCGGAAGAAGCCAACGACGCCCATCTGCAACTGCT
>JAISSY010000068.1 GCA_031272995.1 Azoarcus sp.
CAACACGGCGGCATCTGGGTCGGCCTCGGCCTGCTGCCCGCCAGCATGAAAGAGAACAAGCGCGACGACGTGAACTGGCTCGGCGCCTTCGGCGGCCTGTTCGGACGCGCGCCGGGAGACGCCGGCGTGGAAGAAATGTCGCCCGGCGACCTCGAAACCGCAAAGATTTACGGCCAACGCGTCGCCGAAGTCGCCAGAAAACTGCGCGGGTAAGTTCTCACCAGACGCAATTCACCTCGTAACGGCGAATGTTTTCGTCCGCCGTTACGAGGCGCATGTCTTCGACCAGAGCGGTGGCGACCAGCAGACGGTCGAACGGGTCGCGGTGGATGAAAGGAAGGGATTCGACCCGCAGGACGTGGGGGCTTTCGATATTGAGCAAGCGGAAACCGTTGCGCTCGACCGTTTCCACAAATTTCGTCGCGCCACCGGGGAATTCCAGTTTGCCCGTGCTTGCCTTGATGGCGACTTCCCAAACGGAAGCGACGCTGACGCACGCTTCCGAATCGGTATCCGAAAGCGCGGCTTCCGCTTCCGGCGACAACTTTTCGTAGTCGTTGAACGCCCACAACACCGTATGAGTGTCCAGCAGATAGCGCATCACATGTATTCCCTGAAATCGTCCATGGGCGCGTCGAAATCATCGGCCATGTGGATTTGGCCGCGCAGGCAGCCGAACTGAGGTTTGGGTCGTACCGGCGTTTTTGTCGTCGCCTGCTCCGTCCTCTTTTGCGTCGTCAGGACGAACGGCAAATCCTGCTGACGCACCGTTTGACGCAGAAAGAGGTTGACCGCCGTCGTCATGTCCAGCCCAAGCGACTCGAAAATCTGCTGCGCCTGACGTTTGATTTCGTTGTCCGTTCTGACGTTGATGGTGGTGGACATGGCAACGCTCCTTTGAATTCCGGGGAACGCTTTGACCGTAGGCTATGTTGCGCACAGTGTCAAGTCGTTGTGATGTTCACTGCGCCCCGAATATCGCAAACCGCCGCAGGATTTCGTCGTCGGGCATCTCAGCGTGTATTCCGTCCAGCCGTAGGCGGCGACTACGCCGCCTCTTTGACGCGAAGCTCTATGTGCAGCCCGGCAGCGCCGGCCATGTTGGTGAGGGCGTCGAGACTGAACAGGTTGATTTTGCCGCGCATCAGGTCGGAGATGCGCGGTTGCGTGACGCCGAACAGTTTGGCGGCCTCGGCCTGCGTCAGCCCTTCCTTGCGGAGATGTTCGGTCAATTCCATCATCAGGTTGGCGCGCAGGCGCATGTTTTCGGCTTCAGCCGGGGTGTCCTCGATGGCGTCCCACACACTTTGAAATTTCTTGGTCATTTTTTCACCTTCAACAAATCGAGGAAGCGCAGAAACAGGCGGGCTTCGTTTCATGCCGTGATTTATACAATATTTTGTATAACTCACAAGCGCATAGTGCGAAGTTTTTACTACCACCATCCATCACAACGCAGGACTGAATGAGGTTAAAGCGGCGCTGCGCGCCGGAGGGTTACGACCGTTGGACTGCGTCCAACCTACGGTGGGGCGGTGGGCGCTGCCCTGCCCCGATAATTTCGGGGTTGCGGCTTGTCGCCTTTCCTTTCGGCACTCGCTATCATTTGCGACTTCCAACGTCCCATGAGGCACAAGCATCATGATTTTCGACATCGACAACGAAACTCGCCCGCGCGAGGATTTGAAAGCCCTGCAACTGCGTCGCCTTCAGCATCTGGTGGCGCGATGCTACGAAACGGTCAAGTTCTATCGCGAGGCGATGGACGAGTTGGAGGTCAAGCCGCATCACATCAAGACGCTGGCCGACGTGAAGCTGTTGCCGTTTACCAAGAAGGAACAACTGCGCGACAACTACCCCTACGGGATGTTCGCGGTGCCGCCCGACCAGGTGATTCGCCTGCAGGCGTCCTCCGGTACGTCCGGCAAGCCGGTGGTGATTGGACATACGCGGCGCGACATCGCCAACTGGGGCGAGATGGCGGCGCGCTGTCTGGCGGCGTCGGGGCTGCATCCGGGCGACCGGCTGCACAACGCTTACGGGTACGGGCTGTTTACCGGCGGGCCGGGGTTGAACGGCGGCGCAGAGACGCTCGGCATGACCGTGGTGCCGGTTTCCAGCGGGCAGACGCAGCGGCAGGTGATGCTGCTGAACGACCTCGAACCGACGGCGATTAGCTGTACGCCTTCCTACGCGCTCAATATCTGCGAGGAAGCGGAAAAGCTCAACATCGACATCCGCAAGCTGCCGCTGCGGGTGGGGATTTTCGGCGCCGAGCCGTGGACGGAGGAGATGCGCTACGAACTCGAATCGCGCATGGGCATCGACGCGCTCGACATCTACGGGCTGACCGAACTGCAAGGGCCGGGCGTCGCCATCGAGTGTCTGGTGGGCAAGAAAGGGCTGCACGTGTGGGAAGACCACTTCATCGTCGAATGCGTGGACGTGGATACCGGCGAGCCGCTGCCGCCCGGAGAACGCGGCGAACTGGTGTTTACGACGCTGACCCGCGAAGCCTTCCCCCTGCTGCGTTTCCGCACCCGCGACCTGTCGATGCTCGACGACAAGCCGTGTAAATGTGGTCGAACCCACGTCAAAGTTCACCGCATGACAGGGCGCTCCGACGATATGCTCATCATTCGCGGCGTCAACGTTTTCCCGACCCAGGTCGAAGCCATCCTGATGCGCACCGAAACGCTGTCGCCTTTCTATCAACTCGAAGTCTTCCGCGAAGGCCATCTCGACACCCTGCGGGTCAATGTCGAGGCCAGCCCGCCGCTCTACGCCAAGGGACAAGAGTTCATGGACCGCACCGCCGCCAAGGTGAAGAAGGATTTGAAGGACTTCATCGGCATCGGCATCGAGGTGAAGATTCACCCCACCGGCGCGGTCGAACGCTCCATGGGCAAGGCGGTTCGCGTGATAGACCATCGCAAGGAAAAGAAATAAGTTTTGAATACCCCCGACAGTCTGTTGAAAAAAGGGCGCGACTTTCTCGCTCGCCAGTTGCGCCATCTCATTACCGTAAACAAGAGCGACCGCCCGTGGGAAATGCCAGTGGCGGCGGCCCTTTCGATGGGCTTGCCGCTGCTGGTGGGCTGCGGGTTCGGGCATCTGGAGTACGGGCTGGTGTCGTCGCTCGGCGGCATGGTGTTCCTGAACCTGCCGGAGACGCCGCTGCACCACCGCATGGTGCAAATCATCGCCTGTTCGTTCGCCATGACCGCGAGCTACGCGCTCGGCGCTTTCAGTCATCTGGTGCCGCCGGCGATGATGTTGGTGCTCACCTTCGTCGCCATTCTGGTGACGATGCTGTGCCGCTTCTATCGCGTCGGGCCGCCGGCGGGGCTGTTTTTCGTCATGGCGGCGACCATCGGCGCCTACTCGCCGATTCACGCATGGGAAGATTTGCCGCTGCGCGTCGGGCTGATTACGCTCGGTTGCGTCGTCGCCTCGCTGGTGGCGTTCTTCTACAGCCTCGTCATCCTGCGCCGCCGCGCGCCCCATCCCATCGAACCGTTGCCGAAGGCGAACTTCGATTACGTCGTCTTCGAATCCATCGTGATTGGCGTCTTCGTCGGCGTCTCGCTCTTGCTCGCGCAACTGCTGCGCCTCAATAACGCCTACTGGGTGCCGGTGAGTTGTCTGGTCGTGCTGCAGGGCATGTCGCTGAAGGCGATGTGGGAGAAGCAATTCCACCGTATTCTCGGCACCTGCGCCGGGCTGCTGGTGGCGTGGGCGCTGCTGACGTTGCCGTTCAACCCCTGGCTGATTTCGCTGACGATGATGGTGATTTCCTTCATCGTCGAACTGTTGGTGGTGCGCCATTACGGCGTCGCGGCGATGTTCATCACCCCGCTCACCATTCTGCTCGCCGACGCCGCCAAGCTCGACCCCAACGCGGTCGGGCCGCTCATCGAGGCGCGCTTCTACGATACGGTGCTCGGTTGCCTGACCGGCTTCGCGGGCGGCGCCTGTCTGCACAGCGAACGCTTCCGCGCCGTGGTCGGCGGCTGGTTGCGCCGCCTGCTGCTGGGCGGACTATGGGAGCAAGAGTCGCAAGAGACCCCGCCGACGCACTAGAATGTGCGTTTTGCTGAAAACGCTCCCCCGAAAATCGAAGGAACCCACCTTGAGCCACAAGCCTTTCACGCCGGCCCCGGCCGGCTCTCGCCTGTTGATGTCCGGCAACGAAGCCATCGCCCGCGCCGTCTGGGACGCGGGCGTGCGCGTCGCCGCCGCCTATCCGGGCACGCCCTCGACCGAAATCCTTGAAAACGTCGCGCGCTATCCCGACCTCTACTCCGAATGGTCGGTGAACGAAAAAGTGTCGCTGGAAGTCGCCGTCGGCGCCTCATTGGCGGGCGGGCGCAGCTTCTGCGCCATGAAGCACGTCGGCCTGAACGTCGCCGCCGACGCGCTGATGACCCTGACCCTGACCGGCGTGGTCGGCGGGCTGGTCATCGCGGTGGCCGACGACGTGGGGTTCTCCTCGTCGCAAAACGAGCAGGATTCGCGCTTCTGGGGGCGCTTCGCGCATCTTCCCATCGTCGAGCCGGCGGATTCGCAGGAAGCCTACGACATGACGCGCGCCGCTTTCGACCTGTCGGAGAAGTTCAACACCCCGGTCATCCTGCGACTGACGACGCGGGTCTGCCACGTCAAATGTCTGGTCGACATCGGCGAGCGCGTCGTCAAACGCGCCGCCGAGAGCTTCGTCAAGAACCCGTCGCGCTGGGTGATGGTGCCCGCCAACGCGCAAAAGCGCGTGCCGGAAGTGTTCGCACGCGAAAAGGCGCTGCGCGAGGAATCCGAAACCACGCCGCTCAACCGGCTGGAGCCGGGCAGCGACCGCCGCGTCGGCTTCGTCACTTCCGGCCCCGCCTACATGCACGTGCGCGAGACTTTTCCCGACGCGCCGGTGCTGAAACTCGGCCTCTCGCACCCCGCCCCGATGGGCAAGGTGAAGGAGTTGGCGGCACAGGTCGACACGCTGGTGGTGGTCGAGGAAACCGAACAACTGCTCGAAGGCGAAATCCGCGCCGCCGGCATCCCGGCGCGCGGCAAGGATATCCTGCCCGCCGCGGGCGAACTGCCGCCCTACGTTCTGAGGCGCAGTCTCGCCGCCCTGCTGCCCGAACTCGCCGCCGGCGCGGACGAGAAAGCGCCC
Source organism: Azoarcus sp. (assembly GCA_031272995.1). Lineage (GTDB taxonomy): Bacteria > Pseudomonadota > Gammaproteobacteria > Burkholderiales > Rhodocyclaceae > WRNU01. Next base: position 5,171 of record JAISSY010000068.1, read on the forward strand.
AAGGCGTTGCCGGTGTTCCCGCGTCCGCCGACGATGTGCGTCGCCTGTCCGCACCTGGGCGTCTATTACACGCTGTCGCAGTTGCGTAACGTCACCATCGCCGGCGACATCGGCTGTTACACGCTCGGCGCCGGCCACCCGTGGAACGCGCTCGACACCACCATCTGCATGGGCGCGTCGATGGGCATGGCGCTCGGTCTCGACAAGGGACGCGGCGTCGACGACGCCAAGAAGAGCATCGTCGCGGTCATCGGCGACTCCACCTTCATGCACATGGGGATGCAGGGGCTGCTCGACATCGCCTACAACCACGGCAACGTCACCGTGCTGCTGCTCGACAACCGCACCGTCGGCATGACCGGCGGGCAGGACAACCCGGCCAGCGGCCGAGACATCCACGGCCAGCCCGCGCCGCGCATCGACTTCGCGCAAGTGGTGGCCGCGCTCGGCATCGCCCCCGAACACATCCGCGTCGTCGACCCCTACGTGCTGCCGGTGCTGTTCAAGACGTTGCGCGAAGAAATCAAGCACGAAGGCCCGTCGGTCATCATCACCAACCGCCCCTGCGTTCTCATCGACGAATACGAAAAGCAGCCCTCGTTCGAGGTCAACGAAGCCGCCTGCACCGGCTGCGGCAACTGCGTCGAAATCGGCTGTCCGGCGATTCACGTCACCCGGCGCGAAAAAGCGATAAAACCTTCCGGCAAGGAAGTCGAACTCGCCTTCGCCGCCATCGAAACCGCCGCCTGTACCGGCTGCAAGCTCTGCCTGCAACCGTGCGCCCCCGACGCCATCCGCCCGGCGACGCCGACGTTTCCGGTGACGTTCTCCTGACCCGCCGCGCCTTTCAACCTTCGACATTTCCACACACGATATGAGCCAAACCACCAACATTCTCGTCGTCGGCATCGGCGGGCAAGGCGTGATGACCGCTTCCGAAATCCTCTCGGAAGCCGCCATTTCGCAAGGCTACCGAGTCAAGAAAACCGAAGTCGCCGGCATGAGCCAGCGCGGCGGCGTGGTGTCGAGCCACGTGCGCTTCGGCCCCACGGTGCTCTCCCCCGAAATCGCCCCCGGCGAAGCGGACATCCTCGTCGGGTTCGAAGCCGCCGAGGCGATGCGCTGGAGCCACTACCTGCGCCCGAAAAACGGCGCGCGCGGCGGCGTGGCGATGATCAACCGCCTCCGGCTCGCGCCCCCCATCGTCTCGCTCGGTCTGTTCGACTACCCCGACGACCCGGTGGCCGCGGTGCGCGCGCAGGGCATCGAGGTGCACGACTTCGACGCCGGCGAAATCGCCCGCGAACTGGGCGATTTGCGGCTGGTGAACACCATCATGCTCGGCGCGATTTCCGGCAACCTGCCCTTCTCCGCCGAAACCTTGAAGGATTGCATCGTCACCCGCTTCGCCAAAAAGAAGCCGGAGATGGCCGAACTGAACGCGAAGGCGTTCGACCTCGGCAAAGCCGCTGGAGGCGCCTGATCGTGGACATCGACCTCGAAAAAATCCGCGCCTTCTTCACCCACGACCGCTTCGCCACCAATGCTGGCGTGGTCATCGACAAGGTGACGGAAGAAGAAGTGCTGTGCAGCATGCCGATTACCCCCGAACACCTGAACGCCGGCGGCGGCGTACAGGGCGGCGCCATTTTCACTCTGGCCGATTTGGCTTTCGCGGTGCATTCCAACCTGCGCCTGCTCACGGGCGAGAAGGTCGGCATCACCGTCGGTCAGTCGAACAGCATTTCGTATCTGGCCGCCGCGAAGGGAACGAAACTGATTGCGCGCTCGACCTGTCTGTCGCGCGGGCGCAGCGT
>JAISSY010000090.1 GCA_031272995.1 Azoarcus sp.
GCATTGACTTTGGCGACGACGTGCATCTTTTCGGCATAGTCAATCGTGGGCGAGTTCGCGGCGGGCGTGGCGGCAAGTTTGAACATCGCGCCCTTGCCGGTGTCGTGGTTGCAGGCGAACACGATGTCGTTCTTGCGGAAATCGCCGGCGCGTTGCAGGGTCAGTTTTCCGTTGGCGAACGAGACGATCGGCGTGGCGTCCTCCGTGCTGGAGACGAGGACGAGCGCGTCGCTGCCGGCCACCGGTCTCTTGCCGCAGGCGGCGGGGAAACCCCTGCCGCCCTCGTAGCCGCGCAGGGGGTCGTCGAATTTGGCGCCGCCCGACCAGCAAGAGTCTTCGTCGCCGATGCCGCTCTTGATGTCGATATTGCCGACGCCGCAAGCGTTGCCGTCCGCCTCGCGCAGCGAGCGCCCCATCAACTCGAAAGCGGTGCGGGCGCTTTCCTGAATGCGGGCAAGATCCTCGGTGCGGCGGTTGGTCTGGCTGCTGGCGTGGAAAATGCCGAGCGTGCCGCCGACGACGATGGCGCCGAGCAGAAGCGCAATCATCAACTCGATGAGCGACAACCCCGTTTGACGCGGCGGCGCGCCAATCGGACTCACAGGCGACTCCGCGTTTCGACGATTTGTTCGGAACTGCCGTTGAGGGCGCGACTGTTGTTCCAAATGATCGCCACCGTGCACAGGCTGGCGTCGTCGCCGTCGCAGGTGATTTCGCCGCAAGCATCGTCGCCGAGCGTTTTGTGAACGTCGTCCAACCAGTTGACGATGTCGTTCTTGACCAATTCGTCGCTGGCTTTTACGTCGGCGGTTTTGCAGATCTTGTTGCCGTTGAAGGCGGCTGCGTAGCCGGCGCGCACTTCCATGCGACTCAGATCCTGACCTTCGCCTTCGGCCGTCGAAGTCGACGGCTCCATGCTGGCGCGCATGGCTTCGAACATCGAGTGGGTGAGCATGACCACCTGACTCTGTTCGAGCGCGCCCTGATTGTTGCGCAGCGCTCCGGTTTGCGTGCTGGCGATGCCCAGAATGCCGAAAGCGAGCACGACGACGGCAATCAAAACTTCGAGCAGACTGACGCCGCGTTGTTGAATGAATGCGTTGCCCATGATTTTCTCCCTATTGGTTATCAGCACTTCGTATGAAGATTCAGTGCTCCAGCGCGGCTCAGTTGCAACCGCCGCGCGTCCTGTTTGCCCGATCTCAGACAGATGACAATGGGGGTGGTATCACTGGCTATCTTGTTTTTGTTGATTTCGCTCACCCCGCCGGTAGGCGAGAAGCGAAGATAGCGCGCCGTGTTGGGCTCGACCTCGACGCGCGAGTTGTAGAAGGTATGGCGCAGCAGCATGTCGCCCTTGGTGGGGTCTGCTTTGTTGATTTCGTACGTGGCGTCGCCGCCGCCGGCTTCGGTGTGCACGTTCCAGGCTTTCACGCCGGGGTCGAGTTCGAAGTACACGTAGGTGTTGCGCCGAATGGCCTCCGAGCGTGCGAACTGCAAGCCGGAGGCGAGTTCGTTGGCTGCGCTTTTGACCGCCACGCTGCCGCGCATGTGGTCGAACGACGGCACCACCGAGGTGATGAGGATGGCGGCGATGGCGACCACGACCATGAGTTCGACCATGGTGAAACCGGCGACGCCCCGGCGATGGAACGTTCGCACATTGGTGTTGCGCATGATCGAAACCTCCTGACTATGGCCTACTACTGCTAACGGCAATTCTGTTGCGGGCTTGAGTTCTCCGGGCGCGACCTCTGTCACGAGCGTCCGGGTGAACGCATCCGCTCCGGCATTTCGTCACGTCGGCTTCGCCGTCCTCATTAACTTCCCACCACCTCGCGCCACGAAATGCGTCCGTGCAGACTATTGTGGGTACCGAGGCTCTTGAGTTGGCTGGCGATGCCGCCGAGCGAGCCGCCGCCGACGTTCTGGAGTCCGACCAGTCCGGGCAGGGCGCCGGGCATGCCGAGGCCGGGGTACATCGAGCCGACGCGGCCTTCGCTGTCGGTGACTTTGTCCCTGCTGTCGACGACGCCGTCGCCGTTGATGTCGATGAAGTTGAACTCCACCGCCGCGCCGCTGAAGGCATCGACGAAGTTGATGTAGCCGCGTCCGCCCTGCGTGCAGGGGTCTTCGTCGGTGGGGACGATGGAGGGCACTTCGAGCACCGGCTTTATGGCGGCGACGACGATGCCGGCGCTGACCACGCGTTCGCCTTTGTCGTTGGCGCGGTCGAAGTCGATGCGCCAGCCGTTCTTGCCGTCCATGTCGTTGGCGCTGGCGCGCGACTTGAAGGCGCGAGTGACGCCGCCGCCGTTTTCGGAGGACGTGAAGCTGCGCGCGACGAGATGGTTGCGGGTCAGGTTGATGCCGGATTGGTCGTCGACGATGCCGTAGAGGCTTTGTACCGAGTCGTCGTTCTTGTCGGAAACGCTCAGGTAACGGCCGGTGCCGACGAACACCCACGTTTTCCGGGTTTCGTTGCTGCCTTCCACCGCCACCGTGGGCGCGGCGGTAATCGGTTGCGCCTTGCCGGCGGCGTTGGTGGCGGAGAACATCTTCCGCGCCGACCACTGGTGCGAATCGTTCGAGGTGAGATCGAAGCGCCACAGGTGACCCTTCAGGTCGCCGGCGTAGACGACGATGTTTCTGGTCGTTTCGTCCTCGTCCCCGACTTCCACTTCGTACAGGGCAGGAGTGGAGAGTCCGTTGTTGCCTGAACTGTCGGCCACGATTTGCTTCGCGGCGCCGGTTTCGACGTTGACGAGATAGAGCGTCGCCTTGCCGTGGCAACTGTTGTAGCCGTTGCCGAAGATGGCGTAGGTGACGCCGTCGTTCAGGGTGGCGATGACGGGGCGACCGATCACGATGCCGAGGTTGTCGCCGATGGCGGTGTTCTGGTTCGATGCGGCGCCGCAGTTGGCGTTGCCGCGGAGTTCCCACTTGACGTCGGTGGCGGCGAAGTTCGCCGGATCGGTGACGTCGAGCCCGAACATGCCCTTGCCGCCGCGACCGAGCGCGCCGACGAGGTAGTTGTGGTCGGGCGTCTGCTGTCTCGTGCTTACCGCTGCTTCGCCGTCGACGTAGTACCGGTGCGTGTAGCTGGCGTCGGTGAGTTTGTTCAAAGTCGGGAACAGCATCGACGGCACGTAGGCAAACAGTTCGCGTCCGTCGGTGGCGTCGAAGGCGTGCAACATGCCGTCGTTGGCGCCGAGATAGACGGTGCGGGTGTCGCTCACGTAAAGCGGCGTGTTGTTGGCGCTGTCGCCAAGCGGGCTTTCAGCCTGCACCGTGCCGCCGGTGGCGGTGTGCGACGTGGCGCGATAGCGATTGCGGAATGCGCCCCGGCGAGAAACTTCTTTGGCGTCGCTGCCGCGCAGGAAGTCGAGCACGTCGGCGCCGTTGTGCTCGTTTCCGATGCTCAGGTCGTTTCGCTGCGACGGACTCAGTGAGTTCCACCTGAATTCGACGCCACGCGCCACTGTCGTCGCATTGTCGGCGTAGGTGTAGATGTTGCGATCCTCCGGCTTCGGCATCTGTGCCGCCGCGCTCCAAACCGTCGCGCCGATGCCGCTGCGGTTGGAATTATTGATGGCGGTGAGACGGGTGGCGACGAGGTCGCCGCGCCAGTCCAGCCCGTCGAATTCGGTGCTGAAGGCGAGGGTGCCGGCCTGAATGCTGTAGGCGCTCACCGCCACGTTGCCCGAACTGCTCGTGCCGGTGTTGATGGATGACAGCGCTTTTTCCAGCGCCCCTTCGAGATTGTTGGAGTTGTTTACCAGATGGTAGGCGTCCGGCACGCCGTCGCGGTTTGCGTCCCACTTGCTTTGCAGGTCGGGCCAGTCGTTGGGGTCGTGGGAGTCGGCGCGGAAACCGCCCCATTTTGCCGCGTACCACAGCGGGCTTTCGAGCAAGGTGGCGGCGTCGGACGTGGGGTTGGGAGTGAAGATTCGCGTGCTGGTGGTGGGCAGGGGCTGTCCTTTTTTCGGATGTCTGCCGATGTATTTGCCGTTGAATTTGCAGTTTCCGAAGTCTCCTTTCTCGCCGGCGGAGCACAGCGGCAGATTGAGACATTCGTCGTGAACGTCGTTCGAGATATTGGCCTTTCTGCAAAAGCCAACCGGCCTGCCGTCGGGTACGGCGAGATAGAAGCCGGTGTGAGGCTTGTTCCAATCGTAGCGGGCGGTGCCAGCGCCGGGGCCGTCGGTGTCGCGGATGCGCGCCACGATGTAGGGGCCGTCCGCGTCGCCGGCGCCGGAGACGACGTAGCCGAGTCCGATGTTGATGCCCGCCGATTGAGCGGTCGGCGTCAGTTTCACTTCGACGGTGCCGTCGGCCTGTTCGGTGACTTCGTATTCGGCGACGGCGTCCATGTCGAAGTCGGAGCCGGCTTCCATGTCCTCGTAGCTGACGCGGAATTTGGCGTGATAGCGCTGTCCGGGCGCCGACATTTCCATGACGTAGAACTCGACGATCTGGTTGCCGGGCTGGAAATTGCCCTCCGCCTCGTTGGTGTGATAGGTCTTGCCATACACGCCTTTCATGTTCTTGGCGAACGGCAGCAGCGTGAGCTTGCCTTTGGATGTGTTCACCTCGATGCGCGGTATCGGCGAGGCGAGCGCCACCACCTGCGTGTCGACTTTCTGGTTCGCCTGATTGGGGTCGGTTTTGATGCCGGTTTTCTTGCCGTACCACGCGACGGCGGCGGAGTAATAGCTGCCTTCCTTGCCCGCTTCCTCGGGGGCGAGGCCGCGAATGGAGCCGAGCGAGTCGACCGTTTTCGCGGTCGGCGCCCAGTCGATGGGGGTGCTTCCGGTTTGGGCGATGAAATGCTTCCTGCCGTTGATGCCTTCTTTATCGCCGATGTCGTGGGCGTATTCGTAGGCGCTGAAGCTGTTGACGCCCGAACCGAGGGAACTATTTCTCCACACGTTGCTGGTCGGTTTGCTGCAATCCGTGTTCGTCGTCAGGTAGTCGCCGAAGTTGTCGTACTGCGCGCAGCCCTTGAATCTGGCGCCCGGAAGTTGATCGGAATCGTAGGAGGGGTTGATGTCCGAGAGCACCAGCAGGTTGGGTTTGGCGCACCACGGCGCTTTGCCGTTTTTGGCGGCGGCGGTGGTGTTCTGTCCGGCGTAGGGCTTGTCCCATGTGGGACGCGGCAGACCGACGGCGGTATCGTGACCCGACCCGCGACTGACGTAATCCGAAGTCGGCGCGCCCGCGCCGGAGAGGTAGCGCAGCGCCTCGTACATCATTTCGCCCACCGGGTTGCCCCAGTCGGGGAACTCGCCCTCGCGCATCACGCGGCCGCCGATGACGATTTGATCCCAGCCTTGGGAGCCAGTCCGTAAATTCTTGTATTTGAAGTCGTCGGTGCCAGTGCCGCCGTTGTGGTGCCAACCCCGAATCATCAGCTTGTCGAAGGTGCGGACGATGGAGTTCATGCTCGCGTTGGACTTGTATTTGAATACGCCGGTGTTCGGGTCGATTTCGTCGCCGAACGAACTCATCGCCTTGCGCAACACGCCGCCGGAAGTGTTGTTGTCGTAGCTGCCGGTGAGCAGGCCGAACTTCATCGCGTCGTTTTCGCCGAACTTGTGCAGGATGCCGACCGGCTTCCACGCGGTCTTGCTCACCCCCTTCTCGATGTAGTGGTAGGCCTTGCAGTTGCCGCCGCGATACTCGGTGCCGTCGGGCAGCGTGAAAGGCACGTCGCACGCCTGCACGTGCACGGCATAGCGTCCGTTGGGGAGTTCCGGGTCGGAGTTGTTGGGGTAGAGCGACCTGTTCTTGAACAGGTTGTAGGATTCGGCGGCGGCCCAGTCCCAGATGCGTTTGCCGACCGGAGCGTTGCGCGCCAGCGCCAGCACCGGCGGAAAATCGTCGCGGCATGTCTTGGGGGAGGAGCAGTCCTTCACCGGCGAGAAATTGCCGAAGAAGTGGCGCTTGCCGGTTTGGGGCAAATCGAACGGCGTGTAGTCGCGGATGTCGTAACCGTCCTCGGCGACGCTGTGGTATTCCTTGCCCCAACCGTGCGCTTCTTTCGGAATGAAGGCGCGGCGCAGGATGGTCTTTTCGGGGGTGTCGAGCAGGCGATAGCCGCCGTAGAGCACGCGGCGCAGCGCGTCGATGCGGCTGGTGGTGACGTAATTGAGGAAGTTGCCCGACCATTGGCCGGCGCCGGTGCATTTATAGTCCGCGCCAGCGAGCCCCACCGGGAAGAAATAGTCTTTTTCATTCCCCGTCGTGTCCGTTCTGGCCGCGTCGTCATATTTGCCGGCGGCGTTCCTGTAGCGGTAGCAGAGCTTGGAGTCGAACAAGCCGTAGTACTCAATCGACGGCTTGAAGTGGATGTCGAGTTTGCCGTCGCCGTCGAGGTCGGTGGCGTCGTTGTAAGCCTCGAAAAAGAGCTTATGGTCTTTGCCGGCCACCAGCATCACCAACGGTTGGGTATTGTTTCCAACGTTGAGCGGCACCGGAGCGATGTCGACGGTATCGTTCGCCATGCCGGAAACCGGGAAACTCGTCGCCAGTAAAAGGATGCCGATATGGGTAATAACCGAAACAGTCTTATTTATTCGAGATGCAAATTTGTTGGACGTTGATTTCAAATTGTAAGAATGCATTGTGGAAACTACCTAAGTCGATGAATAGAAAGGGGTTATTGGTGGATGCCTCACAGTTTCATATTTATGTCTTTTATGTGTCACTGCACTTTTTCACGATATATATTTGTAATTGGCAAGATTAAATCTTTAGCGTGATAAAGTTCCTGAAGTGACAAATTGACAATTACGATTTATTACGGACATTCCTTAAGTGGTATTACGATAAAGTGACAATTTATATATAAAAAAAGGGCGGTTCCCCGCCCGATTTATTTATTCTCCGCTCACCTCGCGCCACGATGTTCGGCCGCGAAACCCCGGCCCGCCGAGGTTTTTCGCTAACCCCATCAACGCCCCGACGCTGCCGCTAAAAACGTTCTGCGACCCGACGATGGCGAGATTGCCGGGCATGCCGATTTCCGGGGCGATGGAACTGGCGTGCTCGCCGCCGGGCAGAGCGTCGTCGCGGTCGACGACGCCGTCGCCGTTCAGGTCGATGAAGGCGAAATCGAGCCGCGCGCCGGTGAAGGCGGAGACGAAGTTCACGTAGCCGCGCCCGCCGTTGGCGCAGGGGTCGTGGGCGGCGGGGACGATGGAGGGTAGCTCGATGACCGTGTCGCGCCGGGTCTTGACCACGAGGCCGGGGGCGACGACGCGCTCTCCCGCGTCGGCGGGGAGGTCGAAGTCGATGAACCAGCCGCGCTTGCCGAGCATGTCCTGCGCGCCGCGCGCTTCGACGGCGCGCGCCTCGCTGGCGACGCCGTTGGGCAGGATGGCGTGGCCGTCGGCGACGAACTTGCGTTGGCGCAGGTCGGTGCGGTCGATGACGCCGCCGCCCGCGCCGTCGTCGTCGATGAGTCCGTACCAGCTTTGCACGGCGCGGTCGGACTTGTCGGCGACTTCGAGATAGCGCCCGGTGCCGACGAACACGAAAACGCGCGCCGGACGGGATTTTTCGTCGACGGCGATGGCCGGCGCGGCGGTCATCGGTTGGCGCTGGCCGTTGCGCTCGGCGACGAACATCGGTTTGCCGACGCCGCCGAAATCGACTTTCCAGCCGCCGGGGTGGTCGGCGGCGAGGTCGAACCGCCACAGGTGGCCGCGCAAATCGCCGGCGTAGGCGACGTCGGCCATGCCGTCGCCGTCGAGGTCGACCGCTGCCGGCGCGGCGAGTCCGTTGTCCGCCGCCTTGCCCGGCAGCACGAACAGGCGCGCGACCTTGCCGGAATCCAGTTCGACGACGTAGAGCGCCGCCTTGCCCTCGCAACTGTTGTAGCCGTTGCCGACGAGGGCGTAATGCTTGCCGTCGTTAAGCTTGACGATGAGCGGACGACCGAGCGCGTGTCCCATGTGGGCGTGGCGCGGTGGCGCGGCCTTGCAGCGCGCCGCCTCGTCGACGCCGTTCAGTTCCCATTTCACGTCGGCGGCGTCGAAATGTTCCGGGTCGTCGACGTCCAGCGCGTAGATGCCCTTGCCGCCGCGACCGAGCGTGCCGACGAGGACGCTGCGCCCGGTTTGGGCGCGGTCGGAGACCGCCGCTTCGCCGTCGACGAACCAGCCGTGGCCGTAATCGGGGTGCGCCAGCGTCGGCAGTTTTGCGATGAGCGTGGAGGGCACGTAGGCGAACAGTTCGCGCCCGTCGGCGGCGTCGAAGGCGTGCAACATGCCGTCGTTTGCTCCGAGATAGACGGTATGGGTGTCGTGGGCGTAGAGCGGCGCGACGTGCGGACTGTCGCCGAGCGGGCTTTGGGCGTTGCCGGCGCGGGCGCGGTCGCGCAGCACGCCGCCACGGGCGATTTCCAGTCGGTCGCTGCCGCGCAGGTAGTCGAGCATCTGCGCGCCGCTCACTTTGTTGTAGCCGCTGGCGAGCGCCGCTTGCTGTGAGGCATCCAGCCGTGCCCACTCGAAGGCGACGCCCCGGCCCGCTACCTCGAAAGCGTCGGCGTTGGCGCGCGTGAAGATGCGGCGCGCGGCGGGAGCGGGGAGGGCGGCGGCGGCTTCCCATACCGTCTGGCCGATGCCGATGGGTTCGGCGGCGTCGATGTTCTTCAGCGCGGTGGCGACGAGTTCGCCGCTCCAGTCGCCGACGGTGTAGCGCGTGGTGAAGGCGAGCGGCGCGCCGCTGCCGCCGAAGGCGTCGGCGCTCACGGCCACCTGCCCGGCGGCGGAATCGCTGTCCTGAATGGTGGAGAAAGCGCGCGTCAACGCCGCTTCCAGCCCGCCGGCGTTTTTGGCGGCGAAGAAGTTGTCCGGTTCGCCGTCGCGGTTGGCGTCCCATTTTCCCGCCGTGTCGGGCCAGTGGTTGATTTCGCTCGGACGGTCGCGGAAGCCGCCCCATTTGGCCGCCAGCCACAGCGGGTCGGGCAGCGGCGGCGCGGCGCGGATGCGCGCGGCGGTGAAGATGCGCTCGCTCGCTTCGCCGAGGTAGCAGTCGCCGCGCGTCCACGGATTGTTGGCGCAGGCGGGCAGGGTGGCGCATTCCGGCTTGTCGTCGCGGGTCAGGCACCAGCCGGTGGGGAAGGCGTCGCGCGCGTTGAGGTAGTAGCCGACCGGCTTGTAGCGATTGCTCTGCACCACCAGATAGGCGCCGTCCTGCGCGCCCGCGCCGGAGACGACGTAGCCGGCGTCGATGGTGACGTCGGTGTCGTGGCGCAGCGGCGTCACGCGCACCAGCACGCTGTCGTCGGCCTGCCGCCGCACCTCGTATTCGACGCGAAAATCGACTTCGTGCGCGCCGCCCTGTTCCATGTCGGAGAAGCCGACCTGAAATCTGGCGCGATAGCGTCCGCCGTTGGCGGGGTCTTTTTCGTCGAGGCCGAGGAGGTCGAATTTGACGATTTCGCTGCTGACGTGGAAATAGCCGCGCGTGTTGGCGAGGTTGTAAGCGTAGCCCTTCACCGATTTGGCGAACGGCGCGATGGAGACGACGCCGCGCCGCGTGGGCACCTCGATTTTCGGCAAGGGCGATGCGAGCGACACCACATGCGTGTCGACGCGCTGGCGCGGCTTGCCCACCGCCGTTTCGATGCCCGTCGTCCTGCCGTAGTACGCCACGGCGGCGGAAGTGAAGCTGCCTTCGCGTCCGGGGTCTTCCGGCGCCAGCCCGCGCGCCTCGGCGAGCGAATCGACGTTGCGCGGCAGCGGCGTCCAATCCACCGCGCCGCCCGCCTGTCCGACGAAGAAGGCGTTGCCGTTGATGCCTTCCTTCTCGCCGATGAAGTGCATCAGCGTGCCGGCGTCGAACATGCCGAACGGGGTGGAAAAGGCGCTGCTGCGCCCGCGATTGCAGGCGTGGAACGAGCGCAGATACGGCCCGCCGCCGAAATGGGTGCAACTGTCGAAACGCGCCCCCGGCACCTGGTCGGCGTCGAACGAAGGCGCGGAGTCCGACAGCACCACGATGCTCGGACGCGAGCACCAGGGCGCTTTCGCGGCGCTGTTGGCGGCGTAGGGGTCGTCCCACGTCGCGCGCGGCAGGCCGAGCGCGGCGTCGATGCCGCCGCTGGCATCGAAATCCGGCGTCGGCCTGCCTTCGCCGCCGAGGTAGCGCAGCGCCTCGAACATCATCTCGCCCACCGGATTGCCCCAGTCGGGGAATTCGCCCTCCAGCATCATGCGTCCGCCAACCTTGGACGCGCCGCCGCGAAAGTTCTTGTATTCGTTCGCCCCGTTGGCGCGAAAGCCGCGAATCATCAGGCGGTCGAAGGTGTGCACGATGGTGGCGGCGGCGGTGAATCGCCCGGTTTCGGGGTCGATTTCGTCGGCGAACGAGGACATCGCCTTGCGCAGCACGCCGCCGGAGGTGTTTTTGTCGTAGCTGCCGGTGATGAGTCCGAACTTCAATTCGCCGGACGAGCCGAACTTGTGCAGCATCCCGGTCGGCTTCCAGACGGTGACGCCTTTCGCATCGACGTAAGCCTTGCAGTTGCCGCCGCGATACCCCTGCGTGCCATCGGGCAAATCGAAGGCCGCGCCGCACGCCTCCACCTGCGCCGCGTATCGCTTCGAGCCGCGCGCCCCGACCGCAGCGTCGTCGAAGAGCTTCCCCACCGCGCCCCACGCCCAATCCCACACCCGCTTGCCGGGGTCGACATCGAGCGCCACGGCAAGGACAGGCATCGTCCGGTCGCGGCAGTTCTCCGCCTGCGCGCAATCGGCCAGCGGCGTGAAGTTGCCGAAAAAGTGCCGTCGCCCCGGCGTCGGGCGGGGCAGGGGCGTGTAGTCGGAAATGTCGTAACCGTCCTCTGCCGGCCCGGCGTATTCCTTGCCCCAAGCGTGCCCGTCGCGCGGCACGTAGGCGCGGCGCAGAATCGTGCGCCGCCGCGTGTCGACCGCGCGCGCCCCGCCGTAGAGCACGCGGCGCAGCGTGTCCATGCGCGTGGTGGTGACGTAATTGAGAAAGTTGCCCGACCACAGCCCGCCGCCGCAAGTCTTGAGCCGCAAATCCTTCACCGCCGCCGCCGGCTTGAAATAATCCCCGCCGGAGGCCGCCGCTCCCGCCGTGCCGCCGCCGTTCTGCCCCGCTCCCGCGTAACAGAGCCTGGCGTCGAACAGCCCGTAATACTCGACCTTCGGATTGAAGCCCGTATCCACCCGCCCGTCGCCGTCGAGGTCGGCGGTATCGGCATAGGCTTCCTGAAACAGCTTGTGGTCCTTGCTCGCCACCAACATCACCAGCGGCGGCGCGCTCTCCCCGACGTTGAGCGGCAAATCGGGAATATCGACCTCCGCCGCCGCGCCGGGGGCGACGAGCAGGGAGGTGAAAAACAGATGGAGATGTCGTCGCCGCATGAATTCGCCCCGCGAGTTTGCAATGGACGGATGGACGACCGACAAGGCGAATGGTTTGCAGAGACGAGAAACGAATGCGCCGCGAGTGTGCGGGATGCCCGCGTGAAGGGGAGATGGGATGAACTATTCAGGAGATTGGCTGTATGCCTTTCTTTCCCCGGCGAAGAAATCTTCCCGCGTCATGACGTATGGGCAGGAGTATGTTGCGGTCGGTGGATTGGCATGACGCCCACTTGAATCCGCCGCAACGCCCCCCACATTGGCTGCAACCGAACAACAAGGACCGCTACCATGCGTCTCGACAAACTCACCACCAAATTCCAGCAGGCTCTCGCCGACGCGCAGAGCCTCGCCGTCGGCAACGACCAGCAGTTCATCGAGCCTTTGCACCTGTTGATGGCGCTGCTCGAACAGGACGACGGCGGCGCTTCGTCGCTGTTGCAGCGCGCCGGGGTGAACGTGCCGCCGCTCAGGCAGGCGTTGGCGCAGGCGCTGGAGCGGCTGCCGAAGGTGGAAGGGCACGGCGGCGACGTGAGCGTCGGGCGCGACCTCGGCAATCTGTTGAACCTGACCGACAAGGAAGCGCAGAAGCGCGGCGACCAGTTCATCGCCAGCGAGATGTTTCTGCTCGCGCTCGCCAACGACAAGGGCGAGGCCGGACGGCTGCTGCGCGAGCACGGGCTGAACCGCAAGGCGCTCGAAGCGGCCATCGAGGCGGTGCGCGGCGGCGCGGCGGTCGATAGTCAGGAGGCGGAAGGGCAGCGGCAATCGCTGGAGAAATACTGTCTCGACCTCACCGAACGCGCCCGTCAGGGCAAGCTCGACCCGGTGATTGGTCGCGACGACGAAATCCGCCGCGCCATTCAAATCCTGCAACGGCGCTCGAAGAACAACCCGGTGCTCATCGGTGAGCCGGGCGTCGGCAAGACCGCCATCGTCGAAGGACTGGCGCAGCGCATCGTCAACGAAGAAGTGCCGGAAACCCTCAAGGGCAAGCGCGTGTTGGCGCTCGACATGGCGGCGCTGCTCGCCGGGGCCAAGTATCGCGGCGAGTTCGAGGAACGGCTGAAGGCGGTGCTGAAGGAAATCGCGCAGGAAGAAGGGCGCATCGTGCTTTTCATCGACGAACTGCACACGATGGTGGGCGCGGGCAAGGCCGAAGGCGCCATCGACGCCGGCAACATGCTCAAACCGGCGCTGGCGCGCGGCGAACTGCACTGCATCGGCGCCACCACGCTCGACGAATACCGCAAGTACATCGAAAAAGACGCGGCGCTGGAGCGGCGCTTCCAGAAGGTGCTCATCGAGGAGCCGTCGGTGGAGGCGACCATCGCCATCCTGCGCGGCTTGCAGGAAAAATACGAGTTGCACCACAAGGTCGAAATCACCGACCCGGCCATCGTCGCCGCCGCCGAACTTTCCAACCGCTACATCACCGACCGCTTCCTGCCCGACAAGGCCATCGACCTCATCGACGAAGCGGCGGCGCGCATCAAGATGGAAATCGACTCCAAGCCGGAGGCGATGGACAAGCTCGACCGCCGCCTGATTCAGTTGAAAATCGAGCGCGAGGCGGTGAAGAAGGAAACCGACGAGGCGTCGAAGAAGCGTCTGGCGCTCATCGAGGAAGAAATCGGGCGCTTGCAGAAGGAATACTCCGACCTCGAAGAAGTCTGGAAGGCGGAAAAGGCGCAGTTGCAAGGCTCGGCGCACATCAAGGAGGAAATCGACCGTCTGCGCGTGCAGATGGCCGAGTTCCAGCGCAAGGGCCAGTTCGACAAGATGGCCGAACTGCAATACGGCAAGCTGCCGCAACTGGAGGCGCAGTTGAAAGCGGCGGAAAAAGCCAATTCCGACGCGCCGAAGCAGAACCGCCTGCTGCGCACCCAGGTCGGCGCGGAGGAAATCGCCGAAGTAGTGAGCCGCGCCACCGGCATCCCGGTGAGCAAGATGATGCAGGGCGAGCGCGACAAGCTGCTCAAGATGGAAGACCGCCTGCACGCCCGCGTCGTCGGTCAGGACGAGGCGGTGCGGCTGGTGTCGGACGCCATCCGCCGCTCCCGCGCAGGACTCTCGGACGAGAACCGTCCCTATGGCTCCTTCCTTTTCCTCGGCCCGACGGGGGTCGGCAAGACCGAATTGTGCAAGGCGCTGGCGAGTTTCCTGTTCGACTCCGAGGAGCATCTGATTCGCATCGACATGAGCGAATTCATGGAAAAGCATTCGGTGGCGCGGTTGATTGGCGCGCCGCCGGGCTACGTCGGCTACGAAGAGGGCGGCTATCTCACCGAACAGGTGCGCCGCAAGCCGTACAGCGTCATCCTGTTCGACGAAGTGGAAAAGGCGCACCCGGACGTGTTCAACGTGCTGCTGCAAGTGCTCGACGACGGTCGCATGACCGACGGGCAGGGGCGCACGGTCGATTTCAAGAACACGGTCATCGTCATGACCAGCAACCTCGGCAGCCAGATGATTCAGCAGATGGCGGGCGACGACTACGGCGTCATCAAGCTCGCGGTGATGGCCGAGGTGAAGACGTATTTCCGCCCCGAATTCATCAACCGCATCGACGAAGTGGTGGTCTTCCACGCCCTCGACGAAAAGCACATCGCCGGCATCGCCCGCATCCAGTTGCAATATCTCGAAAAGCGGCTGGAGCGGCTCGACATGAAGATGAAGGTGTCGGACGCGGCGCTCGAAGAACTCGCCAAGGCCGGTTTCGACCCGGTGTTCGGCGCGAGGCCGCTGAAGCGGGCGATTCAGGAAAAGCTGGAGAATCCGTTGTCGAAAGCGATTCTCGAAGGCAGGTTCGCGGCCAAGGACACCATCGAAGTGGGGTGCAAGGGCGAGGCGCTGACGTTCGCGAAAGGCTGAGGCGGCGGGCCGGCGTTTGCTATCATTCCGCGCCATGAACGCCGACCTGCACAGCCACTCCTCGATTTCCGACGGTTGCCTCGAACCCGCCGCCCTGGTGCGGCGCGCGCACGCGCACGGGGTCGACCTGCTGGCGCTCACCGACCACGACGAACTGGACGGCTTGGCGGAAGCGGCGCGCGAAGCCGAATCGCTGGGGATGAATTTCATTCCCGGCGTCGAAATCTCGGTCTCCTTTCTCGACGACACCACCATCCACATCGTCGGACTGGGCATCGACCCGGCCAACGCCGAACTCGCGCAAGGGCTGGCGCGCGTGCGCAGCGGGCGCGAGGAGCGCGCGCAGCACATGGCGGCGGCGCTGGAGAAATGCGGCATCCACGACACCTTGCAGGGGGCGCGCCGCTTCGCGCGCAACCCGGCGATGATTGGACGCGCCCACTTCGCGCGCTATCTGGTCGCCAGCGGCGTCATGCCAGACGTGAACACGGTGTTCGAGCATTATCTGGCGCGCGGCAAGCCCGGCTTCGTTTCGCACCAGTGGGCGAGCCTCGAAGACGCGGTGGGTTGGATACGCGCCGCGGGCGGAGTCGCGGTGGTGGCGCATCCCTCGCGCTATCACCGGCTGTCGACCGCGGGGTTGGAGCGGCTGTTCGACGATTTCGCCGCCGCCGGCGGCGAGGCGGTGGAGGTGGTGGCCGGCGCGCACACGCCGGAAGAAATGAAACGCTTCGCCACCGTGGCGCGACGGCGCGGACTGCTGGCCTCGCGCGGCTCGGATTTCCACTGCGAAGGCGAAAGCCCGGTCGACCTCGGGCGCTGCCACGAACTGCCGCCCGATTTGACGCCGGTGTGGACGCGGCTCGGCTACTGACGCGATGGCCCAGTTCTTTTCCCTGCACCCCACGTCGCCGCAACCCCGGCTCATCCGTCAGGCGGCGGGCATCGTGCGCGACGGCGGACTCATCGCTTTCCCGACCGATTCCGCCTACGCCATCGGCGGCCACATCGGCGACGCGAAGCTGCTCGACCGCATCCGCCGTCTGCGCGGCGTCGACGAGCGCCATCACTTCACGCTGCTGTGCCGCGACCTCTCCGACATCGGCGCCTACGCCCGCGTCGACAACGTGCAATACCGGCTGCTGAAGGCGACGACGCCCGGCCCCTACACCTTCATTCTCGAAGCGACGCGCGAACTGCCGCGCCGCATGTTGCACCCGAAGCGCAAGACCATCGGCCTGCGGGTGCCGGAGCATCCGGTGGTCGCGGCGCTGTTGGGCGAACTCGGCGAACCGTTGCTATCCTCGACCCTGCTGTTGCCCGGCGAGGAACAACCGCTCACCGATGCCGAGGAAATTCGCGAGCGGCTGGAGAAGGACGTGGATTTGGTCATCGAGGCCGGCCCTTGCCGACCGGAAGCGACCTCGGTCATCGACTTGTCGAGCGGCGCCCCGGAACTGGTGCGCGGCGGTTGCGGACGGCTCGAACCTTTCGGACTGACGGCGGACTGAGGACGCGGCGATGCCCATGGAAATCCTGCTCTACGTCGTGCCGGTGGTGCTGGCGATTACCGTGCACGAAGCGGCGCACGGCTACGCGGCGCGCCATTTCGGCGACACCACCGCCGAACGGGCAGGGCGCATCACGCTCAATCCCTTCAGTCACATCGACCCGGTGGGCACCGTCGCCGTGCCGCTCGGCATCTATCTGCTGTCGGCGATTTCCGGCGGCGGCGGCATTTTGTTCGGTTGGGCGAAGCCGGTGCCGGTCAATTTCGCCCGTCTGCGCAACCCGAAGGCCGACATGCTGTGGGTGGCCGCCGCCGGGCCGTTCGCCAATTTCGTCATGGCGGTGGGGTGGACGGCGGTGGCGGCGTTCGCTTTCGGCAGCGCGCCGGGCACTTACGGCCATGCGCTGTGGATGATGTCCACCGGCAACTACGGCGGCATCGCCATCAATTGCGTGCTGATGTTCCTCAATCTGGTGCCGATTCCGCCGCTCGACGGCGGCCGCATCGCCGTCAGCCTGTTGCCGAACAAGCTGGCGTGGCGCTACGCGCGCGTCGAGCCTTACGGCTTTCCGATTCTGTTGCTGCTGCTGGTTTCGGGCGTACTGGGCCGCATCCTCAGCCCGCCGCTCAATCTTTTCGCCGACGGCCTGTTGGCGCTTTTTGGACTGTGACGGCGATGGCGGAAGAAAACGCGCTGCGCGCGCCAACCCCGGAATCGCCCGAAGCCCGCCTCTACGGCGAGCCGATGCTCGATTTGCCGAAGGATTTATATATCCCGCCCGACGCGTTGCGCGTTTTCCTCGAAGCCTTCGAGGGGCCGCTCGATTTGCTGCTCTACCTGATTCGCCGCGCTAACGTCGACGTGCTCGACATTCCGATGGCGCCGCTCACGGCGCAATATCTCGAATACGTCGAGGCGATGCGCGCCACCAATCTCGAACTCGCCGCCGAATACCTGCTGATGGCGGCGATGCTGCTGGAAATCAAGTCGCGCATGTTGCTGCCGCGCCCGCCGCGCGAAACCGCCGTCGAGGAAGACCCGCGCGCCGAACTGGTGCGCCGCCTGCTCGAATACGAACAGACCAAGCTCGCGGCGGCGAAGCTGGACGAACTGCCGCGCGCCGGACGCGATTTCGAGCAGGTGAGCGTGTTCGTCGCCGAAAAAATCGTCGAGCGTCAGCCCGAAGTCAGTCTGCACGACTTGCAGGTGGCGTGGCTGCGGCTGATGAAGCGCGCCCGCCTCGTGCAGCATCACAAGGTCGACCGCGAAACCCTGTCGGTGCGCGAGCACATGACGATGATCCTGCGCAAACTGCACGACGGCACCTTCGTCGTCTTCGAGACCCTGTTCGACGTCGAAAAAGGCCCGGCGGGTCTGGTGGTGAGCTTTCTCGCCATGCTCGAACTGGTCAAGGAAACGCTGGTGGTGGTCACCCAAAACGAGGCGTTCGCGCCGATATATGTGAAATTGGCAGATGGTCAAAACTGAACCTGTAGGGGCGAATAATTATTCGCCCGACCTCTGTAAACGCGTCATCGAAGCCGCCCTGTTCGCCAGCGCCGCGCCGTTGCAGGTGGCGGCGCTGCGCCAATTGTTCGACCCCGACCCCGGCGCCGACATGGTGCGCAAACTGGTCGAGGAACTGCGCGCCGATTGGGAAGCGGCAGGGCGCGGCGTCGAACTGGCGCGCTCGGCGAGCGGCTGGCGCTTCCAGACCCGACCGGAGTTTCAGGTCTATCTCGACCGCCTCAAGGACGAAAAACCGCCGCGTTACTCGCGCGCCGTCATGGAAACGCTGGCGATCGTCGCCTATCGTCAACCGGTGACGCGCGGCGACATCGAGGAAATTCGCGGCGTTGCCGTTTCGCCCGGCATTCTCAAAACTCTGGAGTCGCGCGGCTGGATAGACATCGTCGGCCACCGCGACACGCCGGGCCGCCCGGCGCTGTTTGCCACCACCCGGCGCTTTCTCGACGACATGGGGCTTACCGCGCTCGCCGATTTGCCGCCGTTGCCCGAACTCGAACGCATGATGGACTTGATCGATGCCACGCAAACAGAAACAAAGCCCGCTGCGCCCGCCGAGTAAGCCGCGCGCTGTCGCGGAAGAAAAAGCCCCCGCGCCGCGTCCGTCGCGCGCTCGCGGGCGCGCCCCCGCAGCCGAACCCGAACGCCTGCAAAAAGTCCTCGCCCGCGTCGGCATCGGTTCGCGTCGGCAAATCGAGGAATGGGTCGCCGAAGGCCGCATTCAGGTCAACGGCGAACCCGCCTGTCCCGGCCAGAAAATCGGCCCCGGCGACCGTGTGAAGCTCAACGGCAAACTGGTGCCGATCAAGTTCGGCGCGCGCGCGCCGCGCGTGCTGCTCTATCACAAGCCGGAAGGCGAAATCGTCTCGCGCGAAGACCCGGAAGGGCGTCCGACCGTGTTCGAGCGCCTGCCGATGCTGCGGCGCGGGCGCTGGCTCGCCATCGGGCGGCTCGACTTCAACACCTCCGGGCTGCTGCTGTTCACCGACGACGGCGCGCTCGCCAACCGGCTGATGCACCCGCGTTACGGACTCGACCGCGAATACGCCGTGCGGCTGTTGGGCGAACTCGGCCCCGAACAGATCGAAAGCCTCACCGTCGGCGTCGCGCTCGCCGACGGCACCGCGAAGTTCAACACCTTGCGCGACGACGGCGGCGAGGGCGCCAACCACTGGTATCGCGTCACCATCTCGGAAGGGCGCAACCGCGAGGTGCGGCGCATGTTCGAAGCGGTCGGCCTCACCGTCAGCCGCCTGATGCGCGTGCGTTACGGCCCGGTGGAACTGCCGCCGCGCCTCAAACGTGGCATGTACATGGAATTGCCGGAAGCCGACGCCTGCCGGCTGGCGGGCGTGCCTGCGCCACGGCGCTCCGCGAACGAGCGCGAACGCGCCGCCAAACCGCCCAAGTTGCGCCGCACCGTCAGGCGCTGACCTTCACCAGCTTGCCGCGCGGGGTGACGTAATACCACTCGCCCTTGCGCCACAGTTGCGCCTTGCCGGCGTCGTCGAAGCGCAGTTTTTCGTTGGTGGCGTCGAGGTAGAACCAACCGGTGAGCGCTATTTTGTCGTCGACGTCGGCGTCGTCGAGGTCGGACAAGGCCGCTTCGTTCAAGCGCGCCTGAATCGCGCCGCTGCCGTCGCGGCGCAGCGAGACGGCTTTGCGCAGGACGGGGGGAATGATTTCCTTGCCCGCGGTGGAGAAATAGCCGATCAACCCGTTCTTCGCCACGATGAGCAGCCGGGTTTCCTCGGCGGTGGAGATGATGACTTCGTAGTCGGGCGGCACGACGACGGCGCCTTTGGTGTCGACGGCGCCCCATTTGCCGTTCAGCTTAACTTTGGAGACGCCGTCGATGAATTCGCTCACTTCGTCGTAGCGCGTCTCCACCACCGCCTCGCCCTTGGGGTCGATGAAACCCCATTTGCCGTTCTGCTTCACCGCCGACAGCCCTTCGCGCCACAGCCCGGAAACCTGCTCGAAACTGGGCGGCACCTCCGGTTGTCCCTGCGCGTTGAAGTAGCCCCACTGGCCGTTCGATTTCACCGCCACCAGCCCGTAGTCGAAGTCGCCCGCTTCCTCGAACAGCAAGGGGATGACTTCCTCGCCCTTGAGGTTGACGAATCCCCATTTGCCGTCCTTGCCGACTTTCGCCAACCCGTTATTGCCGAATTTCTCCGCGTCGTCGTAACGCGGCGTCACCAGCACGTCCTGACTGCAACGCCCGTAATCCATCGCATAGCCCCATTTGCCTTCCTCGGAGCGTTGCCGCACCGTCAGCGGCGCCAGCGTCGCCGGACAGTAGAGCAACTTCGGCGGCCAAGCGAAATCGGCGGCGAGGCACTGACGAACCTTGTCGCATTCCACCGGATAGGCGGCGTCCTTGACCGACGCCATCCACGGTTGGGCGACGAAAAGCAGGATGGCGGTGATGACCAGCACGGCGGCGAAAATCGGCACGCGATATTTCATTGTCTGATTCCGTTAGAGCGGGACGGGTTATGCTTTATGATTGTCACTTGCGCCACATTCTAGCATCGCCCAAGTAGTGGAAAGGCAGAAAAATTCACGCCCCTTGTCATGCCAACGTGATTGAGGGCGGTCTTTCCCGCTCGCGGTCGTCCGAAAACTACGCCATTGACGCCCGCCAATCCCTGCCGTTAGAATCGCGCCTCTTTCGCTAGGGGTGGTTAGCTCAGCGGTAGAGCACTGCCTTCACACGGCAGGGGTCACTGGTTCGATCCCAGTACCACCCACCACGCCCCCGCGGTATTCTTACGTTCATGGATATCGCCAGCACTCTCCATCCTCAAACCAACGAAATCTGTTGCCCGGTCTTCAGGGTCGTGGCTGACGGCAAGCCGTTCTTCGCCGCGCTGGTGCACTGTGAGGAGGACGGTTCGCTCGCCCACGACAGCAGGGAGGCGGTGCGGTTGCTGAAAGCGGCGCAGGAACAATTCTCCAATAGCGACAAGTTGGTGCCGGCCAAGGTGCCTTCTCCGGAAGTGGCGGCGAAATCGGTGGCGGAAGTGGCCGACATCTGCCCGCGCCATACGGCGGTCGCCATCTTCACCAACGACAGCGACACCTACCACGCCACTCTGGGCGCGCTCAACCTGCATGGCGAGGTCTATACCTTCACCGTGGTCAAGGACGGGGCGTGCATCAGGCGTTACGGGGTGCAAGCGCGGTCATGACGCTTCCGCCCTCGCGGGCGGTGGACTAGAATCCCGCCCCGACACCGTTGCCCGCGCGGCAGCGCCTTGAACCGACGCCCCGGCGTTTTCCACGACGGGGTTTTTCTTTTGGAATCGGCTTTATGACTTCTCCCGTCCGCACCCGCTTCGCGCCCAGTCCGACCGGGTTTCTGCACATCGGCGGCGCGCGCACCGCGCTGTTTTCGTGGGCTTACGCCCGCCACATGGGCGGCACGTTCGTGCTGCGCATCGAGGATACCGACCTGGCGCGCTCGACCCCGGAGGCGGTGCAGGCGATTCTCGACGGCATGGCGTGGCTCGGCCTCACGCACGACGAAGGGCCGTTCTACCAGATGCAGCGCATGGCGCGTTACAAAGAGGTCATCCGGCAGATGCTCGACGCCGGCACGGCGTACTACTGCTACACCTCGAAGGAAGAACTCGACGCCCTGCGCGCCGAGCAGGAGGCGAAGAAGCTGAAACCGCGCTACGACGGGCGCTGGCGACCCGAACCCGGCAAGACCTTGCCGCCGATTCCGGCGGGCGTGCAGCCGGTAGTGCGCTTCAAGAATCCGACTTCCGGCACGGTGGCGTGGGACGACCTCGTGAAAGGCCACATCGAATTCGCCAACGCCGAACTGGACGATTTCATCGTCGCGCGCGCCGACGGCACGCCGACCTACAACTTCTGCGTCGTGGTCGACGATTGGGACATGAAAATTTCCCACGTCATTCGCGGCGACGACCACGTAAACAACACCCCGCGCCAAATCAACGTCTTGAAGGCGCTCGGCGCCTCGGTGCCACAGTACGCGCATCTGTCGATGATTCTCGGCGACGACGGGACGAAACTTTCCAAGCGCCACGGCGCGGTGAGCGTCATGCAGTATTTTGAGGACGGCTATCTGCCCGACGCGGTGGTGAATTACCTCGCCCGCCTCGGCTGGAGCCACGGCGACGACGAGGTGTTCTCGCGCGCGCAGTTGATAGAGTGGTTCGACCTCGGCCACATCACGCCCTCGGCGGCGCAGTTCAACACCGAGAAATTGAACTGGCTGAACGCGCAGTACATCAAGGCGGCCGACGACGAGACGCTGGCCACCGATATCCACGCCCGCCTCGAAAAACGCGGCGTCGACACCAAGGGCGGGCCGGATTTGGCCGCCGTGGTGGCGGTGTACAAGGAACGCGCCGCAAATCTCAACGAACTGGCCGAGGCGGTGACGCCGTTCTACCGCGCCGTCGCGGTGGCGCCGGAACTGGCGGAAAAACACCTGACCGCCCCGGCGCGCGCCGCGCTCGCCAGCCTCGCCTCGCGGCTGGCGGCGCTGTCGGCGTGGGAGCGCGAGTCCATCTCGCAGGCAATCAAGGAGACCATGAAGGAACACGGCCTCAAGATGCCGCAGGTCGCCATTCCGCTGCGCGTCACGCTGTTGGGAGTCGAGCACACGCCGTCCATCGACGCGGTGGTGGAAGCGCTCGGGCGCGACCGCACGCTGGCGCGGCTGGCGGCGTAAGGCTCAGGCGTCGCTTTCGACAATCCTTTTCATCGTCGGCGGGTCGTACACCGCCGTGCGGTTGCGCCCGGATTCCTTGGCGACGTAGAGCGCTTCGTCGGCGCGGCGCAGCGGGGCGTCGGCGGTCATGTCGTCGGCGCGCAGGTCGGCGATGCCGATGCTCACCGTGACGGTGATGATGAGATTGCCGATTTGCACCGGATTGGTCTCGAAGGTGTGACGCAGGCGTTCGGCCAGTTCCTGCGCCCCGGAGATGCCGTCGCCGGGCAGCAAGATGGCGAATTCCTCGCCGCCCATGCGGCCGATGACGTCGCTCTTGCGCACCGTCTGGCGCACGACGCGCACGAAGTTGGCGAGCACGACGTCGCCGGCGGCGTGGCCGTGGGTATCGTTGACGCGCTTGAAGAAATCGAGGTCGGTCATCAACAGCGACGCCAGTCCGCCGTGACGGCGCTGGCGGGCGAGTTCGGCGTCGAGCAGTTCGAGGAAGTGGCGGCGATTGCTGGCGCCGGTGAGCGAATCGGTGGTCGCCATCCGCATCAGGGCTTCCTGACGGTTGCGCTGCTCGGTGATGTCGTGGAAAACGACCACCGCGCCGAGCCGTTTGCCCTGTTCGACGACCGGGGTAATCGTCATCGTCACCGGGAAGTTGGAACCGTCCTGACGGATGAGGGCTTCCTCGACTTCGCGCACCTCGCCGTCCGCCATGGTCTTGCCCAACGGGCATTCTTCTATCGGGTAGAAACTGCCGTCGGGGTGGGAGTGATGGAAAGTCTCGTGCGCGTTGCGGCCCATTACGTCGTCGCGGCGAAAACCAATCATTTCCAGCGCGGCGCGGTTGATGAAGGTGATGTTGCCGCTGTCGTCGACGCCGAGGATGCCTTCGCCCGCCGCTTCGAGCAGCAGGGTGTTGTGACGCGAGAGTTTTTCGATGGTCTCGGTGTTGAGGCGCAGGCGGCGCTCCCATTCGTCGCGCGACACCGAAAGAATGAACAGCATGAAAATCTGCATGACGATGTAGCCGACCAGCGTGCCGAGCAGCACCGAATTGCGCTCGCCGGCGAGTTGCGCCAGCCGGTCGGTGACGTCGCGCCAGATGAGCACTTCGCCCACCGGCGGATGGGCGGGGTCGAGACGGCCGTGATAGTCGTCGAGCGCGAAGGCGACGACCTGATACGAGCGTCCGCGCCACTGCACGTCGTGCCCGCGCGGCTGGCGCGCGGCGGCGGGCAGCAGCTTCGAGGCAATCCATTCCGCCGCTTCCGGGCGGGTGGCGGCGAGCACGTATTCCTCGCCGATTTTCTGTAGCGGGCGCGAGGTCGGCCACATGTTCTCGTCGACGTTGGCGGACTTGAGCACGATGGCGATGCCGACGTTGAGTTGGCGGGAAATTTTCTCCAGCCGCTCGGTCATGTCGAAGCCGATTTCGAGCACGCCGACGACGTGCGGCACGCCGCCGGGCTTCGGCATGTAGGTCACCACCACGCCGCCACAGATGCCGGCGTAGGCGTGACCGATTTCAAAACCGCTGCGCGCCTTGTGGTCGTGTTCGACCGCGACCAGCATCGGATGCACGTCGGCCTGCATGTCGCCGAAGCGGTCGGGCTGGTTCATGCGCAGAAAGGCGGTGATGCCGGGGAGCAGGAAGTTCATGTGTTCGAGTTCGTGCCCGGTGTGCAGGTCGTTCCATTGCCGCGCCATGACGTGGAACAGTTCGTTGCGGATTTCGGCGGCGCGGTCGCCGCCCTGACCGCCGCCCTCGGCGCGCACGGCGCGTCCGCCCTCGTAGAGCAGGCGCTGGATGTCCTCGTTGGCGGAGATGCTGTAGCCGAGCGCCAGCGTGCGCTGCGCCAGCACTTCGTCCTGCACCACGTAGACGTTGTGGAGGTGGGCGGTTTCGGCCTCGCGCTCGATGGCGTAGCGCGTGTCGATTTGCCAGCGCGAATACAGCCCCACGGCCGCGAAGATGACGGCGAGCGTGATGCTGGTCAGCAATACGACGAGCCGGTAGGGCATATGGGTATTTTTTGGGTTATTTGCCCGAATTTTAGGCAGTGGAGGCGGTTTCCTCGCCGACATACTTCACGGCGGATGTCGCCGGGGTGGCGAGGCTTTCTTCGGCGCGGCGGATGGGCGCATCGGCGCTCATGTCCTCGGTGCGCAGGTTGGTGACGCCGACGCTGACATCGACCGGAATGGCGAAATTGCCGATTCGCGCCGGGTTGGCGAGCAGGTTGCGATGCAGCCGTCCGGCCAGTTCCTCCGCCTGCGCGATGCTGTCGCCCAACAGCAGGATGGCGAATTCGGTGCCGCCGATGCGTCCGACAAGGTCGGTCTTGCGCACCGTCATGCGCACGACGTGCACGAAGTTGGCGAGCACCGCGTCGCCCATCGCGTTGCCGTGCGAATCGTTGACCTGCTTGAAGTCGTCGATTTCGCACACCAGCAACGCCGCCATGCCGCCGTGGCGACGCTGGCGCGAAATTTCGGCGTCGAGCCGGTCGATGAAGTGGCGCCGGTTGCAAGCGCCGGTGAGCGGGTCGGTGGTGGTGAGCCGCAGCAAGGCTTCCTGCCGGTTACGCTGCTCGGTGATGTCGTGATAGACGGCGACGGTGCCGGTGTGGACGCCCTGTTCGACGATGGGCGTAATCGTCATCTTCACCGGAAACCACGCGCCGTCGCGGCGAAAGAGGTTTTCCTCGCACTCGCGCTGACGCCCGTCGCGCAGGGTCGTCATCATCGGGCAGGTTTCGATGGAGTAGGGGCGACCGTCGACGCGGTGGTGGTGGAACAGGTGGTGCGCGTTCTTGCCCATCACCTCGTCGCGCCGGTAACCGTGCATCTCTAACGCGGCGCTGTTGATGAAGCTGACGTTGCCCATCGCGTCGACGCCGAGGATGGCGTCGCCCGCCGCTTCCAGCAGCAGGGCGTTGCGGCGCGAGAGCCTTTCGATGATTTCGGTGTTGCGCCGCAACCGTTTTTCCCATTCGCGCCGCGCCAGATTGAGCACGAGCAGCAGCACGATTTGCACGACGACGTAGCCGCCGAGAGTGCCGCGCAGCACCGTGGCGCGTTCGGCGAAAAGCCCCGCCATGCGTGCGCTGTCGTCGCGCCACACCAGCACGGTGACCGCAGCGGCGGGCGCGCTCGCCGGTTCGTCGAGGTTGAAGGCGACGACGTGATACCAGTCGCCCTGCCATTCCAGCATGCGTCCGCGCGCCGCCCCGGTGGCGACGGCGGCGGGCAGGCGACGTGCGTCCAGCCATTGCTCCGCTTCCGGACGGGTGGCGGCGAGAATGTACTGCCCGCCAACCTGACGCGGCGGCGCGGCGTTGCGCCACAGGCGCGCATCGGCGCGTCCGGCGTCGAGCAACAACGCGATGCCGACGTCGAGGCGTTGCGAGATTTTTTCCAGTTGGTCGGCGACGGCGGGGTCGACGAGCGCGCCGTCGTCGAGGCGCGGCTGTTCGGCGAGATAGATGTTGTGCACGCGGTCGGCTTCGGCGTCGAGTTCCTGCTCGAAGCGTTCATCGAGTTGCCAGCGCGAATAAACGCCTACCGCCGCGAATACGAAAGCAAGCGTGACGCTGGTCAACACGACGATGAGCCGATAGGGCATATGAGTATTTTTTCCGCAGGTGTGCCCGGATTTTAGGGTGTGTACGTAGTATCCACACCTGACTTACTTCACGGGGTTTCGCCCGTTAGTCGTCCTCGTCCGTGACGGGTTCCCGGTAGCGCCGCAACAGGAAACGCGCCGGGTCCATGGCTTCGGCCAATTCGCGCTCGATGGGAGAAGGCTCGCCCGCGATGCGCGAGGCCAGCGTCTCGGCGACCAGCGTCGCCCATGTCAGTCCACGCGCGCCGAAGCCGGAGACGACGTACAGACCCTCCAGACGCGGAAAGCTGGCGAGCGTCGCGGGCGGCGCGGCATGGTCGACGGCGGGCAACGCCCCCGCCAGCGGCAGGCGGTCGGGCGACACCGGGCGAAAACCGACGCGCGCGCCGAGCGCGGCGGGGTCGAGTGCGGCGGTGTAGCCGGGCAGGATGGTTTCGAGTTTGGCGAGGTTGGCGCGCTGCTCGTCGAGGCGAACGGCGGCGTCATGGTCGCCGACCTCGAAACTCGCCCCGGCGCAGCGCCGCCCGTCCACGGCAGGGGTGACGTAGCCGCCGCAACAAACGACGGCGCGCGGCGGCGAACCGTCCGCCGCCGGCAATTCGCTCACCTGTCCGCGCGCGCTCCACACCGGCGTCGGCGCGGCCTGAGCGAAAGCGGACGTGCCCACCCCGGCGGCGAGAATCAGCACTGGCGCGTCCGCAATCGTCGCGCCGTCGGCGGCGAGCGCGTGCCACCGTTCGCCGCGTCGTTCGATGGCGGCGACGTGGGTCGAAAAGCGCAGCCGCACGTTTTCGGGATGCGCGGCGAGATTGGCGGCGCACAGACTCCACGGCTGTACCCAGCCGCAAGCGGAAAAATGCCAGCCGCCGCGCGCCAGCGGCCAGCCGGCGATGGCGCTCGCCTCGTCCACTTCGGCGTAGCGCAGCGCCTCAGCGGGCAGGGCGAGCCGCTCGACCGTGGCGCGCATCTTCGCCTCCTGCGCCGCGTCGCGCGCCAGATGCAGCACCCCGGTCGCCGCCGCGCGCAACGGCAACCCGGCGGCCTGCGCCCGCGCCACGTGACGCCAGCCGTAAATCGCGCCGACGCGAGTCAGACGGCTCAAACGGTTGTCGTCGAGACTCGGCTGCGGTCGCAGCACCCCGGCGTGATTGCCGGAAGCGCCCTGACCGGGGCCGGGCAGGGCGTCGACGACATCCACCGTCCACCCGCGCGCCGCCAGCCGTTCGGCCACCGCCGAACCCGCCGCTCCCGCGCCAATCACGACCGCGCGCCGTTCGGCAGGCGGGCAGGGCGGCGCTTCGCGCCCGGCGTCGGGATGCAGATGCCCGCGCAACATCTCGCGCTTGCCGCCGAATCCGGGCGCTTTTTCGGTGACGAAACGCGCCCGCCGCAGCCCTTCGCGCACCTCGCCCGCCACCGACCACGTCGCCAGCGTCGCCCCCGGCGCAGCGCGGCGCGACAACAGATGAAACACTTTCGCCGCCCACATCGCCGGATTCTTCGCCGGCGAAAAGCCGTCGAGATAAATGGCGTCGGCGCGCGCATCCGTCTGCTCCAGCCCGTCGCGCACGTCGCCGAAATAGAGCGTCAGCGTCACGCGCCCGCCGTCCAGATTCAGCCGATGCATCCCCGCCGCCAACGGCGGCCAATTTGCACGCAATTCAGCGGAAAATGCATCTAACTCCGGCCAACGTGCGTGCAACGTCGCCAAATCCTCGACCTTGAACGGATGCAGCTCGCACGAAACGAAATGCAAGGTCCGCGACCGCCCTGCATCCTCCCGCCACGCCGCCCAAGTCGCCAAAAAATTCAGCCCCAACCCGAACCCGGTCTCGACGACGACGAACCGCTCCCGCCCGCGCCACCGCTCCGGCAAACCGTTTCCGCCCAGAAACACATGCCGCGCCTGTCCCAACCCACCGTCGGCGGAGTGATAAATATCGTCGAACGCCGCCGAATATGGCGTGCCGTCGGCGTCGAACTGAAGCGGAGCGGGAACGATGATGTTGGAACTCCTTTTTCTTAAATCAATCGAAAATGCCCTTACCAGACCCGATACTGTTGGTAAACTTTTGTCGTTCAGCTTGGTGTGCATTTTTACAATTTGGGGTTCCTTCTAGTTCCCCTGGATTGTTTCTACACTCTTGAAGTTTGGCGTTGAGGTCGTCTGTATGTTCAACATACCAGTCAACGGTTCTAACTTCCTCGGCTCGCTTTTCTTCCTGACAACCAGCTAGAGCCAAGAGTGAAACGGCGGCAAGTGCACAGACTGAATATTTCATTTCGTTCTCCTTTTGGATGGACTACATGATGGAATCATTCAAAATTGATTGGTTCCTGCGAAGCCGGTTCGGCCTGCGTCAAACCCTGCGCCACGCGCCGGTCGGCGATCAGCCGTCCGGCGTCCAAGGTCGGATGAATCTTACCAAGCGGTAATTTTTTGTCATCCACCTTGGGTGTCTCGCACAATTATTCCCGGACGAGAAGTTTCGCATGGATAGGGTGGAAACGGTAGGCGTGCTCGCGCCAGCAGAGGACTTGAAACATCGCCCGCCCATCCCCACATGCGCGCACATCGTTACCCCGTCTCACAAGGAGTCCCCCCGATGTCCCAAGCCCAAGCCAGCGAAACCCTGAACTTTCAGGCCGAGGTGAAGCAACTGCTGCATCTGATGATTCACTCGCTGTATTCCAACCGCGAGATTTTTCTGCGCGAGCTGATTTCCAACGCTTCCGACGCCTGCGACAAGCTGCGCTTCGAGTCCATCGACAAGCCGGAATTGCTTGCGGGCGACGCCGAACTCAAGATTCGGCTGGCGTTCGACAAGGAGGCGCGCACCGTCACCGTCTCTGATAACGGCATCGGCATGAGCCGCGACGAGGTGGTGAGCAATCTGGGCACCATCGCCAAATCGGGGACGCGCGAGTTTTTCGGGCAACTGACCGGCGACCAACAAAAGGACGCGCACCTGATTGGGCAATTCGGCGTCGGGTTTTATTCCTCCTTCATCGTCGCCGACAAGGTGACGGTGACGACGCGCCGCGCCGGGCTGCCCGCCACTGACGGCGTGCGTTGGGAATGTGCGATGACCGGCGACACCGCGGGCGCCTACACGGTGGA